>NZ_LBJZ01000167.1:0-68478 GCF_028128935.1 Bradyrhizobium sp. CCBAU 11361
TGAGACAGGGCGCGGTCCCTAGCTTCCGGACCGACGCCCATTAAAGCCGTTTTTACACGGCCAAGACCCTTAGCGGAAATTAACGTTGTGCAGTGAAGATGCCGAACATGCAACCCGAATGGCTTCGTCACCTGCCCTATTTGGTTCACACCAACAGAGAACTCGGCCTAATGCTGAGGGGCACAAAGCCCCTCGCATATTTCATGGATATCGTTGGTGATGAGCCAGACTTCTGTATTCGATATTGGCGGCTGTTCGATAGGCATGTTGCTGTAGGCCGACTGATAAGACACGAAGTGATTGAACCATGCCCTGAACTGCCGCAGCTCAAATACCGGAGGCTATTCTACGCCTTACCGGGCCACGAGTGGCGGGTTGATGCAATGCTAACGCTTCTGAGCGAGCCCGGAGCTTGGTCCGATAACCGCGAAAGGCGCTTTGGCGAGTTGCTTGGCTACGAGGGGTGGCAGAATGACTATTGGCTGACCCACCGCCGTTCGCTTGCGGACGCTTAGTCTGCTCTTGGCCCTCTTCTGGCCTGGCGGATCAAGTCAGCGATGTCGGCTCAGCGAGACAAGGCGGACATTGCGTTGGCAAGTGCGGGGACCCGGAAATAGCATGGGACTCGCAATTCGCGAGCCCCGCTGTGCACTCCGCAATTTCAGGCCTTGTGATGGACAGTCTGCAGGCCGTAGACCGGCGTCGGGATGCTCTCGTAGCGCGCCTTCAACTGCAGGGAAAGGAATTGCGAGTAATGTCGCGACTGATGCAGATTGCCGCCGTGGAACCATAGGCCTTCCTGCTGCGTCGGCTTCCACATATTGCGCTGCTCACCTTCCCACGGGCCGGGGTCCTTTGTCGTATTCGAGCCAAGGCCCCAGACCTTGCCGACTTTGCCGGCCATCTCCGTACTCACGAGATCGGCGACAAAGCCGTTCATCGAGCTGTAGCCGGTGGCATAGACGATCACGTCCGCTGGCAATTCCTTGCCGTTGTCGAGCCTGACGCTGTTGGGCGTGATTTCCTCGACCTGTCCAGAGAACAGTTTGATTTTGCCGTCAATGATAAGCTGTGAGGCGCCGACATCGATGTAATAGCCCGAGCCGCGACGCAGATATTTCATGAATAGCCCGGAATCGTCGTCACCGAAGTCGAGCTTGAATCCGGCCTTCTCCAGCCCGGCATAGAAAGCGGCGTCATCCTGACGGATCTTGTCGTAGACCGGCTTCTGAAACTGATTCAATATCCGGTATGGCAGTGAAGCGAAGATCAGATCGGCCTTTGCCGTCGTCGTTCCGCCGCGGACGGCGCGTTCGGAATAAAGATCTCCGATACTTTCCATCAGCGAATCCGAGCGCACGATGTGGGTCGTCGAGCGCTGCACCATCGTTACGTCGATGCCGGCCTCGTACAGCGCAGCGCAGATGTCATGGGCCGAATTGTTCGAGCCGATCACCACCACCTTCTTGCCTTTGTAGCCGCCGGAGCCGGGATGGCGTGAGGAATGGTGTTGCTCGCCCTTGAACGTTTCCGCGCCTTTGATTTTCGGCATGTTCGGCTTGGCCGACATGCCGGTCGCGAACACAAGCTGCCTGGGCCGCAGAGTAATCTCCTTACCATCGCGTTCGACGATGACGGTCCATTCCTTCTTGGTGTCGTCCCAACTGGCGCGTTTGGCCGTGGTGTTCGTCCAGTAGTTCAGCTCCATGACCTTGGTGTACATTTCCAGCCAATCGCCGATCTTGTCCTTGGGCGAGAACACAGGCCAGTTCTTGGGGAAATCGATGTAGGGCAAGTGGTCGTACCAGACGGGGTCGTGCAGGCAGAGCGACTTGTAGCGGTTGCGCCAGGAATCGCCGGCGCGTGCGTTCTTTTCGACGATGATCGTTGGCACACCGAGCTGGCGCAGCCGCGCCCCGAGCGCAATGCCGCCCTGTCCGCCGCCGATGACAAGCACGTAGGGCTGGGACTTGAAGCCGAGCTGTTCGACTTCCTCGTCACGCAGTTCCTTCCAGGTCTTGGCGCCGGGATTGACGCCGTGCCTGGCGCCGAGCGGTCGGCTGAAGCCGGCCTTTTCCTCGTGGGCCTTGAGTTCGGCCATGGTCGTCAAGAGCGTCCAGATCTGGCCATTCTGCAGGCGGATGAGTCCATATCCGCGCGCGACCTCGGTCTCGAACGTGATCCAAGATTCGGTCACGCCGCCGGCCTCGGTTGGCGTTTCACCCTCGGCGGTTTTCCAGTCGCGCGGCTTCACATGCGCGAGACAATGCGCGAGCATGTCGCGGACCTGATCGCGGCCTTCCATGGTCTTGATGTTCCAGGTGAAGGCAACGAGGTCGCGCCAGTAGCATTCCGGAGCGAACATTCCTACAGCGGCGTCGAGATCGCCCGCCGCAAGTGCGGCTTCAAACTTGTCGAGGAAAACCTGGACGCGCGCGCTGAGCGTGGTGTCGAGCATCACTTCCTCCCGGATGTCGATTGCAATTTTTTTCTGCGCAGGTCGCGTAACCTTATCCCAACTAGCGCGGGAATCCAGACTCGCGCGGCAGGGTTCCCGGTCGGCTTCAGCGCCTCTCAGCGCTCGCTTGCAACAACGCCGCTTGCCCACCGACGAGGGGAAGAGTTTTGCTGCGGTGCATGCGTCCGGAATTGGGCCCAACTCAGACATCGGTGACGTCCGCTGTTGCGCCGCCATCAAAAGCACAGCGGACGTCGTACGCGCCCAGACTGCCTGCCGCACGGCTTGAATTTGCGCCCCAGCAGGAAGCCATCACGCCGGCTCCGTCGCCTTCACCCCGAGCGGTTTCGGCGCCACGCCGCCGCCGGGCTTGAGGTGGAATTCGTAGGTCATCAGGTGCCACGGCCCGCTCGCCTTGGAGCCGTCGGGCATCTC
The DNA here is from genome assembly GCF_028128935.1 of Bradyrhizobium sp. CCBAU 11361. NCBI lineage: Bacteria > Pseudomonadati > Pseudomonadota > Alphaproteobacteria > Hyphomicrobiales > Nitrobacteraceae > Bradyrhizobium > Bradyrhizobium sp. CCBAU 11361. The sequence continues at coordinate 2,894 of NZ_LBJZ01000167.1, forward strand.
AAGGTCGTTGCGCGGCTCGACCTTGGCGACGAGGTCGTCCTTGACGCCGAACACCACGTCGGAATCGAGGTATTTGTCGCCGTCCATGAAAACATGCGTGATCAGCGGCTCGTAGCCCTTGGCATTGACGAGGAAGTGCACATGCGCCGGACGCATCGGATGGCGATTGGTCTGCACGATCATCTCGCCGACGGGACCATCGGTCGGGATCGGGTAGCTGCACGGCAGGATGGTGCGGAAGAAGAAGCGGCCGTCGCTATCCGTGATGAAGCGCGCCCGCGCCGAGGCGCCGACCTCGTCATAATTCGGCTTCTGTGAATCGTAGAAGCCGTCGTCGTCGGCATGCCAGACGTCGACGGGAACGCCCGCAAGCGGCTTGCCCTTCAGGTCGGTGACGCGGCTCTGCACGAACATCCGCTCGCCGGCTTGATTGTTCGGCGAGATGTCGGTGCCGTGCGCGGTCACCTTGTGCTCGCCGACATAGAACGGGCCGAGCACCGTGGTCTGGGTGGCGCCCTCGCGATCCCTGTGGTTGACCGCGTCCACCAGCATGGAGACGCCGAGCACGTCGGAGAGCAGGATGAATTCCTGCCGGGTGTCGGTGCATTTGTGGCCGGTGCGGGTCAGGAAATCGATGGCGTATTCCCATTCCTCGAAGGTGAGCCCGGTCTTGCTCACGTAATCGTGCAGCGACTTCACCAGTTCCTGGAGCAGGAATTTTGCCCGCGGGGTCGGCGTCTGGTCGAAGCTCCGGACGACGGCTTCGGTGAGCTCGGTCTCGTTGAACTGGGTCATGGTGCGTTTGCCCTGAGTTTTCTCGTTGGCCCGGATGGGCGCCTTGGAGGCGTTCCAGAGTACAGCCTACACCAGTCGGCGGGGCCGCGTTAAGCGCAACCGGCTTGGAATGGGGCCGGCATTTCGCTATCAACTTTCCGACAAAACGCCCCGGAGGAACTGATGCTCGCCCCCACCCCCGCCTCGCCCGAATCCGTCGGCATGTCCAAGGCTGCGCTCGACCGCGTCGATGCGCATCTGAAACGCCGCTACATCGATGCCGGCCGTTTCCCGGGCACGCATCTCTTGGTCTATCGCCGCGGCAAGGTCGCCCACAGCTCGGTCCAGGGCCTTGCCGATGTCGAGCGCAAGGTGCCGGTCAAGGACGACACCATCTACCGCATCTATTCCATGACCAAGCCGCTCACCAGCGTCGCCTTCATGATGCTGGTCGAGGAAGGCCTCGTCGCGATCGACGAGCCTGTCGCCAAATACATTCCGGAATGGAAGGATCTCGGCGTGTTCGTCGCCGGCACCGCGCCGGCCTTCCTGACCCGGCCGCCGTCCCGGCCGATGCTGATCGTCGATCTGTTGCGCCACACCTCCGGGCTGACTTACGGCTTCCAGCAGCGCTCCAATGTCGATGCCGCCTATCGCACCGAGAAGGTCGGCGAGGTCGAGAAGTCCGGCACGCTCCAGACCATGATCGAGGCGCTCGCGAAAATCCCGCTGGAGTTCTCGCCGGGCGAATCCTGGAACTACTCGGTCGCGACCGACGTGCTGGGCTACCTCGTCGGCAAGATTTCCGGCATGCCGTTCGAGCAGTTCCTGAAAGCACGCATTCTCGATCCGCTCGGCATGACCGACACCGATTTCCACGTGCCGGCCTCGAAGGCCCATCGCTTTGCCGCCTGCTATTCGGCGGACCCGGGCGGCGGCATGACCTTCCATGCCGGCCAGCGCCGCGAGGGCCTGACGCTCCAGGACGATCCGGCGACGAGCTCGTTCCTGTCACCGCCCTCGTTCATCTCGGGCGGCGGCGGCCTGTGCTCGACGGTTGCGGACTATCTCACCTTCTGCCGGGCGCTGCTCAACGGCGGCGAGCTCGGCGGCGTCAGGCTGATCGGGCCGAAGACGTTGGCATTGATGACGACCAACCATATTCCGGGCGGTCGCTTCCTCCCCGAGGTATCGCGCTCGCTGTTCTCCGAGGCGACCTACAACGGCATCGGATTCGGCCTCGGCTTTGCCGTGACGATGCGCCCGGCCGAAACGCTGATCGCCGGCAGCCCCGGCGAATACAATTGGGGCGGCGCGGCCACGACCTCGTTCTGGATCGACCCGGCCGAGGAGCTGATCGCCATCTTCATGACGCAGGTGCTGCCCTCGAGCGCCTACCCGCTCCGGCGCGAGCTGCGCAGCATGGTGTACGCCGCGATCACCGAGAGCAATCTGTAAGACAAACGAAATGATCCCGCGGCTCCGAGGCCGCGGGATCATTCACTTCAGCATCTCCGGCACGATCAGGCGCGGCAGGAACAGCGACACCTCCGGCCACACGATGAGGGCCGCCAGCACGACCAGCATCGGCACCAGCATGATCGCGGTGTCCTTTAGCGCATAGCGCAGCCGCACGCCCGCAACCGCGCAGGCGATCATCAGGCACAATCCGTAAGGCGGCGTCACCAGCCCGAACGCCAGCGACACGATCGAGACGATCGCGAACTGGACGGGGTGCAGATCGACGGACTTGGCCAACGGCTCCAGCACGGTGCCCACGATCACGATCGCCGGAATGGCGTCGAGAAAGCAGCCGACGACCAGGAAGCAGAATGCAATGAAGAAGCCGGCTGCAATCGGTCCCATGCCCCAGGTCGAGACGTTGGCCAAAAGCTCCTGCGGAATCTTGTAGTAGGCCAGCAACCAGCCGAACGCGCTCGCGGTGCCGACGCAGAACAACGCAACGCCGGCAAGGCGTCCCGTATCAAGCAGGGCCCCATACAGTTCGCGCCAACCGGTCTCGCGATAGAAGAACGCCGACAACGCCACGGAATAGAGCACCGCAACGCAGGCGGATTCGGTCGCGGTGAACCATCCGAGCAGGATGCCGCCGACGATGATGAACGGCGTCATCAGCGCCGGTATCGACCGCCAGATCGCGCAGCGCATGTCCCGCCAGCTATCCTTCGGATAGGTCGGATAGCCCCGGCGCACGGCGTAGACGTGCACGGTCGCCATCTGGGCGCCGGCAATCAGGAGGCCTGGGACGATGCCGGCCAGGTACATCGCGGCGATCGACGTCGAGATCAGCCCGCCCCACACGATCATCAGGATCGAGGGCGGGATGATGACTGCCAGCACCGCCGATACAGCCGTGATCGCGATGGAGAACGAGAGGTCGTAGCCCTCCTTGGTCTGGGCATCGATGAAGATCTTCGACTGGCTCGCCGCATCGGCAGTCGAGGAGCCGGAGATGCCGGCGAAGAACACCGAGAGCACGACGTTGATCTGCGCCAGCGATCCCGGCCAGTGTCCGACCATCGATCGCGACAGCGCGACCAGCCGGTCGGTGATGCCGCCGATACTCATCAGATTGGCGGTGAGCAGGAAGAACGGCACCGCCAGCAGGATGAACGAATTGTAGGCGTTGAAGGTTTCCTGCGCGAGCGTCATCAGCGACAGATGCGGCTCGATCAGCAGGATCGGCACGCAGGCAAGGCCAAGCGCGAAGGCGACCGGCACGCGAATGACGAGCAGGCCGATGAAAACCCCGAACAGAACCGCCGCGGCCTGTCCGGCAGAAAGAACATTCCCCGTCATTGCTTCGCCCCAACCAGAATCCGCATTTCATCAAGTATCTGCTCGCCCGCAAACACGATCCACGTCACGCCGGCCACCGGCCAGGCGACGTGGATCAGCCAGAGCGGCAGATCAGCCAACTCCGACGTCCTGTTCCAGGCGAACCGTGTGAATTCGAGACCGGCCCACACAAACACAAATGCAAGCGCCAGCACGCCGAGACGGGCGAGGATTCGCACCAGAGCCTCCGATCGCCGCGACAGATCGGGCCAGACGTCGACTTCGAAATGCTGCGACTCCCGGATGCCGACCATGGCGCCGATCATGATCGTCCAGACGAACAGGAAGCGCGCCATCTCCTCCGTCCAGATGTAGGAGGGAATGAGCGGGGTGTAGCGCGATATGATCTGCAGCGTCACCGGGATGACGAGAATGCCGACACAGGCCGCGAGCAGGATTTCGAGCAATTTCGCATAGGCCGCCGTCGCTCGGCGCCATAGCGACGGGGTCGCCGCAACAGGTATTTCGGTCATTGGGAGCTCCGCGGTGGCAATCATCACCAAAGGGGCAAGCCGCAAGGCTTGCCCCGATATTCCGTCGGTCGACATGGAGCGGTCAGGCGACGTTGATCTTCTCGAAAATGCCTTCCGCGCCGATTTCCTTGGCGTAGGTGGCCATCACGGGGTCGGCGAGTTTCTTCATGGCGTCCCGCTCCTCGAAGGGAACGCGCTTGAGCTTGCCGGCCTTCTCGAGCGTGTCGAGCTTGACCACCTCTTCGCTCGACTCGAGCTGACGGCCGTAGTCGCCGGCCTCCTTGCCGGCCTTCATGATCGCGTCCTGCAGATCCTTCGGCAACGTCTTCAGCGTCTTCACCGAGAAGCAGATCGGCCGGATCGACACGGCGTGCTGGGTCAAGTTGAGATGCGGCGCCACCTCGTAGAACTTCATCGCCTCGACGCCGGCGGCCTCGTTTTCGCCGGCCGAGATCACGCCGTTCTGGATCGCGTTGTAGATTTCGTTATAGGCGATCACCGTCGGGCTCATGCCGACGGCCGCAAAGGTCTTCGACCAGATCGGCGCGCCCTGCACGCGAACCTTGAGGCCCTTGAGATCGGCGAGATTCCTGAGCGGCTTGTTGGCGAAGATGTTGCGGATGCCGCCGCCGGAATAACCGATCAGAACGACCTCGGCTTTCGCCGCGACCTCGTCGGCGATCGGCGCCAGGATATTGGCTTCGACGACCTTGTTCATGTGCTCGATGCCCTTGAACACGAAGGGCGCGTCGATGAACGGAGCCGCCTTGGCGAAGGTCGACATGTGAGCCGGCGAGACGATGCCGTAATCGACCGCTTTGCCCTGCGACATGTACTCGAAATACTGCTTCTCGAGGCCGAGCGAGGAGTTCCTGTGCAGGGTGAAGTTGACGGGCTTGCCGTAGTACTTCTTGACCAGCTCTTCGAACCGGATCAGTGCCCGGTTGAAGGCGTGGTCGTCGTTGAACTGGACTGCGCCGTTCAGCGTGATCGGCGCTTGCGCCTTGAGGATCGACGGCATGCCAATCGTAGCCGCCGCAGTGGTCGCACCGATACCAGCGAGAAATGATCTTCGCTTCATCGTCTCCCTCCCTTGTTGCTCCGCCCCTGTAACCGGAGCGTGAGCGCGGCCGGCATACGGCCAGCGTTCGGGGAGGGTATGAAAAACGACGGCGGGACGGAAGCCAATTCGGATGAGCTGGAGGTACTCTTCGTCGCAGGGCCACTCCTGCGCGACCTGTTGCACTGCAACTCGCGCACGCGGCAGGTCGCATGGACGGCCCCCAATCCCCCAGGAGACGGAAGACTTGCGGACCCCGTGCGCTGCACGCAGAGATCCGCACGCCTTCCGCCGCAGACCTAGTGCATGTGACCAATCAAATAAATGCCGCCACCGATCACCAACACAGCCGGCACGGCCCACAAAATAAGGACTGGCATTTGTCGTCCTCCTCAGTTTGACGTGCAGACCTTGACGGTCTTCATCCCGCTCTCGGCTTCGGTGCGCGACTTGTAGACCATGCCCGACGGGCTGACGACGGTCACGGACGTGTCCATCGGCTTCTTGTCGACGATTGTGCACTTCTTCGTCTTGACGTCCTGGACGACATAGAACTCGTCGGCCGCGAACGCCGGCAGGGACAATGCAGCAAGCATCAGTGCTGCAGATGCGATCTTCAGCCTCATTTTATCCTCCTCCAATCGCCGGACGTTTCCAGCCCGGCAGGTTCACCAACGGGAAGAAACGGCAATTCGTTCCTAAGCAGGAGGAACGCCGTCCACAGTGAGGTGTTGACGCCGCACTTATTCCAGCGAGGAGGACAAGACGAAGAAGCTGTTTCTGCTTTCCGCCGCGGCGGTGATGATCTCGACTGGCGCGTTCGCGCAGTCCACCGTGGTGACGACCACCGGAACCGGGCACGCGGCCGTCGTTCAGATCGAGCCGGAGTACCGAACCAGGATCAAATCCTACGTCACCGAACATCGCGTTCGTCCGGTGACGACGAAAGAGAAGATCATCGTCGGCGCGACGGTGCCGAGCGACATCGAGCTCGAGGCAGTTCCTGCCGACTGGGGGCCCTCGCTCACCAAGTACCGCTACGTCTATTCCGGCGAGCGCGTGATGTTGGTGGATCCGGGCTCCCGAACGGTCGTTCAAGAAATCGACTGACAGGACGTGATGGAGGGGGGCCGCCTCAAGGACGGCCACCCGCCCGGAGTTGACGATGAAATCGCATCGAGAGGCCCGGATCGCCGGTGTCAGCCTGGCGGCCATCTACGCCATATGCCTGTTGCTGGCCGCAATCGGCATGACTTGAAGCGCGGACACCCGCGACCGCGTTACAACGATTCCCTTCTCTGGTCTGCTCGCTGAAGGCAAAAAACATGGCGCAGCGCAAGTCCTGACCGTATGGTCTGACAAAATCATAAACCGGCGCCGTCGCGCTGGAATCGGGACGTCCGCGTTTGTCAAAGTTCACCCTGCCGGTCCGGCTCGCCCTCCTGGTCACGGGAACGATGTTGCCGCTGATCGTCTTCGCCGTTGGCATCGCCGTCTACAACTACAAGCAGGACCGCAGCGACGCGACCCGCCGCGTGCTGGAGAACGTGCGCAGCATGCGCCTGGTGCTGGATTCCGAGGTGCAGCGGATGACCGGCGGCTTGCAGGTGCTCGCGCTGACGAACTCGCTGCGCAACGACGACTTCCCGAACTTTCGCCGCATCGCGCTCGGCTTCCTCGAGCAGTATGGCAAGGGCGGCCTGGTGCTGATCTCCGACCGCAAGGGCCGGCTGCTGTTCTCCTCGACGACGGAGGACACCGCGAACCTGCCGCCGCGCGGCAATCTGGAGATCGTCGAGAAGGTGTTTGCGACCCGGGCGCCGCAATATTCCGACCTGTTCACCGGCCCGCTCAATGGGCGACAGGTTCTCACCGTCGAGGTGCCGGTGCTTCGCAACGGCGAGGTGATCTACGACCTCTGCTTCAGCCCGCCGGTCAGCATCTTTCAGGATCTGGTGGAGAAGCAGCGCCCGGACCGGCAATGGACGGTATCCCTGCTCGATGCCAAGGGCATCGTGTTCGCGCGCGCGCCGAACCCCAGCGAGACATTCGGCAAGCGCGCTTCGCCGTCGCTTTACACCGAGATGTTCCGCAGCAACGAGGCGGCGCTTCCGACCGTGTCGCTCGACGGCGTCGCGCTCGCCGCCGCCTACACCCGTTCCGGGCTGACCGGCTGGACCGTGGCTGCCGGCGTCGCCGAGAGTTCGTTGATCGCCCCGCTCTGGCGCAACATCGCCATCACCAGCCTGATCGGCGGCATCCTGCTGCTGACCGGCCTCACCTTTGCGGTCCGCATGGCGACGACGATCGCGCGCGGCGAGATGCTGCACGATCTGCTGATCGAGGAGCTCAACCACCGCGTCAAGAACACGCTGGCCTTGATGCAGGCGATCGCGGTGCAGACCTTCCGCAGCGCGAGCCGCGAGGAGCGGGCCAAGTTCGAGGGCCGCCTCGGCGCGCTCGCCGAGGCGCACAATCTGCTCAGCCAGGAGAAATGGGCCGGCTCGGAACTAAGGGATGTGATCGCGCGCGCGGTCCAGCCGTTCCTGCCCAACGCGCCCGAGCGCATCCGGATGAACGGTCCCGCGGTGCCGCTGTCGCCGCGGCTTGCCGTGGTGCTGTCGATGATCGTGCACGAGATCGCCACCAATGCCGCGAAATACGGCGCGCTGTCCAACGAGACCGGCCGGGTGACGCTGGAGTGGGAGGTCATCGCCGACACACCGAAGCCGCGGCTGCGGCTGATCTGGACCGAGATCGGCGGACCGCCGGTGACGGAGCCGGTGCGGCGTGGCTTCGGCTCGCGCCTGATCGAGCGCAGCGCCCGCGACCAGCTCGGCGGCGAGGCAACCGTCGATTTCCTGCCGCGCGGCGTGGTCTGCACGGTGACCTGCACGCTGGACGAGGCGCGGTGAATCCAACCGGATGATCATCACCCATGCCGGACTTGCTCGTTAGAGCGATAGCCATGTGACAGCCTGCCGCATTTTTTGGCATAAAGCGTCTTTCACAAGATTTCCGTTCAAGACCTCGACAACCCGGCGCCGTCCGTCGTGCGTTTCCGAAAACGCGCGCCTACCCGGAGCAGGATCGGACAAAGCATGGCCGCTTCAGGAAAGACGCCATGCCCTCGCGCACATAGAACACGCGCCGACCCGTACAAATACGGGCCCTGATTTGAAGCCAGAGGCAATCAGGAGAACCCACACAATGACCGGGAACACTGCACTCATGCGCAATCCCTCGCACAGGAGCCCGCCACCCGTACCTGCCGAACAGCCCGACGATGGCGCGGCGCACGAGCGGCGCGCCGCGGATGCGGAGATGGCGCGGGTGCTCAGGACCGAACCGACACGCATGGCATTGGACTCATCCGGCGCCGGCATCGCCCACTGGAAACATGATCCATTGCACGACGTCGTGGAGCCCATGAGCCACCATGTGATCATGGCGTACAACGGCGTAATGCAGCGCATGGAGCGCCGGTCAGGAAAGTCGGTTGCGATCGGCACGTTTCGTCCCGGAGTCGTGATCATCATTCCGGAAGGATCGAGCTCCCGATGGGATATTCCGAAGCCTGTCGATGTGGTCCAGCTGTATCTTCCGAATGCAACGCTGAAGCGCGTTGCCGACGAAGCCGGGACCACCAAACAGGCCGACCTGCTGGAGCGGACGGCGCATCCCGATCCCATTACGTCCAGACTGCTCTTGAGCGCAGCGGAAGCGCTGGGGGGCAACGGAGCCCTGGATACGTTGTTCCGTCATCAGCTGACAGATCTTCTGGCCACCCGCCTGCTGGTCGCCCACACGGGTTCGCCAACCACGCTCCAACCGACCATGGGTGGGCTGTCGCCGAAGGTCCTGCTCCGTGCGATCGAACGGTTGCGCTCGGACAGCGATGCGGACGTCTCGCTCGATGCGCTGGCTTCCGATGCCGGCCTCTCGCGCTTTCACTTCTGCCGTGCCTTCAAGGAAAGCACCGGGCTCTCGCCGCATGCCTGGCTGCGCCAGCACCGGCTCGAGCAGGCCATGAACATGCTGCGAGACAGCGACGAATCGGTGGTCTCGATCGCCGCGGCGCTCGGCTATTCCTCGCAGACCGCCTTCGCCGCGGCGTTCAAGAAGCTGATGGGAGAAACGCCGAGCGATTGGCGCCGGCGCATGCGTTAGCAGCAATCTCTCGACAGGGACGGCAATCGCTCTGGGGCAGTCGGATATCTGGTTCGCTAAACATCTCAGCATCGCACCACGACGCGGACGGAGACCAACGATGGACTGGAAACACCTTGCAATCGCACCGCGACGGAAAGCCATCGCGACGGCGCTGATGTACGGACTCTCACTGAGCGTGCGTTTCACCTCGCCAACAGCCGAAGAAGCGCCGGTACATGCTGCCCAAAGCGCCAGTCCCGCGACGTCGATCCTGATCAATCAGACCTGGCTGAGGAAGCCCATGGTGCCCGTGGCTCTGCGCGGCTGGCCATCGGGCTCGAGAAGCTGCCAGGCGGCATGTGAAGGCCCCGCGCTGCTGTCCTCACTGCCGAACTGCGCCGCGCCGTAACGGTCCCGCGGCCCTCCGCTTCACCTCTTCGCGCACCAGGCCCTGCCGAACCAGGCGGCGGCGAAGGCGCGCGCGCCCCGAGCGAACCAAACCCAGGAGTTAAACCACATGCGACTGCTCATCATTGGCGCCGGCTTCGCCGGCATGTACGCCACCCTCTCCTCAGCCCGCCTGCGCGACATCCACGGCGCTTCGCCTGACGATCTCGAAATCGCCCTGATCGCACCGGAGCCGACGCTGGTGGTTCGCCCGCGGCTCTACGAGCCGAAGCCGGAAACCCTGACGGCACCGCTGCTCGATGTCCTCAAGGCGATCGACGTCGACTACATCCAGGGTACCGCCGAGACGATCGACACCAAGGCGCAGATGGTGCAGATCACGACTCCAAAGGGCCCGCGAAAGACTCTGTCCTACGACCGTCTCGTGGTGGCCACCGGCAGCCGCCTCTTCCGCCCGAACATTCCGGGCCTTGCCGAGCACGGCTTCAGCGTCGACTCGCTCGATGATGCCATCGCGCTCGACAGGCATCTGCACGGTCTCGCCGACCGGCCGGCCGTGAACGGACGCGACACGGTCGTCGTCGCCGGCGGCGGCTTCACCGGCATCGAGGCGGCAACCGAGCTGCCCGCGCGCCTGCGCGACATCTTCGGCAAGGATTCCAGGGCGCGCGTGATCATCGTCGAGCGCAACGGCGCGATCGCGCCCGACATGGGCGAAGGCGCCCGCCCGCTCATCGAGGACGCGCTGCGCAAGCTCGGCGTGGAGACCCGGCTCGGGGCCGGCGTCGCCTCGCTCGACAAAGCCGGCGTGACGCTGTCGACCGGCGAACACATCGAAACCGGGACGGTGGTCTGGGCGGCCGGCATCCGCGCCGCGCCATTGACCGCACAGATTCCCGCCGAGCGCGACAATTTCGGCCGGCTGCTGGTGGATCGCGATCTGCGCGTGCCTGCCGTCGCCGGCGTCTTCGCCACCGGTGATGCTGCGCGGGCCGCATGCGACGACGAAGGCAATTACGCGCTGATGTCGTGCCAGCACGCCACGCGGATGGGCGCCTTTGCCGGCAACAATGCCGCCGCCGAACTGCTGGGCGTTCCGACCAGGCCGTATCACCAGAAGGCTTACGTCACCTGCCTCGACCTCGGCGAAGCCGGCGCGCTGTTCACGCGCGGCTGGGAGCGCAAGGTCGAGATGGTCGGCGACGTCGCCAAGAAGACCAAGCAGGAGATCAATACCGTCTGGATCTACCCGCCCTGCGCCGAGCGCGCTGCGGCGCTCGCGTCGGCCGATCCGGAACGCGTGACCGACCTCTAGACGCACGAGGCGATGACGGCCGCGTTCTCCTGGCTACGCGGCACGCTCAACCAAGACCAGCCAGGAGCCTTATCAGGAAACAGGAGATCAACATGAACCTGCACAACACCTCATACCCCGTGTCATCGGGCCCCGAAGAACTCGTTCCGTCGCGCTACGCCCTGAAGGTCGGCGAGATCGACGTGCTGGTGGTCAGCGACGGCGTGCTGCCGCTGCCAACCACCATGCTGGCCCACAATGCCGCCCCGGCCGAACGTGAGGCCTGGCTGCACGACATGTTCCTGCCACAGGATGCTTTCGACTGGGCGCTGAACGCGGTCATGGTCCGCAGCGGCGGCAAGACCATCCTCATCGACGCTGGACTGGGGTCCGACCCGAACTTGAACCTGCCGCGGGCCGGACAGCTGATCAAGCGACTGGAGGCCGCCGGCATCGATCTGGCGTCCGTGACCGACCTGGTGCTGACCCATCTGCACATGGACCACATTGGCGGGCTGCTCATCGACGGCGTGAAGCAGCGACTGCGCAAGGATCTGCGCATCCACGTGGCGGCCGCTGAGGTCAAGTTCTGGGAGGCGCCCGATTTCTCGCACACCAACATGCCACAGGGCTTCCCGGACGCGCTCCGCGCGACCGCCAAGCGGTTCGTGAGCGAGTACGGCAGCCAGTTGCGGCAGTTCGATGAGACGCACGAGATTGCGCCCGGCGTCATCGCCCGTCGCACCGGCGGTCACACGCCTGGACACAGCGTGGTCCGCATAGCGTCCGGCGGCGACGCGTTGACCTTCGCCGGCGACGCCGTGTTCGCCGTCGGGTTCGAGCAACCCGAATGGTACAACGGCTTCGAGCACGATCCCGAGGAGGCGGCGCGCGTTCGTATCCGCCTCCTGCGACAGCTTGCCGAAACCGGCGAGATGCTGGTCGCCACTCATCTGCCGTTCCCGTCGGTCGGCCGCGTGGCGGTCGACGGCGATGCCTTCCGTTGGGTGCCGGTGTTCTGGGACTACTGACGGCTTATTGAGTTAGGCCGAACCGGGGCGCGTGCTCATGCTGTTGATGAGCGCGCGCCCTGATTCAATCAGCCCGGTATGGCCTCCGTCCACCGACCCGGATATAGCGAGAAGCTCCAATGAACCATGTGCCTGGAGCATCGCAAGGATGACCTGTGCAAGTCCCGAACTCATCATCTTCGATTCGGACGGCGTCCTGGTCGATAGTGAGATCATTGCGCTGACCGTCCTGGTCCGGACAGCATCCGAGGAAGGCGTAGCGATCAGCCTGGAAGACGCGATTCGTTCGTTCCGAGGGTTGAAGATGACGGAATGCGTGCGCGAAATAGAGCGCCGGTTAGGCCGCAGCGTCCGAGACACTTTCGTCGCCGACGTTCGGCGAGCAACCGCGCTGGCTTTTGATGCCGAACTGAAGCCTGTCGAAGGAATCCATGCAGCGTTGGCTGAAATCGCCGTTCCGGTTTGCGTGGCATCCAACGGACCTATGTCGAAACTCACGCATGCGCTCGGATTGACCAAACTGCTGGGGCACTTCGAGGGACGCATCTTCAGTGCGTATGAGGTTGGTTCGTGGAAGCCGGACCCCGGCCTGTTTCTGCACGCTGCGCAAACATTGGGCGCCCACCCCTCACGTTGCGTCGTTGTCGAGGACTCGTTGTCCGGGATTCACGCAGCAAAGGCCGCAGGAATGAGGGTCCTCGGCTTTACCGGAGGCGATCCGGAAATCGAGCGAGAGTTAGCAGCCGTCTGCGGCGACCTCTTTGATCGAATGAGCCACCTTCCGGCGTTGCTGCGCATGGAATGATTGCGGCACTCCCATTCCACACGACCTACCCGATCGTCTGCAACGCCGGAAACGTCTCGAGCAGCCAGATGCTGACATTCGAGACCGCGCCGGTGAGAAAGCCGATGCCGGTGATCACCATCAACACGCCCATGGCGCGCTCGACATTGACGAGTTGGCCCTTCATGCGCGCGAACAGCGCGGAGAACTGCTCGATCATCAGGGCAGCGATCAGGAAGGGAATGCCGAGGCCCGCGGAATAGACCGCGAGCAGCCCTGCGCCCTTGGTCACCGTGGCTTCGGCTGCCGCGATCGAGAGGATCGCAGCGAGGATCGGGCCGATGCAGGGCGTCCAGCCGAAGGCGAAGGCGAGGCCCATGATGTAGGCGCCCCACAGGCCGACCGGCTTCGGGATCGGCAACCGGCCCTCGCGCATCAAGAGGCCGATGCGCGTCAGGCCGAGGAAGTGCAGGCCCATGACGATGATGACGAGGCCGGCGAGGATCGACAGCTCCGCCGACCAGGCCCGGATCAGCCCGCCGATCAGCGAGGCGCTGGCGCCGAGCGCCACGAACACGGTGGAGAAGCCGAGCACGAACAGAAGCGCCGACATCATGATCGCGCGCTTGGAGGCCGATGCCGGCTCGTCGCTCTCGACATGCTCGATCGTCGCGCCCGTGAGATAGATCAGGTAGGGCGGGACCAGCGGCAGGACGCAAGGGGAGAGGAAGCTGACGAGGCCGGCAATCAGGGCCGCCGGGATCGAAACATTTTGCATGATGCAGTCGGAGCCATCTCAGGCGCCGGCGCGGCGCGCGGGAAATGCGCGCGGCCCGGGGCACCGGCTCTGGTGTAGCCGATGCCGGAAAATGCGCAACAGAGGCGCACAAAACCAGGGCTCCTCCCGATGCCGTCCGCATTCACAGATGCGGCATCGGGACGCGCACAAATCTCGCCAAAAAGCGAGACTCGGCGGCGCGGCTACTTCACCACGCGGAGCAGCGGACGCCGGGGCTGGTCCTGCGTCTGCTTGGAGGGGGGGTGCGGTTCGCTGGCAGCGCTCCGCAGCATTTCGTCGCACAATGCCTTGAGATCGGCACTGTCGATTCCTTTGAGTTTCATCCGCACGTCCAGGATGACGATGGACAGCAGCTCGGCCGACTCACGGCTATTGCAGGCGTTGAGCACCCTGCGGCACTCCTCGAGCGTTTCCAGCACCGACTGCAACTGTTCGTCTGAATGCGACACCGGCGTTCTTTCCGTTAATTCGGCCTGTGAGACGTGTTTGTGACGACCCCTTTGGCCCCCATGGAGAACCAAGGATAGCACGAGGCCGTTGCGCCTCTGAACATGATTTCAGTGTGTTTCTGCGTTGAAACTGCGGTTCCGGCGAACATCGCCCCGCTACGCCATTGGTCATTGTCGAAATAACGAAGGGTAGAACGCACGATGCGCTGTGACTGATCCGTCCCCGAGGGCGGCAGCGCCGCTCTCGCAAGGAGATCCATTGCGGACAGCGCCGACAATCCTGCAGCCATTTCGCGGCTCGCAACGGAACTCACGCGACACCCCTCACCCGGGCGAAATGTTGCCCGATTCCCAGATCTTGGCCGCACTCGGATACCACCCACGGGTAGTAAGGATGACGTTCAAAACTCGTCACCCCGCAACCCGCCGTGGTTGTGGTTTGCGCCAGATTCTGCCACTTTAACGACCTGAAGGGAATTGTATGCACTCCTTGGCGGAAAGGGGCGTTCCATTGGAAGAACGCCCAAAGACAAATCTCAGCGGCCTCTCGGATTGGGATGCCGCCCGCATTTTCCTTGAAGTCGTCCGGTGTGGAAGTTTTCGCTCGGCGGCCGAACGCCTGTCGCTGTCGATCAACGCCGTCCGCCGGCGGATCGACGATTTCGAGCGCCAGACCGGCACCACCCTTTTCACCCGCGACGTCCACGGCACCCACCTGACTGACGAGGGCACGGTGGTGGTCGCCGCCGTCGAACGAATGGAGGCGGCTGCGTTCGACGTGCTGCGCACCAGCGATTCGACGGCCAACGTCCTGTCCGGCGAGGTCCGCGTCGCCGTGACCGAGGGCCTCGGGACGTTCTGGCTCGCCCCGCGCCTGGTCGAATTCCAGCAGGCCTATCCGAAGATTCTGGTCGACCTGCACTGCGCGATGCGTTCCGCAGACGTCTCCCGCCACGAGGCTGACGTCGCGATTCACCTGTCGCGTCCCTCCGCGCTCGACGTCAAGCTGGTGCGGCTCGGCCGCATGCATCTGATGTTCTGGGCCTCCGAGAAATACATCGAAAAACATGGCGCACCGCGCTCGGCAATGGAATTGATCAAGCACCGCCTGGTGCTGCAATTCGCCGACCAGCTCGCCGCCAAGGAAACTTTCGAGAGCTTCTTCCCGGGCGTTTCGGAACGTGACCTTCTGGTCATGAAGACCAACGTCTCAAGCGCCAACTACTGGGCTGTCGCGAATGGCGCCGGAATCGGAGTATTCCCGAGCTACGCCGTTGCGCTTGGCGGGAAGTTGATTCCACTGGAGGTCGAGCTGAACAGACCGCTGGATATCTGGTTGTCCTACCATCCCGGTAGCGGCCGGATTCCGCGCGTACGGCACATGATTGACTGGCTGATCGAAGCCTTCAATCCGGCTCGCTTCCCGTGGTTTAAGGAAGAGTTCGTGCACCCGCATGAATTCAAGGACTCGTATATGGGCGAACCCCTGACCCAGCTCTTCGGGGGATTTTCAACCGAAGAACGGTGAGAACGAACATGAAAACAGCGGCGAAAAGAATGAAGCAGCGCAGTGCCGGCAAGCCGGACATCGAGCTTGGCAAGCGGATCCGTCTGCGCCGCGTCGAGATGAAGATCTCGCAGGCCGAGCTGGGCGAGAAGCTCGGCGTCAGCTTCCAGCAGGTTCAGAAGTACGAGAAGGGCGTCAATCGCGTCGGCGCGGCTCGGCTTCAGCAGATCGCCTCCGCCCTCGACGTGCCCGTGACCTTCTTCTACGACGGCGACAACAAGGCGCGCGAAGTCGAGAGCCTGCTCTTCCTCGATTCGGCTTTCAGCCTCCGCCTGCTGCGCGCCTACAGCAAGATCAAGGACCAGACGGTGCAGCGTCAGCTCGTTTCGCTGATGGAATCGATCGCGGCCAACGAAGCCTGATCTATCGACGGTCTGGCCCTTACGGCCGACGTTCAATCCACCGCGTCACGGGGCGCGGCCGGATTGAACGAGACCTGCCGGATCGGATCTCCTTGATCAGACTTGGCCTGCGCGCCGTGCGCGCGGCCTTCGTTTCTCGGGGCGGCCTGACCGCCCCTTTTTCTTGGGCTCTTTCCCTGCCCCAACCCGCGGTTTTTGCGAACCCATCCCCACCCTGCCGCGACCCAATCGGGAGGCTCCGCATTGGACGCGCGGGGTTTTCGACTGCCGTGCTTAATGGGACCTCAACATGGAGGCCCTAGCTTCCCGCCGATTTTGCCAATCGGCGCCCGCGGCACTGCGACCGGGAAATTGCCAATGCGAGCGCCCGTCCGGGCCTCGTCCTCAGGGGAAGAACAAGACAGATGTCGACGCGCCATGCCGTGATCATTGCCATGGGCCTCTTCGCCAGCGCTTCCGCGCTCGCGCAGACCGAGACCACGGGCCAGGCCGGCCCCAAGCCGGCAACATCGGGCGGCACCGTGCCGGCCGCCGCCAATCCGGCCCATGCGGCCGCGCCGAAAACCGCCGCGTCGACGTCGGCCTCAACGCCGGAAAGCCGCTCGGCCGCGGCGCTCGCGATGACGCACGAGCCGACCTATGACGAGGGCTCCGCCCAGCGCATCAGGGACGCGGCGCTCAGCTATTCCGATGTCGCGGTGCGCGGCGGCTGGCCGACGATCCCAACGGACGCCAAATTCGCACTCGGCGTCCAGGGTGCCAGCGACGAGCTGCTGCGCAAGCGGCTGATCATCTCCGGCGACCTTTCCGCCGACAAGGCGAGCGGCGCCTTCGACCAGGATCTCGCGGACGCGGTGAAGCGTTTCCAGGCCCGCCACGGGCTGGCGCCGACCGGCATGGTGACGCCGCGCACGCTCGCGGCGATGAACGTCTCCGTGCAGAAGCGCATCCGGCAGCTGGAGGCTTCGCTCCAGCGGCTCGAGAACATGAATTTCGGCTTCGGCCAGCGCTATGTCGTGGTCAACATCCCCGCGGCCTTCGCCGAAGCGGTCGAGAACGACGTCGTGGTGCGGCGCTATCGCGTCATCGTGGGCAAGACCGAAAAACCCTCGCCGACACTGACGGCCCAGATCACCAGCGTCGTCCTCAATCCGACCTGGACGGTGCCGTCCTCGATCGCCAAGACCGAAATCTCGGCGCATATGCGCAAGGACCCGACCTACCTGTCGCGCATGCACATGGAGGTGCTCGACGCCCACGACAATCCGATCGATCCGCATTCGGTCGACTGGTCGGGCACGCACACGCCGAACTTCACCGTGCGCCAGCACAACGGCACCTTCAACGCGCTCGGCGCGGTGAAGATCGACATGCCGAACGCCTATTCGGTCTACATGCACGACACCAACCAGCGCAATCTGTTCAGCGACGACTACCGTTTCGATTCCCACGGCTGCTCGCGCGTCGACAATGTGCGCGATCTCGCCGCCTGGCTGCTCAAGGACCAGCCGAAGTGGAGCCGCGCCGCGATCGACGCGGAGATCGCCAGCGGTCAGCACCTCGACGTCGCCATGGCCAGCAAGGTGCCGGTGGCCTGGATCTATCTCACGGGGTGGATGACCAAGGACCAGACCGTCCAGTTCCGCAACGACGTCTATAATCAGGACGAGCAGTTGCTGGAGGCGACCGCGGAAGAGGCGGCGTTCTTCAGCAATGCCGGCAGCCATCCGCTGACCGCGCACATGACGCGCTAGGACTGGCGCAGTAGCCGCGCCATGCAATCGCGGCACAGGCGGATGCGGAGCCCCTCGCCTCGCCGCGGTTGACCCGGACCTCGGCCCGGCAGCACATTGCGCCTCGCAAATGACAAGCGAGCGCGCGATGCCCGACATTTCCGATGAAACTCCTTTCGCCGACGGCAAGATCCTCAAGCACGCCGCTGACGGCGTCGGCGTGATCACCTTCAACAATCCCGACAAGCGCAATGCGATGTCGCTGGAGATGTGGGAGGGATTTGGCGAGGCACTGACGAGCCTGCGCGACGACGACGCGGTGCGCGTCGTGATCCTGCGCGGCGCCGGCGGCAAGGCGTTTGTATCCGGCGCCGACATCAGCCAGTTCGAGAAGACGCGCCACAACGCGGCGGCGTCCGAGGAATATGCCAAGCGCAGCGCCGCCCAGCGCGCGCTGCTCGCCGACTATCCCAAGCCGACGATCGCCTGCATCCAGGGCTTCTGTCTCGGCGGCGGCATGCAGGTGGCGATGCTCGCCGACATCCGCATCGCCGCGCATGACAGCCAGTTCGGCATTCCCGCAGCAAGGCTCGGCATCGCCTATGGCTACGACGGATTGCGGCAGCTGGTGTCGCTGGTCGGCCCGTCCTGGGCGCGGCTGCTGATGTACACGGGCATGCGCATCGATTCCGCGGAAGCGCTGCGCATTGGCCTCGTCGAACGCGTGATCCCGGATGATCAACTCTGGGGCGAGACCATGGCGATCGCCAAGACGATCTCGCAGAACGCCCCGCTCGCGATCAAGGCCGCCAAGATCACCATCGCGCAGGTTCTGAAGGACGAAAGCGGACGCGACATGGACGCGATCAAGGCGATCGGCCATGCCTGCATGGACTCTGCGGATTTTCGCGAGGGCCGGCAGGCCTTCATGGAGAAGCGCAAGCCGCAGTTTTCGGGGCGGTGAATCTGAACCGGCATTCAGGAAGATTAAATTCCTCTGTCTCCTGCACCGCGATAGCAACCAACTGATCCGTCGCAAGTTCTTCCGCCACCAACGAGGGAGATTGCGATGAAACTCAAGTTTGCTGTTTTTGGTCTGGCTGCCCTGGGCAGCGCCGCGCTCGCGTCAGGGCCAGCGCTCGCGGCGATGCCGAACGGCATTCCGCAGGCCGATCGCATCGCAAGCGGTCCGGCCGCTGACGTCGATCAGGTGCGCATGGTCTGTAATCAGTGGGGCCGCTGCTGGTGGCGTCCGAACTATTATGGCGCCTACGGCTATTATGGTGGCCCGCGCCGGTACTATGGCGGCCCGCGCCCATGGGGCTGGGGTCATCGCCACTGGCACCGCTGGTGAACGACGAAGGGGCCGCGAGGCCCCTTTTCTTTTGGCATCTGACTACAGCGCCCCCAGCACCGCTTTCGTGATGTCGGCCGTGCCGTTGCTGCCGCCGAACTCCATCGGCTTGATGCCGCCGGCATAGACCTGGTCCACCGCGCGTTCGATCGTCTCGCCGGCTTCTGCCGCGCTCTCGACGCCGTGCTTGTCGGCGAGCCAGTCCAGCATCATCGCGGCCGACAGGATCATGCCGGTCGGATTGGCCTTGCCCTGTCCCATGATGTCGGGCGCGGTGCCGTGGCAGGGCTGGAACACGGCGTATTTGTCGCCGATGTCGGCCGACGGCGCCATGCCGAGGCCGCCGATCAGGCTCGCGGTAATGTCGGAGACGATGTCGCCGAACATGTTCTCCATCACCATCACGTCGAAATCCCAGGGCCGCTTCACCAGCATCGCCGAGCAGGCATCGACATAGAGCCGGTCGGTCTTCACCTCCGGATGCTTCTTCTCGATCTCATCGAAGATGCCGCGGAAGAAAGCAAAGGCCTTGAACACGTTCGCCTTGTCGACGCAGGTGAGCATTCCCGGCTTGCCGCGCGCCTTGCGGCGTTCGGCGAGGCGAAACGAGAACTCGAACAGGCGCTCGGAGGTCCGGCGCGTGATCACCATGGTCTCGCGCGCGTCCTCATGGGTGACGATGCCCTTGCCCATCGAGGCGAACAGGCCCTCGGTGGATTCGCGGATCACGACGAGATCGATGCCGCGCGTGTCGGCGCCGACGATCGGGCTCGGCACGCCCGGAATGAGCCGCGCCGGCCGCACGCCGGCATAGAGATCGAAGATGAAGCGCAGTTCGATCTGCGGCGCGATCTCGGTGTTATCAGGATAGCGCACCGACGGCAGGCCGCAGGCCCCGAGCAGGATCGCATCCGCCTCCTCGCACAGCTTGATCGTGCTCTCGGGCATCGACTTGCCGGTGGCGAGATAATTGTTGGCACCGGCCGGCGCCTCGGTGAAGCGGAAGCGCAAATCCGATTTCTGTTCGATCTTGCGCAGCACTTCGATCGCCGGCGCCATGACTTCAGGGCCGATGCCGTCACCGGCGAGCACGGCAATGTGGAAGGCGTTGTTTGCGGACATGGGGGGTTCCTAAGGGATGAGTCATTCCGGGGCGGTCCGAAAGGACCGAACCCGGAAGTTCGAGATTCCGGGTTCGCCCTTCGGGCGCCCCGGAATGACGGAAGTCACTACGGCGTCAGCACGGTGCGCCCGACCACCGCGCCCTGCTGCAACTGCACCAGCGCGTCGTTGGCCTTGGCGAGCGGCTGACGCGTCACCGGGATCGGCGGCACGTTCTTCGTCCGCACGAGGTCGAGCAATTCCTGCGTCTCGCGCAAATTGCCGACATAGCTGCCCTGGATCGTCACCGCCTTGATCGGAATCAGCGGCAGCGCCCAGGTCGCGCCGCCGCCGAACAGGCCGACGATGACGAGCTTGCCGCCCTTGGTCAGGCAGTCGAAGCCGAGCTGCGTCGTCGCGGCATTGCCGACGAGGTCGATCACGGCGCGGATCGGTCCGCCCGCCTTCTTCGCTAGTTGCTCCAGCGCATCCGGCGCCTTGGGATCGACGGTTGCAAGCGCGCCGGCCTTTTCCGCGGCCTCGCGCTTCCTGGCGTCGATGTCGACCATGATCGCGCCCTTGCCGCCCATCGCCTTGAGCAGCGACAGCGCCATCAGGCCGAGGCCGCCGGCGCCGAACATCACGATCGGTGCATCGAAGTGCTGCTCGACCTTCTTCAGCGCGCTGTAGGTGGTGACGCCCGAGCAGGCATAGGGCGCGGCCGACGCGGGATCGAGGCCTTTGAGATTGAGAAGGTAGCGCGGATGCGGCACCAGCATGTGGTCGGAATAGCCACCGTCGCAATAGACGCCGAGCGAACGCGGCGTCAGGCACATGTTCTCGTCGCCGCCAAGGCAGGTCGCGCACTTGCCGCAGCCGATCCAGGGATAGACCAGGCCGACATCGCCGAGCTTGAGGTCGCCCTGATCGGTCGGCTTCACGTCAGGACCGAAAGCCAGGATTTCACCGACCGTCTCGTGGCCCATGGTCAGCGGCAGATTGATGCCGCGGTCCTTCAGCGACAGCGGCTTGCGGCCATGGCCGAGATCGTAACCGCCTTCCCAGATGTGCAGGTCGCTGTGGCAGACGCCGGCGGCCTTCACCTTGATCAGCACCTGCGTGCCCTGCGGCTGCGGCGTGGCCTCGTCGAACTCCTGCAACGGCGCCTTGAAATCGGCGACCTTGAAACTCTTCATCGGCGTCCTCCCGCATGCTTCTTGTTGTCGCGCCACCATGCCATGGCCGGCGAGGCGAGACAAACGCGCACCTGTCTAGTTTACGCCGGCCGATGGTGGCAAGCCGGCCGCGCGCAAGGCCGCATTGCTCGCCGCACCGAGCCCTGCGTCACCCTTGCACGGACGTTTTGCCTGACGGAATTGACGCATCATCGGCGAGGCCAATCTCCTCGCGCAGCGCATCCGTGTGCTCGCCGAGCGCGGCCATCGTCTTGGCCGGCGTCGTGTCGGCACCCGACATCCGGAACGGCAGGTTGAGAACCTGGAACGAACCGCCCTCATCTTCCACCGACGAGAGCGCCTGCCGATGCGCGAGCTGCGGATCGGCCAGCGCCTCTGACACGGTGCGATAGGCCGAGGCCGGCACGCCGGCCTCACCAAGCGCGACGAGGCATGCCTCCGTCGAGAGCTGGCGCGACCAGGCCTCGACGCCGTCCATCATGTCGGCCCAGTTCTCGCGGCGCGCGGCGTAGGTGGCGAAGCGCGGATCGGGGATCCAGTCGGGGCGGCCGATCACGCCCATCAAACCCTGAAACGTCTTTTCGCTCGCAACCGTGATCATGACATAGCCATTGGCCGTCTCGGTCGGCCCGAACATCGGGCGCGGCGGCGGCTTCACCGCGAATTGCGAGCTCTGCAACTCGATCACCGTCAGCGTCAGCATCGACTCCAGCATGGAGACGTCGATGTGCTGGCCGAGGCCGGTCACCGTGCGCTGATACAGGGCGGAAACTATCGCGCCAAAACCGTAGGTGCCGGTGACGACGTCGGCGTGGTAGATGCCGCAATAATCAGGACGGTTGCGGCCGGGCTGGTAGGCGAGATGGGCCATGTCGTAGCCGGAGGCCGCGTGGATCACCGGCGCATAGGCCGGCAGCTCGGCCGAGGGGCCGGTCTGGCCGTAGCCGGAGATCGAGCAGTAGATCAGCTTCGGATTGACCGGGCGTATTCTGTCGTAGTCGAGCCGCAGCCGGTGCATCACGCCGGGCCGGAAGTTCTCGACCAGAATGTCGGCGGTCGCGGCCAGCCGGCGGACCGCCTCCCTCCCGTCCTCGGACTTGAGGTCGAGCACGACGCTCTTCTTGCCGACATTGAGCTGGCCGAACACGGTGCTGCACCCCTTGCGCAGCGGCGGCCGGGTCCGCATCGTCTCGCCGCCGTCGGTCTCGATCTTAATGACCTCGGCGCCCATGTCGGCGAGCATCCGCGTGCAGTGGGGACCGGCGATGGTGGTCGAAAAATCCAGCACCCTGAGGCCGGCGAAGGCCTTTGTCGTCGCCCCCTCATGCTTATCTGCTAGCTGCATGCGTGCTGCGTCTCCTCGGCGTATCCTGGGAACAATCAATGTTCTCTGTTGTTGTGCGCTCGACCGTAGAGGGCGGCGGCTGAGTAGGAAAGGGTTTACCGAACGGAGGCGCTCCGCAGGCGTGCTTGGGAATTCCGGGGCAATTGGACCCGTTCTTGCATAGCAACAAACTGGATCGGCAAGGGGCAACTGTTCTTGAGGGTCTTGTTCGTCACGACAGAGATGGACGACTTCGTCCGCGTCGGCGGACTTGGAGCCGTTTCCGCTGCCCTGCCCAGAGCCCTTCGCCGCTTTGCCGATATCCGGATCATGTTGCCCGGCTATCGCGACATCATCGAGCAACTCACGCATATCCAGATCGTTGGCCGCTGCCCCTCGTTTGCGGATATGCCGGCCTGCTCGCTCGGCCGGGCCGCGACCAAGGACGGCCTGCCGGTCTATGTGCTGTTGTGCTCGCAACTGTACGACCGGCCCGGCAATCCCTATGGCGACGAGTCCGGGCGCGACTGGCCGGACAACGACATCCGCTTCGCGCGCTTTGCCTCGGCAGCCGCTGAGCTGGCCATGGGCAAGCTGGACAAGAATTGGGCAGCAGACCTGATCCATGCCAACGACTGGCAAGCCTCGCTCGTGCCGGCCTATCTCGCCTGGCGCGGCGCCAAGCTGCCGTCGATCCTGACCATTCACAACCTCGCCTATCAGGGGCTCTTCCCGAAGGACTCGCTGCGGCGGATCGGCGCACCGGAAAGCGCCTTCCACATCGACGGCCTCGAATTCTACGACCAGGTCTCGTTCCTCAAGGCCGGGCTGGTCTACGCCTCGCATCTCACCACCGTCAGCGGCACCTATGCGCGCGAGATCACCACGACCGAGTTCGGCTGTGGCCTTGAGGGTCTGCTCCGCCTGCGCTCGGACGCCGCCGAGCTGACCGGCATCCTCAACGGCATCGACGAGAGCTGGGACCCGCGCTCCTGCGCGCAGCTCGCCCAGCAATTCGGCGCCGGAGACTGGGTCGGCAAGAAGGCCAATGCCGACTACGTGCGCAAGCAGTTCGGGCTTGCGGTGTCGCGCGGCCCGATGTTCGGCATCGTCGCGCGCCTCGTGCACCAGAAGGGTATCGACCTCGTGTTGTCCGCGGCCGATGAGATCATCGATGCCGGCGGGCAGATCGTGGTCACCGGCTCCGGCGAGCCGGCGCTCGAGCAGGCGCTGATCGACGCGCATCGCCGCCGCCCCGACGCCATCGGCGTTGCAATCGGCTTCAACGACGCCCAGGCGCGGCGCATCTTCGCCGGCAGCGACTTCACCCTGATGCCATCGCGCTTCGAGCCGTGCGGCCTCAGCCAGATGTACGCGCAGCGCTTCGGCTCGCTGCCGATCGGACACCAGACCGGCGGCCTGGCCGAGACCATCACCGACGGCGAGACCGGCTTTTTGTTCTCAAGACCCTCGCACGAATCCTTCCTCGGCGGCGTCCGCCGGGCCTTCGAGGCCTTCATGGCGCAGGACCAGCTCGACACCATGCGCCGCAGCGCCATGGGACGGTCGTTCTCCTGGAGCATCTCCGCCGGCAGCTACAGCGCATTGTACCGGAAGCTGGCGGCGGTGTAGGGCGCGACAGCGCTTCCACATACTCCGTCATTGCGAGCGCAGCGAAGCAATCCAGAATCTTTCCGCGGAGACAGTCTGGATGGCTTCGCTGCGCTCGCAATGACGATGCGGGGAGAGCGCGCGCCTCACTCTTCTCTCGGGCCCCGGCTCTGCGCTGCAAGGCTCATGCGTTGCAGCGTGTCCGGGACACGCCGGGAGCGCTACTTAGCGGCGCACGTCCATCTGCGGCCGTCCGATCCAGGCGCGGTTGAGGCAGCGGGTTATCCAGTCCGGCTGCAACTCTCCTCGCAGCCGCGCCTGCGCTTCCTGGTAGGGACCGACATACCGCAGCCTGTCCGGCAATTTTGGATAGACGCGCCTGATCCATTTCATCGCATTGTCAGCAGCCCTGATATCGCGCTCGTCCAGTTCGAACCCGAAGCCTGCGCGCAACCGCTCCGGCAGCAGGCTTGCCGTGAGCGCGCGATACCATCGCGGCGGACGCAACCACGGACGCGCGCCGTTGAAGATTTGTGTCGCGATCTCGCGCGCGGCCGGACTGACAGTCAATGTCTCGGACTGCGCCATCGCTGCGGTGTAAGCGGCAAAGCCGGACCAGTCCGCCGGCAGGTCGTCCGCCCTCAATCCGAACAAGGAGCCGAACATCCGGCTCTCGGACCAGTAGCGCTCGCGCTCCGCCGCCGAGAGCTGCGGCAGAACGAGGTCATGCGCCATCAGCGCAGTCTCGACCAGCGTCGCATGCACCCAGCGCAACGACGGAATGTCGTTGGCGCAGTAGCGCGAGCCGGCCGCGAACGGGCCAACGGTCTCGGGCATCTCTCCGACGATCATGCTGTGGCGCCGGTGCAGCTGCCGGGACGACAGCAAGGCACGGTCGAGCGATCCGAACACCATGGCGAAGACGATGTCGAAGGTGCGATGGAAGCGGCCGATCGGATCGGCCAACGTCCGGGAGTGCTCGGCGATGGCAGCGGCGACCCAGGGATGCGCCAGTTGCAGCAGCAGCGCCCGGCCGGCGCCGAGGAAGATGACCGCCTCCCGGTCGAGTTGCCAGGTCACCGAGGACGGACCGAACACGCCAGCAACGGGTCCCGCCGCATCAGCGCGGACCTGATCGAGCGCCGCCTCCAGATCTTTCTCAACGACCAATTGCGAGCCTCGCGACGAAGATGCCGCGACAATAGCCCAGACGGCGCGCGCGTGATATCGTCACGGCCCAAAACAAACGACGGAGAAGGCCCCTACTCCGCCGCAATCGGCATCTCGTCCATATGCTCGTGCAGCACCACGCCGGCGAGCGGATCGAATTCGCCGATCCACGGCTTTCGTGCGAGCACGGACTTCGTGTGGGCGTAGCCCGCATGCCAGCGCCGCGTAATGCCTGACGGGCTGAAGTCGATGTCCTTGGTATGGGTCTCGCGGTCGAGCTGCGGCGCCAGCAGCCGCACGACGTGCATGCGGGTCGGACAACCATAGCTCATCAGCTCCCTCACCACGGGATCGCTGCGCTCGCTCTCGGGCAGACGCGCGGCGAGCTGGTTGATGACGTGGCGCAGGCGATGGGCCTGCTGCTGGCGGACGATCTGGCTCGCGATCCGACTGGAATACATCACATCCTTGTGCCGGTTCAGCACCTCCGCCATCGTGGTTGGCTCGGCGCCGACCGGATTCCACAGATGCACGGAGAAGATCAGCGAATCCCTGCGTGGATTGTCGTCGAACACCGCTTCCGTCGGCGTGTTCGAGAGGATGCCGCCGTCCCAATAGAGCTCGCCGTCGATGCGCACCGCCGGGAAGGCCGGCGGCAATGCGCCCGAGGCCATCACATGCTTCACCGTCAGTTCGCCGTCGCGGCTGTCGAAATAGCGCATTTCGCTGGTGCCGACATGGGCCGCACCGACCGTCAGGCGCGGCGCGCAGCGATTGGCGAGGTCGAAATCGACCAGCTCGCTCAGCGTCTTCTCCAGCGGCGCGGTCGAATAGAAACCGGCGTGATCGGCGCCCAGCGGATAGGAATCCCCGGCATGCGCCAGCGGGTTGGGCCGGAAGAAGCCAGGAATGCCGTGGGTCACGGTCGACCAATAGGCGAGCTTCTCGTTGAAGTCGGGAAACGCAGTGCGCCAGTTCCAGACCGGGTTCTGCTCCATCCGCTTCCAGAACTCCCTCAAGCGCGCGAGCCGGTGCTCCGGCGCGTTGCCCGCAATGAGGCTCGCATTGATGGCGCCGATCGAGGTGCCGATGATCCAGTCCGGCTCGATACCGGCCTCGTGCAGCGCCTGGTAGACGCCCGCCTGGTAGGAGCCGAGCGCGCCGCCGCCCTGAAGCACGAGGACGACCTGACCCGGCAGGTCCATGCTCTTTCGTTGCCCGTTGTCCTGCATGCCGTTCATGTCTTGCTCCTGTCGAGCCTATGGTTATCATTCGTCAGGTGTAAGGCCATTGTTACGTCCTGCCGTTCTCGGCGATTGTCGGTCGTTTTGGAAATGCCGGTTGGCTTCCGAAACCATACGCACGCGCTATCGCCGCCAGGATATCATTCCCTGTCCCGATCGGTTAGATTTCCGGCCGATCCTGCCGGGAGCCGATCCATGGAAATGCACCAGGTCCGCTATTTCCTCGCGGTGGCGCAGCTTTTGAACTTCACGCGCGCCGCCGAGGAATGCAACGTGACGCAGCCCTCGCTGACACGCGCGATCAAGCAGCTCGAGGCCGAACTCGGCGGCGACCTGTTCCGCCGCGAACGGCCGGCGGCGCAACTGACCGAGCTCGGCCAGCGCATGCATCCGCTGCTGAAGCAGTGCTATGACGCCGCCGCCGGTGCGCGCTCGCTCGCCTCCTCGTTTAGAAGTGGTGAGGTCGGCGCGCTCCGCGTTGCGCTGACGCATTCGGTCGACCTGGCGCTGCTCATCCCCCACCTCAACGAGATCAGGCGGCAGTTCAACAGGCTCGAATTCCGCTTCCTGCGCGGGACGAGCCGCGAGGTCGCAGAATTCCTGAAGAAGGGCGAGGCCGAGCTCGGCATCGCCGCCGAGATCGACGAGGCCTGGGAACGGCTCGACGTCTGGCCGCTGTTCACCGAGGCGTTCGATCTCATCGTCAGCAGGGAGCACCGGCTTGCCGAGCACGACACGATCGAGCCGGACGACCTGCGAGCGGAACAATTGCTCGGCCGCAGCTATTGCGAGCATTCCAAGCGCATCGCAGCGAGCCTGCGCGAGCACGGCATCGATGTCGATCACGGCCACGAGATTTCGAGCGAACGCGACCTGATCGAACTGGTGGAGGCCGATATCGGCATCGCCATGATGCCTCACACCTCGCCCGTGCCGGAGAGCCTGAAACGCGCCGCGGTCGCCGGCCTCGACGCCCGCCGCACCGTCAGCCTCTATGGCGTCGCCGGCCGCCAGCGCACGGCGGTAGCCAACGCCGTGATGCGCATGCTGCGCGGTGCGGACTGGCGGGAGATTACGGGGTAATATTGCGATCTGGATGCAGCCTATGCAGGCGCCAGCGGAAACGACGCCACCACCGGTCGGGCTCGTCGCGTCGACCTCGATGTTTGCAGTCTTCTCGATACTGCTGTGGCTGACAACAGAGGCCGTGATTCCCAGGCTGCGAGATGCGTTCGGCATTTCGCCGATCATTGGCTGGTACGTGAGCGGCTCGACGTTCGTACTTGTCCCCGTCCTGGTCTTTGGCTGCCTGATGGCCTGGCGAGAAATCCCAAAACGTGACCTCGGTTCCTTGAGAAGGCGCCTGAGGTTGAACGCGATGAATCGCGGCGACGTGATTTGGGCCATTGGCGGCCTCTTTGCCATTGCGACCACCACGGCCGCGATTTTGGCGCTGGCGCGCTATTTGGACCCGAGTTTTCATCCGTCACCCTGGTTCCTGCTGCAACCTCCCGGCTGGCACGCCTGGGTCTTCGCGGCATGGCTTCCATTGTTTGTCAGCAACATCTTGGGTGAGGAACTGTGTTGGCGCGGTTACCTTCTGCCTCGCCAGGAGGCAGGATTTGGCCCCATGGCATGGCTGCCAAATGGAATCTTGTGGTGCCTGTTTCACTGGAGTTTCGGCTGGCCGATCGTGGTGACGTTGCTGCCACTTACGCTGCTGTTGCCCTGGATCGTGCAGCGACGGCAAAACACGTCAGTGGGTATCGTCATTCACGGCGCGTTCAACGCGGCCGGCTTCATCGCCGTGACAAGCGGCGCCAGCTCTTAGGAGAACCCCTGCCGCGCCAACGACCTCAGCTCGCGCGGCTATGATCCAGACCGCTCGGACTCTGCTCCCTGCTCGCTTGCTCCAGCGCCGCGAGCAGATCATCGATCTCCATGCGCTTGCGGAAATCGGGATCGACGAAGCGGGCCTTGACGATGCCGTCGCGGCCGACCACGAACACCGCAGGGATCGGCAGCATCCAGCCGTCATTGCCGTGGAATTTCGCCATGTCCTGATAGGACAACAGTCTCTGGATCTCGGCGCCGAGCCAGATCGCGAGATTGAGCGACAGCGCATAGCCATTGTCGAGATCGGTCAGGATCGGAAATGGCGCACCGGAATCAGCCTTGAGCTGGCTAGTGTATTCCTGCGTCTCCGGCATGATCGCAACGATCTGCGCGCCCATCGCCTCGACGCGGTCCTGCGCCTGGACCACGGCGCGGACATTGAGCCGGCAATAGGGACACCAGTGGCCGCGGAAAAACATCACCGCGACGGGGCCTTGCGACAAAAGCGCCGGCAGCGTCACGAGACGCCCGCCCTCGTCAGGCAGCATGAATGGCGGCATCGCATCGCCCGGACGCGGCGCGTTCTCCCCGCCGCCGTTCCCGTTCAATCGCGCCACCAGGCGATCGACCGCCTCGCCATAGGCCGGAAACACCTGGCGGCTTGCGTCGGCATACGCGAGGAGCTGCTCGTTCAGCGTTCCCTCCATCTCGCGGCAGCGCTGGAAGGCAAGCTTGAGCTGCTCGGCGTCAGCTGGTGAGAGAGACGTCATCTTCCGCTCCGGCGTTCGAAGGACGAATATTAGGTTCCTGGTCCGGCCACCCGCAAGGGGCGGCCGCCGCCAATCGGGCGCCGGATCTCCCGAAAACGGAAATGCCGATGCCCAATCGGTTCGATAGCCGCCGCGCATTAACATAGCGCGGGGCTATCGCACCGAAAGCGAAAGGGCATTTCACGACGGGCTCGCTCTCGACGAAGCTCCTGCCATAGCCGGCGACCAGCGAGGTTGCGGCCAACACAGGAGATTTTCCATGTCCAAGCATCACATGTTGTCGCGCCTGGTCTGGTCGGGCGCTGTCGTTCTCGGCGCACTCACATTTGCGGCACGGCCGACCCTCGCGGGCGAATGCCCCGCCGACAAGATGAAGCCAAATGCGCATCAGATGGTCGATTACAAGCCGGTCGGCGTCACCGACGTCACGCTCGGCGCCATCGACCTCGGCAAGCAGCCGGCGCATATCGAGGGCCGCGAGCTGCGCTTCCGGAAGCTCACCATCGAACCCGGCGGCATCGTGCCCTGGCACAGCCACGACGATCGCCCTGCCCTGATCTTCGTGCAGCAGGGCGAGATCGTCGAATACGCCTCCAACTGCGTCGATCCGATCGTGCACAAGGCCGGCGACATCCGCCCCGAGGTATCAGGCACCTCGCATTGGTGGAAGAACCTCGGCAAGGAGACAGTCATTCTCTATGTCGGCGACGTCCGCAGGGATCCCAACGATCATCACATGTAACGGGCGCATGAACAGGGCCGTCGTTCCGGGGCGCGAAGCGAACCCGGAACCTCGAGATTCCGGGTCTGGTGCTTCCGCACCAGCCCGGAATGACCAGTCAGAGGGAGGCACGCCATGACCGATCTTTCCGCGTCGATCAAACCGACCGCGATGACGATGGACGCGCATTCCCCGGGCCTTGCGCTTCGTTCGCTCGTCATCGGCCTCACCGCCTTCCTGACCGTCGTCGATCTCTTCGCGACGCAGGCGATCCTGCCTTCGCTGACGCGCCATTACGGCGTCACGCCGGCGGCGATGGGCTTTGCCGTCAACGCCAGCACCTTCGGCATGGCGACGGCGAGCCTCGTCGTCGGCTTCTTCAGCCCGCGCATCAACCGGCGGACCGGCATTCTGCTCAGCCTCACGCTGCTGGCGGTCCCCACGGGCCTGCTGGCGACCGCGCCCAATCTTGCGGTCTTCACCGCCTTGCGGATCGCGCAGGGCCTGTGCATGGCATCCGCCTTCGCGCTCACCCTCGCCTATCTCGGCGAGCAATGCAGCGCGATGGACGCCGGCGGCGCGTTTGCCGCGTACATCACCGGCAATGTCGCCAGCAACCTTGTCGGCCGGCTGATCTCGGCGGCGGTCGCCGACGGCCTTGGCCTCGCCTGGAATTTCTATTTCTTCGCGACGCTCAACCTCGCCGGCGCGGCGCTGGTCTATTTCACCGTCAGACGGGCGCAGCCGATGCATGCCATGACGCCGGCGGGCCCGCCGCTGGCGGCCATGATCGCGCATTGGCGCAATCCGCGGCTGCGTGCCGCCTACGGCATCGGCTTCTGCATCCTGTTCGCCTTCATCGGCACCTTCACATTCGTCAATTTCGTGCTGGTCCGGCCGCCGCTGTCGCTTGGCATGATGGATCTGGGCCTCGTCTATTTCGTCTTCCTGCCGTCGGTCGTCACGACGTTGCTCGCCGGCAGGGTGGCATCGCGGCTCGGGACGAGGCCGACAATATGGGGCTCGCTCGCGGTCGCCGGACTAGGCCTGCCGCTGATGCTGGCACCGCATCTGGGCGAAGTGCTCATCGGCATGGTCCTGGCTGGTGTCGGCACATTCTTCGCGCAGGCGGCCGCGACCGGTTTCGTCGGGCAAGCCGCCACCGACAACCGCGGCGTCGCCAGCGGGACCTATCTTGCCTGTTACTTCTTTGGCGGGCTCGTCGGCACTGCCGTGCTCGGGCGACTGTTCGACAGTTTCGGCTGGCACGCCTGCGTCGCCGGTGTCGGCGTGGCCCTCGCGGCCGCAGCCATGCTCACATTCGCCCTCAAGCGCTAGCGCTTGACTGGGGCTTCCCGCGGCGGCTCGTCGTCGGCGATTGCGCGCCAGGCCGGCCGTCGAGATCGCCATAGTGCCGCCGCGGAGCGACCAGAGGAAGGCGACGAGCCCGGCGATGGTCTGCGATCCGAACACTGATCATAAAGATTGTCAAAATTTGCACGTCGCCCTAGCCGCTGCAACGCGATTGCAATCAGCTCCGCCATCGTCCATCCTGCGAGCAATCGCCGGTCGACTACACGGAGCCGCGCGTAACACGCCGATGAAGTGCTGAAAACTCGCTGAAGGCCGATCGGCGCGCATCTGATCCCGGGCTGCTGCCGCGGAGGTCGCCTGCATGTTCGAAACGGTGCAACTGCTGGCCGAAGCCAATTTGCTCCTGCTCGCATTCTCGGTCCTGATATTCGACATTCCGCGGTACACGTTATCGCTCGTGTCCCTCGCCCTGTTCGGGGTGATGAGACGAAAAGACGGAAGCGCCGCGAGCTACGCGTCGGTCAGCGTGATCATACCGGCCTTCAACGGTGCCGACGGACTGGACCGCTCGATCGCCTCGTTGCGCCGCCAGACCCTGCGGCCGGTCGAGATCATTGTGGTCGATGACGGCTCCACCGACGAAACACGGGTCGTCGCGGAGCGCGCGCGAGCGCGCGGCCTCGTGAATATGGTCATCTGCCATGGAACCCGTTGCGGGCGGAGTGCGGCAATCAACGCTGCGGCCCGATTTGCCGACGGCGATCTGCTTCTGACCGCGGATTCGGACACGATGTTCGAGCCCACAGCTATCGCGCGGCTCGCCGCCGTATTCAGCGATCCGCGAGTCGGCGGCGCGAGCTGCAACATTGCAATCAACAACGAGCGTGACTCGCTCTGGACCGGACTGCAGAGCGTCGAGTACCTGATGTCGATCAGTGCAG
Source organism: Bradyrhizobium sp. CCBAU 11361 (assembly GCF_028128935.1). Taxonomy (NCBI): domain Bacteria; kingdom Pseudomonadati; phylum Pseudomonadota; class Alphaproteobacteria; order Hyphomicrobiales; family Nitrobacteraceae; genus Bradyrhizobium; species Bradyrhizobium sp. CCBAU 11361. Next base: position 35,221 of record NZ_LBJZ01000167.1, read on the forward strand.
GACGATCCCTGCTCGACGTCGTCGATGCCATCGCGTGCCTCTCCGGCGCCTGTTCCATGTACCGTCGCGACGTATTCGTGCGGCAGGGCGGCCTGGACGTGGGTCCAGGGGAAGACCTCGAGTACAGCCTGCGGCTGCGTCGCCTCGGCTACCTCATCCGTTTTGTACCAGACGCCTGGGCGGAAACAGCGGGCCCGACGAGCGCGATAGGCCTCTTGCGTCAGCGCGCGCGATGGGACCGCGACGCCTTGCGGATACGCTTTATGACGTACGGCGAACTAAGCTTGTTCCATCGCCACGAGCGTCTGCCGGATACGCTGCAGAGACTGGACTTCATCATCTTTGACCTCGTTCCAACGCTCGCGCTCCCATTCTATCTCGCCTACATCTTGTTGTCGTTCGGTCCGAATGCCGCTTTATTCCTGTCCGCGATCTATTTCCTGCTGCTTTGGATTTCGGTCTTCAACATGTCGCTTGCATTCGTGCTATTCAATCGATCTGTCGGCCTGTTCGGGTTGGGGGCGACGTTGATCTTTCCCTTCTACCAGGGCGTCTATCTGAAATGCGCCCGCTTCGTTTCCTATTCGTCGGAAATCATCTTCGCCGCGTCGCGGCACGATGACTTCGTACCTCCGCGCGTCCGCCGCGCGATTTTCGGGGACCGAATTTGAGGAGGCGGCGCGATGAATGTCACTCTCAACCGCCTTGACCCAAATGTTCCTGATCCCGTCGAAAGCCGCCGGCGCGCGGCCGGTCGGCTCGTGCGCATCGCCTATGCGGCCATCGTGTTCGGCGTGCTCGGTTTCTTCGTCGTCTATTTCGGCGCGCCCTTCGTCTACCTCAACGGTCCCGGTACCGTCTCGTCCCCGCGGCATGTGGTTTCACTTCCCTATACCGTGCAGGTTAGCCGCATGAACCTGGTGCCTGGCGCCACGGTTAAGGCGGGCGAAGAGATCGGGGAAGTGCTATCACCAGAGCAGGACAGCATCGTCGCAACTTACATGCGCGCGCTCGCGGACATCTCGGGGCGGACTGCAGAACTGCGCATAAGGGCTCGGGCCGCTCGGGACTCCCTCGAAGCGGCGCGCTCATATAAGCGCGTAGCCGAGGAAGCAGCGGAACATGTCGCGACTATGTCGGCGGCCACTGTGACATTTCGCATGGAGGTCTTGCGCGAGCGTGCTGCAGCCAGCAAAGCGGTCGTGTCTCAGGAGGCAGAGGTCGCCGAGTCCGCCATTCAGCTTGCGTCCCTGGATGAATTCATCCAACAGCTTCGAGGTCGCCTCGATGAGGCAGAGAGCCATTTCGGCCGGGGACGGATATTTGCGCCGGTTGCCGGAATAATTTCGACAGGTCTCGCGCATGTCGGCCAATCGCTGGTGGCTGGTACTCCGATCGCCGAGATCCTCGATCCAACCAATATTTTTGTGGACTGGTACATTCCCAATGTGCGCCTGATCGATCCCATCATCGGGCAGGAAGTCCTCGTGCTATTCGGCAACCGGCGGATTCCAGGAAAAGTCGCCGAAATCCTGCCGGTTTCCGGCGTGTACGGCGGAAGGCAGCAGCTGTTAACGCGAGACCGTCCCGCGACGCAGATTGCGCGCATCCGCCTCGATCCCGATGCGTCACCCCCGCCGCTGAACTCTACGGTCGACATTCGCATGCACTACACAGAGCTTTCCGCCCGCATCGCCGATGCGCTTGTCCGCCTCTTGCGACTTTCCTGACGCGATGCTGCGGCTGACGCATGGAGTGCCGATCGATGCAGATTGAAGGGGATCATTCGCTGTGCCCCGCTTGCGGCTCTGCCAGGTTGGAGTTTTTTCCGGTCCTTCATCACATGATCTGCGCCTATGTCGGTCCGCAGTACGACTTCGCTTCGGGGGCCGCTGGACATAACTGCCCGAAATGCCGCCGTGACATTGTGTCGGGCGACCAAGCTTGCGAAATCGTCGGCACGAGTGCGCGCTGCATCGAATGTCAAACGGAGATGGTGGTGTCGCCACCGTCGGCTCCCGGCTGACCGCAGCCATATGCTGCATCGGAGGTCGGCGCGGCGATTTTTTAACCGCCCCTCGTGTGCGGCGGCTCGTCGTCTGCGATGGCGCGCCACGCCGCGCCGTCGAGATCGTCGTACTGGCCGCTTCTGAGCGACCAGAGGAAGGCGACGAGGCCGGCGCCTCCGAGCGCCAGCGCCAGCGGGACCAGGATGACCAGGATTTCCATCACGCGTTCTCCCGCGAGGCGCTGCGCGCGCGCAGCGAATTCAGCATGACCAGGATCGACGATCCGCTCATCGCGGCCGCGGCGATCAGCGGCGTCACGACGCCGCTGATCGCGACCGGCACCGCGAGGACGTTATAGCCGATGGCAAGCCAGAGGTTCTGCCGCATCAGATGCAGCGCCTTACGCGCGGAATCGATCGCGGCGACGACGGGCGCCAGCGGCCGGCCGAGGAAGACGAGATCGGCGGTGGCCTGGCTGAGATGCGCGGCCGAGATCGGCGACATCGAGACATGGGCCGCCGCCAGCGAGGGCGCATCGTTCATGCCGTCGCCGACCATCAGCACTCTTGCACCGCGCCGCTTCAACTCCTCGATCCGCGCGATCTTGTCGGCCGGCGTGACGCCGGCGCGCCATTCGGGAATGGAGAGCGCGTGGGCGGCGGCCTTCACCGCCGGCTCGCGGTCGCCGGAGAGGATCTCGATGCCGATGCCCCGCGCCTTCAGCGCCGCGATCACGGCTTGGGCGTCCGGACGCAGGCCCTGACGCACCGAGAGGATGAATTTTTCGGCTCCCTTGCTGAAAGCCACGACCGACGCTTCAGGATCGAGCGTGGCGCCGCCGACCAGCGCCTCGGCGCCGCAGAAGGACGGACGGCCAAGGCGGATCTCGACGCCGTCGGCGTCTGCGCGCACGCCCTGCCCGGCCTCCTCGACGGCACCGACGATCGGCGACCTGGCGCCGGCGGCCTGCGCCACCGCGGCGGCGACCGGATGATGGCTGGACAGCGCCAGCCGCCCGGCCAGTTTGAAGATGTCGGCGGGGATATCGGCCGCGTTCATCACTTCGAGATCCGGCAGCGTCAGGGTGCCGGTCTTGTCGAAGATGACGTGGTCGGCCTCCGCGAGCCGCTCGATCGCATCGCCCGAATTGAGCAGCACGCCGGACTTGAACATCGCGCCCGAGGCCACCGTCTGCACCGTCGGAATCGCAAGCCCGAGCGCGCAGGGACAGGTGATGATCAGCACGGCAACGCCGGTGACGATCGCATCATGCCAGGACGCACCCGCGATGACCCAGCCCAAAATGGTGATGAGCGCAGTCGCATGCACCACCGGCGCATAGAGCCGCGAGGCGCGGTCGGCGAGCCGCATGTAGCGCGAACGCGCCTGGAGCGCGTTGTCGAGCAGCCGCGTGATCTCGGCGAGCAGCGTTGCTTCGGAAGCCGCCGAAACGCGCACCCGCAGCGTGCCGGAGATGTTCATGGAGCCGGCATAGACCGGCGTGCCCTGCTCGGCCGTGACATAGAGCGTCTCGCCGGTGATCAGGCTCTGGTCGATCTCGGAACGCCCCTCGATCACGGTGCCGTCGACCGCACAACGCTCGCCGGGCCGCAGCAGCACGATGTCGCCAGGATTGATCACGGCGACGGGCACTTGTGAAATCTCGTCAGGCCCGACGAACTTGGCCGCCGTCTCCGCCTTCAGCGCGGCGAGATTGCCGGCGACCGCACGCGTCCGCCGCCGCATGTTCTGATCGAGGAAGCGGCCGACCAGCAGGAACGTCAGCAGCATGATCGCCGCGTCGAAATAGGCGTGCTCGGCATGGTGGATGGTTTCGACCACGGACATGCCGAGCGCGAGGATCACGCCGATCGAGATCGGCACGTCCATGTTGGTGGTCTTGGCCGACAGCGCGCGCCAGGCGGAGCGGAAGAACGGCTGGCCGGCATAGGCGGCCGCCGGCAGCGCGATCAGCGCCGACAGCCAGTGGAAGAAGTCGCGCTGCTCGGGCAGCATGTCCGAGACGTTGCCCGACCAGACCGGGATCGACAGCATCATCACGTTCATGGTGGCGAAGGCCGCAACCCCGAGGCAGCGCAGCAGGAAGCGCGATTCGGCGACCTCGGCCACTTCCGCGCTCTCGGTTTCGAACGGATAGGCCTTGTAGCCGAGCTCTTCGAGCCGATCGATGAAACGGCTCGGGTCGAGCGTGCCCGCTTTCCATTCCAGCGCGACGCGGCGGTCGGTGAGGTTCACGCGCGCCAGCGTGACGTCGGGGATGACGGACAATCCGCGCTCGATCTTGGCCATGCAGCCGGCGCAGTGAACGCCTTCGACCGCGAGGTCGATGTGCTTGATACCCTCGCCCGCGCTCCGAACGTAGTGCGAGAAATCCCGCGTGACGTGCATGACGAAGTCCTTCAGTTCAGGATCACGCGGTTGCGCGACAGGAACACGCGCGTGCCGCGCGCTTCGCCTTCGATCACGAGATCCCACTGGCCCGGTGCAACGGCAGCGGCACTGCCGCGATAGATGCCTATGCCGGCCTCGGAGAGTTCGACCGCGAGATCAGCGCGCTTGTCGGTCGGACGCTCCAGGCGCCCGCCGAATTTCAGGCCGCTCATCGGCTGGCCGCCGGCATCGCGTGCCTCGACCTGAAGCACGGCGCCACCATCGGTACTGCGCTCGATATGGGCGTTGACCTTCCATTTACGTGCGGCCTGGTCCTGCGCCGCCGAGATCTCGCGATCATAGGTGAGACCCGCGGCATAGGGGCTGTCGACATCGGTGCCTGGCAGCGTCGCGATCGCGAGCTTCATCATGGTCACGTTGACGCCGATCACGACGCCGAAGAAGGCGACCAGTATCAGGAAGACTTTTGTTCCGGTCAGCGGCTTGGAGGCCATGGCTGTCTCCCGATCCTAGGGCGCGACGAAATTGTCGGTGGCGGACGCGACCTCGCCGAGCCCGATATCGGTGACGTGGAAGTGAACCGGGATCGACTTCTCCGGATTGCTGTCCGCCGGCGCGGTGACGAGCAGGCGCAGCTCGCTGGTGGAGTCACGGGGGATCACGATCATCGGCCTATCCGGCGTCACCGCATCGATGCCGATGACGTGAACCGTCAAATTGGCCGGACCGTTCGCGTCGATCGCGATGACGCGGTCGTAGCCGCTCTTGTTGAGCAGCCGAACCGTGTAGGCGTTGCGGATCGAGCCGTCGCTGAGCTTGACCGCGACCGGATTGCGGTCATGCAGCACGTTGACGTCGAGCAGGCTGCGGGTCGCGAGCGTATAGATCATGAAGCCGCCGACGGCCGCGATGATCGCGCTGTAGACCACGGTGCGGGCCCGGATGATCCGGTAGATCGGCGCCTTGCCTTCCTGGCGGCGATGGATGTTGATGTCGTTGTCATAGCCGATCAGCCGCTTCGGCCGGCCGATCTTGGTCATCACGTTGTCGCAGGCGTCGATGCAGAGTCCGCACTGGATGCATTCCATCTGCGGTCCGTTGCGGATGTCGATGCCGGTCGGGCACACCGCGACGCACTGGTAGCAATCGACGCAATCGCCGACCTGCTCGCCGAGCGCGCGCAGCTCGGCCGCCTTCTTGACCGAGGTGCGCTTCTCGCCGCGGTCGTAGCGGTAGGTGACGTTGAGCGCCCATTCATCGGTGAGCGCGGCCTGGATCCTCGGCCACGGGCACATGTAAGTGCAGACCTGCTCGCGCATGTAGCCGGCGAGCAAATAGGTCGTCGCGGTGAGGATGCCGATCCAGATATAGGCGATCATCGGCCCCTGGAAGGTCACGAGCTCCTTCACCAGGGTCGGCGCGTCGTTGAAGTAGAGCACCCAGGCACCGCCGGTCCACCAGGCGATCAGCAGCCAGATCGAATGCTTGAGCACGATCTCGGAGATGCGCTCGAGCTTCATCGGGTCGGACGATTTGTCCTTCTTCATCCGCTCGCGCCGGTCGCCCTCGATCAGGCGTTCGACGGCATAGAACAGGTCGGTCCAGACGGTCTGCGGACAGAGATAGCCGCACCAGATCCGGCCGCCGATGGAGTTCATCAGGAACAGCGCGACCGCGGCGACGATCAACAGGCCGGTGAAGTAGTAGACCTCCTGCGGCCATAGCTCGATGAAGAAGAAATAGAAGCGGCTGTTGGGCAGGTCGATCAGCACCGCCTGGCTGGGGGCACCGAGGCCGCGATTCCAGCGCACGAAGGGCAGGAAGTAGTAAATGCCGAGGCAGAACGCCATCAGGCCCCATTTGATCTGGCGAAACGTGCCGGAGACGCTCTGGGGATAGACCTTCTTCCGGGCTGCGTAGAGGGGCCCGACGTCATCGTCCGATGTGAGGTCTTTCGGGTTCACGGTCTTGTTCATCACCTGAAACTTCTCGAGGGGGTGCGATTGAACCTAGACCCGACGTCGCTGCTTCAGTTGATCCAGCTCAAACGGGGGCACTTTTGTTCGCCCCCGTTCGCTGCTGATCAGTTATTTTCCACCGCCCAGCGAGTGGACGTAGACCGCCATCGCCTTGATGGTGGCGGGATCAAGCCGCCCTTCCCAGGCCGGCATGACGCCGCCGCGGCCCTGGCTGATGGTCTCGATCAGGACGGCCTCGTCCGAGCCATAGAGCCAGATCTTGTCGGTCAGATCAGGCGCGCCCATTTCCTGGTTGCCCTTGCCGCCGTCACCGTGGCAGGCGACACAATTCTCGACGAAGACCTTCTCGCCCTTGGCCTTGTCGTAGCCCGCCCGGGTCGGCAGTCCTGACAGCGACCGCACGTAATTGGCGACCGTGACGATCTCGTCGCCCTTCAGCACGCCGTCCTTGCCGAAGGCGAGCATCTGGCCCTCGTGCGTCTTGGCATGACCGGAGCGTACGCCGAACTGGATGGTCTGCATGATCTGGTCGAGCGTGCCGCCCCACAGCCAGTCGTCGTCGTTCAGGTTCGGGAAGCCCTTGGCGCCGGCGCCGCCGGAGCCGTGGCACGGCGCGCAATTGTCGCCGAACACGGTCCTGCCCTTGGCACGGGCGAGCGCCAGCAAGGCCGGGTCCTTCTCGATGTCGGCGAGCGGCGCCGCCGCCAACGCCGCCATCTTCTCACCGCGGAGCGCCTCGAGATTGGCGAGCTCTACTGCGAGGCTGGCGCGCGTCGAGTAGCCGAGCAGCCCGGTCGTATTGCTCGAAATCAGCGGCCAGGCCGGATAGACGATCCAGTAGCCGATCGACCAGATGATGGTGAGATAGAAGCTGATCACCCACCAGCGCGGCAGCGGCGTGTTGAGCTCCTTGATGCCGTCCCACTCATGTCCGGTCGTCGTCTTGCCGGAAACAGAATCGAATTCGCTATGATCGGTCATGGTCTCTCACTCCTCCCGCAACGGCAAGTGTGCTGCTTCGTCGAACGCAGCCTTGTTACGGGGCCAAAATGCGTAGGCGATGATCGCGAGAAAGATCGCGACGAACACCGGCGTCCAGATCGTGGTCACGAGATCGGACGCGAGATTGTCGAGGGTCAGGATGGCTTTCATCGTTGATGCCTTCTCAGCGAAGATTGGCTTTCTCGTTGTAGATCTTGAAGTCGACCAGCGTGCCGAGCATCTGCAGGTACGCGATCAACGCGTCCATCTCGGTCGGCGTACCGGTCTTGCCGTCGAAGTTGCGCACGACGGCCTTGGCGTAGCGCTTGTTGAAGGCGTCGGAGCCGGCATTGTCCGGATCGGCCTGGGCCTTCAGATCGGCGCCCGCGTTGGCGATCTGATCGTCCGTGTAGGGCACGCCGACGGTCCGCAGCGTGCGCATGTGGTCGGCGATCGTGTCCGGATCCACTTCGGTTGCGCTGAGGAACGGATAGCCCGGCATCACCGACTGCGGCACGATCGCGCGCGGGTTGGTCAGATGGGTGACGTGCCAGTCGTCGGAGTACTTGGCGCCGACGCGGGCAAGGTCCGGACCGGTGCGCTTCGAGCCCCACTGGAACGGATGGTCGAACATGCTCTCGGCGGCCAGCGAGAAGTGGCCGTAGCGCTCGACCTCGTCGCGCAGCGGCCGGATCATCTGCGAATGGCAGAGATAGCAGCCCTCGCGGACGTAGACGTTGCGGCCCGCGAGCTCCAGCGGAGTGTACGGCCTGACGCCGTCGACCGCCTCGATCGTGCTCTTGAGGTAGAACAGCGGGGTGATCTCGACGAGGCCGCCGATCGCGATCACCAGCAGGATGCCGACGATCAGGATGATCGAGTTCTTTTCGAAGACTTGGTGTCGTGTCCAGAATGACATTGCTTGAGCTCCTCATTCCGCCGGCTGAAGAGCGACGGGCATCTGGACTTCCGCTTCGCCGACGCGGACGGTCATCCAGAGATTGTAGGCCATGATCAGCGCGCCGATCAGGAACAGCCCGCCACCGGCAGCACGGATGACGTAGAAGGGATGCATCGCCTCGACGGTCTCGATGAAGGAGTATTCGAGGAAGCCGAGCGAGGTGTAGGCGCGCCACATCAGGCCCTGGAGGATGCCGGACACCCACATCGCCGAGATGTAGAGCACGATGCCGAGGGTCGCGACCCAGAAGTGCCAGTTGACGAGCTTCAGGCTGTAGAGGCCCTTGCGATTCCAGGCCCACGGCACCAGGCAGTAGAGCGCGCCGAAGGAGACGAAGCCGACCCAGCCGAGCGCACCGGAGTGCACGTGGCCGATGGTCCAGTCGGTGTAGTGACTGAGCGAGTTGACCACCTTGATCGACATCATCGGGCCTTCGAAGGTCGACATGCCGTAGAAGGCGACGGAGACCACGAGCATGCGCAGCACGGGATCGGTGCGCAGCTTGTCCCAGGCGCCCGACAGCGTCATCAGGCCGTTGATCATGCCGCCCCAGGAGGGCATCCACAGCATGATCGAGAAGGTCATGCCGAGCGTCTGCGTCCAGTCGGGCAGCGCCGTGTAGTGCAGATGGTGCGGACCTGCCCAGATGTAGAGGAAGATCAGCGCCCAGAAGTGGATGATCGACAGGCGGTAGGAATAGATCGGCCGCTCGGCGCGCTTGGGGATGAAGTAGTACATGATGGCGAGGAAGCCGGCGGTCAGGAAGAAGCCGACCGCGTTATGGCCGTACCACCACTGGAACATCGCATCCTGGATGCCGCCCCAGGCGACGTAGGACTTCGAGCCGAACACCGAGACGGGAAGCGCCGGGTTGTTGCCGAGATGCAGCACCGCGATGGTCACGATGAAGGCCAGATAGAACCAGTTCGCGACGAAGATGTGCGGTTCCTTGCGCTTGATGATGGTGGCGAGGAAGACGAGCAGATAGACCACCCAGACGATGGTCAGCCAGAGATCGGCGTACCATTCCGGCTCGGCATATTCCTTCGACTGGGTGACGCCGAGCAGATAGCCGGTGCCCGCGACCAGGATGAAGAAATTGTAGCCGACCACGACGAACCAGGGCGCGAGGTCGCCGGCAAGGCGCACGCGGCAGGACTTCTGCACGACGTAGAAGGATGTCGCGATCAGCACGTTGCCGCCGAAGGCGAAGATCACCGCGGAGGTGTGCAGCGGACGCAGGCGGCCGAAACTGATCCAGGGCAGATCGAAGTTCAGCGCAGGCCAGGCCAGCTGCGAGGCGATGATGAGGCCGACGAGGAAGCCGGCGATGCCCCAGAACATCGCCATGAAGGAGGAGAACTTGATCGGCCCCATGTTGTAGTTGGGACGGCCGTTGATCTCCGCCGGCGGCAGTGCCGCCGGGCGCTCGAAGTAGCGGTTGACGATGCAGAACACCGCAGCCACGCTCGCCGCCGCGCTGAGCGCGGCGTGGAAGGCGAAGGGTGCATCGAGCGCCTTGGCCGCGGCGATCACGCAGAGGAAGGCGGTGGCTGCGAACACGACAGCCAGGCCGCTTTCACCTGATGTCATGGATTTGGAGATGGAGGGCTGGCTCATCGCGGATTCTCTCTGAAAGAACACAGCGCCAGAAACCACATCCACCCTCGCGGGGAATTGATTGAAATCAAGATAGATGGATTTCTGTTAATGTGAGGCTGATCGCGGATCAGAGAGCCATATCAATCGCCTGCGGCCGGCGCCGCGCACGCGGTGGCCGATTGCTTCCGTGAAATCACGGAGTTTGAAATCGCGGGAACTGGAGGCGCTGTCAGTCGCGCGCCGTCGCCTTGAGCGCCGCGATGACGTCCTCGCGGGCGATGATGCCGACCAGCTTCTGTGCGCTGTCGAGCACGATGATGCTCCTGATACGGTGCTCGACCATGATCTGGAGCACGCGCGTCAGCCGCGTGTCGGGGCTGACATAGATGAACTCCGGCGTCATGACGTCGCCGGTCTTGCGGCTCATCAGGTCATGATAGCGCGGCAGCATCTGGCTCGGCGTGAAGGCGAAGCATTTCAGGATATCGAACTTGGTGACGATGCCGACCACCTGTCCGTCGTCCTCGACCGGATAGGAGTTGAAATCGTCGCGCTCGAACATCTCGCTGAGTTCGAGCATGTCGAGGTCGCGCCGCACCGTTTTGACGTTGCGCGTCATGTAGCCGTCGACGGTCTGCTCAATAAATCTGTACACGGCGCGTCCTCCTCGAATGGCTTTTGGCCGAACGGCCCTCAGTGCGACAGCAGCACGCAACGCGTGGATTGCGTGACCAGAGACTGGGTGACGCCTCCCAGGATCAGCTCACGAAACCTCGAATGACCATAGGCGCCCGCCACGATCAGGCCGGCTCCGACGTCGCCGGCGACTTTCTCCAATTGCGCGGCGGCGGGTTCGTTCCGCACGGCCTCCGAGATGCGCACGGTCGCGGTGACGCCGTGACGGGCGAGCCAGGCGGCAACGTCGGTGGCGCCGGCCATCACGACCGAGCGCTCGTCGTCGCGCTCCGGAATTGCCGCGATGGTGACGTCCCTCGCCTTGCGCAGCATCGGCAGCGCATCCGCCACCGCCCGCCGCGCCTCCGGCGTATCCTTCCAGGCCACCAGCACGCTGCGCAGGTCGAGCCAGTTGGCCCCGTCGGGGACAACGAGAAGCGGGCGGCCGGCCTGCATCACCAGATCCTTGGGGCTTGCGAGCGCGAAAGCGTCGGAGAAGGCCGGGCTCTGCCCGCCGCTGACGACGATGTCGGCGCAACGCGCCTGCGCCAGGACGAATCGCGCCGGAAAATCCATGGCGCTGCGCCACTCCGCGTGCCCGCCGCGATTCCTGGTGGCGGCGCGGAATTGCGCCTCCAGAGCCGCCAGGCGCCGCCTGACGGACGCTTCGCCCTCGTCGATCAGCCGCTGGGCCTCGGCGCCGTCGGTGAAATAGAGTGGCGGTGTGAACTGCGCCGCGGCAACCCCGACGATGGCTGCCTCGAACCGCTCGGCGAGTTCGCCCGCGACCTGAAGGCGCACCTCGTTGGACTGATCGAGCGCCAGGCTGACCATCACGGTCGCGTATGTCATCGGGATTCTCCGGGAGGCAATGAACTGTGCGGAATCTAGCGCTGCCGACGCGAAGCAGGATGAGATAGATCAAACCGCCTTCCACCCGGGACCACCGGAATTACGCCAATGGAATCAAACATCGGAACTTGCCTCCGGGCCGGGCTTGGGCGAAGTTGCCGCGGTGGTTGCGGCACCCGGGCCCGCGGCACGAGAATGGGAGTGACGACTTGGCGCCGACCCGCGTAACGCAACCGCCGGATGACGGCCGGGGCGAGCATTTCCGGGTCCGGATCGAGGGATTCGGCGTCGGCACCTGGGATCTCGACCTCCAGACCCGGGCGCTGGACTGGTCGGATACCGCGCGAACCCTGCTCGGGATCGCGCAGGATCAGCCGGCCAGCTACGACCTCTTCCTGTCACGCCTCAGGCCCGAGGACCGCGAGCGCGTGGAGAGCGCGGTCAAGCGCGTCTCCGAACGTGGCGGCGGCTTCGACGTGTCCTTCAGGGTCGCCCGCGCCTCCAACGGAGGGCAGTGGATTCGCGCCCGGGCGGGACTCATTCGGGACGAAGCCGGCACCGCCCGCCATCTCAGCGGCATCTTTCTCGATATCGACGAGGAGAAGCAGGTCGAGGAAGCGCTCCGTACCCGCGAGACCCACCTCCGCTCGATCCTCCACACAATTCCCGACGCCATGATCGTCATCGACGGCCACGGCATCATCCAGCTGTTCAGCACGGCCGCCGAGCGCCTGTTCGGCTGGTCCGAGCTGGAGGCGATCGGTCAGAACGTCAGCATCCTGATGCCGGAGCCCGACCGCTCCCGGCACGACAGCTACATTTCGCGCTACCGCACCACCAGCGATCCCCACATCATCGGCATCGGGCGCATCGTGACCGGCAAGCGCCGCGACGGCACCACCTTCCCGATGCACCTGTCGATCGGCGAGATGCAGTCCGGCGGCGAGCCCTATTTCACCGGCTTCGTCCGCGACCTCACCGAGCACCAGCAGACGCAGGCACGGCTCCAGGAACTGCAATCCGAGCTCGTCCATGTCTCGCGGCTGAGCGCCATGGGCGAAATGGCGTCCGCGCTCGCGCACGAGCTCAACCAGCCCCTGGCGGCGATCAGCAACTACATGAAGGGCTCGCGGCGGCTGCTTGCCGGCAGCGTTGATCCGAACATGCCGAAGGTCGAAAGCGCGCTGGACCGTGCCGCCGAGCAGGCGCTGCGCGCCGGCCAGATCATCCGGCGCTTGCGCGACTTCGTCGCCCGCGGCGAATCCGAGAAGCGGGTCGAGAGCCTGTCCAAGCTGATCGAGGAGGCCGGCGCGCTCGGGCTCGCCGGCGCGCGCGAGCAGAACGTGCAGCTCCGCTTCAGTCTCGATCCCGGGGCCGATCTCGTTCTCGCCGACCGGGTGCAGATCCAGCAGGTCCTGGTCAACCTGTTCCGCAACGCGCTGGAAGCGATGGCTCAGTCGCCGCGGCGCGAGCTCGTCGTCACCAACACCCCCGTCGCCGACGACATGATCGAGGTCGAAGTGTCCGACACCGGCACCGGTTTCCAGGACGACGTCATTCCGAACCTGTTTCAGACTTTCTTCACCACCAAGGACACCGGCATGGGCGTGGGACTGTCCATCAGCCGCTCGATCATCGAGGCTCACGGCGGGCGCATGTGGGCCGAGAGCAACGCATCGGGCGGGGCGACATTCCGCTTCACCCTACCGGCAGCCGATGAGAGTGATGCATGACGACCAAGGGACATATCTACGTCATCGACGACGATCCGGCGATGCGGGACTCGCTGAATTTCCTGCTGGATTCCGCCGGCTTCGGCGTCACGCTGTTTGACGACGCGCAAGCCTTTCTCGACGCCCTGCCCGGCCTCACCTTTGGCTGCGTCCTCTCCGACGTGCGCATGCCGGGAATCGACGGGATCGAGCTGTTGAAGCGGATGAAGGCGCAGCAGAGCCCGTTCCCGATCCTGATCATGACCGGTCACGGCGACGTGCCGCTCGCGGTCGAGGCGATGAAGTTAGGGGCAGTCGACTTCCTGGAAAAGCCGTTCGAGGACGACCGCCTCACCGTCATGATCGAAGCGGCGATCCGCCAGGCCGAGCCGGCCGCCAGAAGCGAGGCCGTCGCGCAGGATATCGCCGCCCGCGTCGCCTCCTTGAGCCCCAGGGAGCGTCAGGTCATGGAAGGGCTGATCGCCGGCCTTTCCAACAAGCTGATCGCCCGAGAATACGACATCAGCCCGCGCACCATCGAGGTGTACCGGGCCAACGTCATGACCAAGATGCAGGCCAACAGTCTTTCGGAGCTGGTTCGCCTCGCGATGCGCGCCGGCATGCTCAACGATTGAGGCAAGTCAAAGCCCTTGCCGGCTGCTGTGCTAGTCAAGCAGAATGATCGAGGTCAGTTCACATCACGAGCGGCTGCCGTCCCCCGCAAAACCCACCGTCTTTGTGGTCGATGACGATGCCGCCGTCCTGGGATCCCTGCGGTTCCTGCTGGAAACCGACGGCTTTGCCGTGCGGACCTTCAGGAGCGGCACGGCGCTGCTCAATGCCGGCGGCGCGCCCGGGGCCGACTGCTACGTGATCGACTACAAGATGCCGGACATCAACGGGATCGAGCTCGCCGGCCGTCTGCGCAAATCCGACAGCGACACGCCCGTGATCCTGATCACCGGCTATCCGGACGAGAACATCTCGACCCGGGCCGCCGCAGCAGGCGTAAAAGACGTGGTTTTGAAGCCGCTCCTCGACGAAAACCTGGTCAAGCGCATCCGCCGCGCCATCCAGGACCGGCCTCGGGCGTGACCTACGGGGTTCTACGTAGGTAGACCCCCTTAAGATATCGCTCGAAATTTTCGAACCTCCCGATACCGCGTACCAATGCGTCATCACAACGGAGATGGCGCAGATGCTGACCGAGACGCTCAACACGCAGACGATCAAGACCGAGATCAACGGCAGCAAGATTGCACCGCCCCATCACGTGTCCGACCAGTTCGGTGCGATCACGGGCCATGTCGGTCTCGTCGCCACCGAGTTCTCCTACCGCAAGGACGAGGAGATCTATGGCGAGGACGAGCCGGCCGAATATGTCTACCAGGTCGTGTCAGGCGCCGTGCGCAGCTACAAGCTTCTCTCCGACGGCCGCCGCCAGATCGGCGCCTTCCATCTTCCCGGCGACGTGTTCGGCCTCGAATCCGGTGCCACCCACCGTCTCGCCGCCGAGGCCATCATCGACACCAGCGTGCGCCTCGTGAAGCGCTCCAGCCTCGAGAAGGCTGCCGGCATCGACGTGCAGGTCGCCCGCAAGCTCTGGGCGATGACCGCCGGCGAGTTGCGCCACGCCGAGGACCACATGCTGCTGCTGGGCCGCAAGACCGCGATGGAGCGTGTCGCGACCTTCCTGCTCGAAATGGACCGCCGCCTCGCCGTCGCCGGCATGATGGCGTTGCCGATGTGCCGCCGCGATATCGGCGACTATCTCGGCCTCACCCTCGAAACCGTGTCGCGCGCACTGTCGCAGCTTCAGGCCCAGGGCATTCTCGGCTTCTCCGGCGCCCGCCAGATCGTCCTGCGCAACCGCCAGCGCCTGCACAATCTCGACGCCTGATCTTCTTCCTCCCCACCCACTTGGCCGGCCGAACCCGTTTCGGCCGGCCATTTCTTTTGTGGTTCAGAGCCTGCGCCGGGTCTCCGGCATCACGAGGAGGATCAGCAGGAGCCCCGTCGCAGCAACGCCGGACAGGCCGATGAAGGCGGTGGCGTTGCCGAACTTGTCGCTGACGTAACCGCCGAGCGCCGTGCTCAGCGACGCACCGATGCCGGTCGCGGTGCCGACGATGCCCTGCGCCAGATTGAAGTGACCGCTGCCGAAGGCGACGTCGGCGACGATCAGCGGAATCATCACCGCGAACACCGCCGCGGTGATGCCGTCGAACACCTGCACCGCGACCAGCAGATACGGATCGCGCACGGTCGCGAACAGCAGGCCGCGGATCACCAGCGCACCGAATCCGATCAGCAGCAGCGGCCTGCGGCCCCACGCTTGCGCCTTGCGCCCGACGGTTGGCGACAACAGCGCCACGATCGCCTGCGGGACCACGATGCAAAAGGCGACCAGCACCGTCGCCCACTGGCTCGACCGCGCCGTCACCGCGCTCGCCATCAGCGGCATCATCGCGGCGTTCGCCAGCTGCAACAGCAGCACACTGAGCGCGAAGACGATCAGCGGCCGCTGCCGAACCAGGTGCCAGACATTGGTGTCGCCGTGATCCTTCGCCTCGCGCGGCATCTCGCCGTGGCAGCGCGCGATGTCGACCTCCTCCTCGCGGATGCGCGACAGCGCGATCAGGGTGGGGATTGCGAGCAGGAACGTGACCAGGAAGACGGAGCGGCTCGACAGCAGATAGCCGGCCGTGCCCATCACGGCGGCAGCAACGCCATTGCCGAGGGAGGCAAACCGCGCGTTGCGGCCGAGCCGCTCGCCGATCGCGAGCGGGCCGACGAGGCCGAGGCTGATCGCGGCAATCGCCGGGCCCAGCACGCAGCTCGCGGCCGCATGCAGCGTCGCGGCGGCCACGACCACGGGGAAGATCGGCATGGCGGCATAGGCGAGCGCGCAAAAGCCGATGGTCGCGATGGCAAGGGCGGCGACCAGCCGCTCGGATTTTGCCGCGTCGATGATCGCCCCGCCCGGCATCTGCCCGATCAGGGCGACGATGCCGCCGATCGACAGCACGAGGCCGATCTGGCCCTGCGTCCATTTCTCCGTCGTCAGATAGACCGCGATGAAGGGGCCGAAGCCGGTCTGCACGTCGGCGAGGAAGAAGATGAACCAGTCGAGGCCGCGCAGGCTCCGGCGCGACGGCGCCGGAAGGCCTGCGGCCGACGGCGCGGCAAGGTAGTCCTGCTCAACGCGGCCGGCGCGATCCTCGGCTGCATGGTTCGGCTTTCTCGACAACAGCACCGGCGGCCATCCCTCCCCGCCCCTCACTGAATCGCTTGCAGCGGTTGCAGGCTCCCGGATGCGCCGAGCACCACCATCGGCGTGTCTTCCTTGTATTCCGGCGCGGCCGCGACCTGCGCCTTGGTCAATTCCAGCGTGATGCTATCCTTCTTGTTGGCGATCTTGCCGAACCGCATCGCGTTCCAGTCCACCACGATCTTGCGGCTGCCGACGCCGAGGAAGCCGCCGAAATCGATCACGGCGGCACGCACATGCCCGCTCCGGTCGACGATGACGTCGACGATGCGGCCCATGTCCTCGTTCGCCGCGCTGAGCACGTCGCGGCCGAGCACACCGTGCGCATCGCTCGCGCCGATGATGGTCACGGACGGCGGCGGCGCGGCATCCTTCGGCGTGACCTGCACCGCAGAGGCCGGCGGCTGTGCCGTCGCCGGCGCGTTCGCTTCGCTCGGGGGTGTACTCGGGGGCGCGGGCTGTTCCTCCGCGGCACGCGATACCGCGACCGTCCATCCCGCGACGATCGCGATGCTCAAGACCAACCATCCGGCGGTACGCATGAACCCTCCTCCCGGCGCGCCGTCAGCGCGCCAGCACGATCGACACCTGGATCTGGCCGCGCGTGCGCAACACCTCCAGCGCCACGTCGTCGCCGTGGCGGCTGACGCGCAGGTCCACGCTAGATTCGCGCAGGCGCAGATCGTGCAAGATGACCTCGTTCAAGAACGCCGGCAGGTGCGGATTGCGCAGGCGGATCTCGCAGCGCGCCACGTCGAACTCGATGCCCAGCGCCGCCTCCAGCAACGTGAACGGCGTCGCGCTGGCCCAGGCCTGCGGCGCGCAGGCGACCGGATAGAGCGTCGGGCCGCGCCGCTTCTCGCGCCGGAAGCCGCAGAACAATTCGGGCAGCCGCCGCAGATCCATGTAGGTCGCGGCGTCGAACAGCCCCTTGAAGACATGCGCCACCGAATGCTTGAGGCCGTAGCGCGCCAGCCCCAGCGCGATCAGCGCGTTGTCGTGCGGCCAGATCGAGCCGTCATGATAGGACATCGGGTTGTAGCGCACCTCGCCCTGCGCGACCGTGCGGATGCCCCAGCCCGAGAAGAAATGCGGCCGCATCAGATCGGCGGCGACGAGACGGGCGCGGTCCTCGCGGATCATGCCGCTGAACAGGATCTGCCCGGCATTCGAGGTCCGCACCTTGCAGGGCCGCTTGTTGCCGTCGAGGGCAAGCGCATAGGTGCCGAGCTCCTCGCACCAGAATGCCTGCTCGAAGCGCGCGGCCAGCGCCTTGGCCTCGGCCTCGAGCTTGCGCACGCGGTCCGGCTTGCCGAGCCGCAGCGCGCAACGCGCGGCAAGCTGCTTGGCCGCATAGACGTAGCCCTGGACTTCCGCGAGCGCGATATTGCCCTCGGCGAGCCGGCCGTCGGCATGGAAGATCGCGTCGTAGGAATCCTTCCAGCCCTGGTTGGCCAGCCCCTTCTCCGTCGCGCGCTGGTATTCGACGAACCCGTCCTGATCGGGATCGCCGGGGCCGTCGATCCAGGCAAGCCCCGCCTCGATCGCGGGCCACAGCTCGATCAACGTGGCCTCGTCGCCGGTGCGCTCGAAATAGCTTCCGGCGAGCAGCACGAACAAGGCGGTCGAATCCACGCTGCCGTAATATTGCGAGAACGGCACCTCGCGCAGCGCCGCCATCTCGCCGCCGCGCATCTCGTGCAGGATCTTTCCGGGCGCGGCATCGGCGAGTGGATCGATCGCCTTCGCCTGGAAATGCGCCAGCCGCCGCAGCACGCCCTTGGCGACCCGCGGGTCGATCCAGAGCATCTGGAGCGCGGTGATCAGCCCGTCGCGGCCGAAGGTCGTCGAGTACCAGGGAATGCCGGCATAGGGATAACGGCCCTGCGGCGTCTCCGTCATCAGCATGTTGAGGTCGGCCATGGCCTGGCATAGCACCTCGTTGAAGATGTTGTTGGATGTCTCGATGCTGGCCGCGCCCATGGTCGACTGGCGCATCTCGCGGCGGTGGGCCAATAGGCCCCTGAAAAAGCGCGCCGGCTTCTCCGCCACCGGCAGGTTGCAGGACGCGGCCACGAACAGCGATTTCGACTCGTGCGGATCCAGCTCGAGCTGCCAGTTGGCGGCGTTGACGGACAGCCGCGTCGGACGCGGGTCGAAATGCAGGCCGGTGGTGCGCTCGACATCGTCGAGGCCGCGATATTCGAACAGGACGTCGGTCGGCCCGAGCAGGCGGCTGGCGCCGGTCCCGCGGCGTGGGCGCCGCTCGCCGCGGACCTCGAACAGATCGGCAAAATCATTGTCGAACAGCAGGGTCAGCTCGAAGCTGGCGCGCCGGTCGCCATGGTTCTGCACGCCGATGCGCTGATAGGCGGTGCCGCGCCACAGGAAGATCGTGCGCACGATGTGCAGCAGGTCCTTTTGCAGCACGAGGCTACCCTGGCGGTAGATGTCGGGGTTGGTGAGGTCGACGGTCAGCGCCGAATTGTCGTCGCGCAGGTTGGAGCCGAGCAGCAGGGGCTGGAGATCGTCGAGCACGAGCTCCAGCCTGGCGAGGTAGCGCGTGTCATGGTGAAACAGGCCGTCCGGGCCACCGGCCGATGCGCCGATGTCGCCGTGGCTGTCGAGCACGATGAAGGTGTCGTCGTGCTTGAGCGAGCGCCGCGGCCGCGCCGACGGCCCCGTCATCGGGATGTAGAACGGCTGCTCCGCGACCTGCTCCACGGTCCGCGCCACGGAGACGAACTTGGTGACGACTTCGGCTGGCATAAGCTGCTCCCCTGCGCCTGTTTCGAAACGCAACCAACGCGAACGCGACTGTCGGGTTACGCGGCGAACTTCGCGAGCCGGCTCATCTCCTGCGTCACCAGTTCACGATAGGGTCCGTGACCCTGCATCAGGCGATCGGGCGCACCGTCCTCGATGATCTTGCCGGCCTTCAGCACCACCACGCGATCGAAATTGCGCAGCGTCGCGAGGCGATGCGCGATCGCGATCACGGTCCGGCCGCGCATCAGGCGCATCAGTGCCTCGCGGATCGCCTCCTCGGACTCGCTGTCGAGCGCCGCGGTGGCCTCGTCCAGCAGCAGGATCGGCGCGTCCTTCAGGAAGGCGCGTGCAATCGCGATGCGCTGGCGCTGGCCGCCGGACATCTTGACACCGCGGTCGCCGACCATGGTGTCGAGGCCGTCCGGCAGGCTATCGATGAAATCGCAGCGCGCCGCGATCGCCGCGCGCAGCACCTCGTCGTCGGTCGCGTTCGGCCGGCCGTATCGGATGTTCTCACGAATGGAGCGGTGGAACAAGGAAATGTCTTGCGGCACGACGGAGATCGCCTCACGCAGGCTGAGCTGGGTCACCATCGCGATGTCCTGGCCATCGACGGTGACGTTGCCTTCGTCGACGTCGTAGAAGCGCTGCAGCAGGGTGAACAGCGTCGATTTGCCGCCGCCGGACTGGCCAACCAGGCCGACGCGCTGGCCCGGCTGGAGCCGCAGGCTGAACCGCTCGAAGATCTTCTCGCCGCCGGGATAACCGAAGGTGACGTTGTTGAACGCGATCGCGGCGCCACTCTTGACCAGCGGCTCGGCCTCGGGGTGATCGCGCAAGTCGTGCGGCACCAGCAGCGTGGCGATCGCCTCGGTCAGGCGCGCGACGTGCTGGGTGACGTCGACCAGCGCCACCGCGAGATCGCGCGTGGCGTTGAGAATGGACAGGCCGAGGGTGCAGACCAGCACGACGTCGCCGGTGGTCGCCTGACCGTCCTGCCAGAGCGTGATCGCCCAGGCCATCAGCGCAATGGTGAGCACAACGGTCACGCCGGCATGCGTGAGCCGCAGCTTCTCCAGATAGCGCAGGCTGCGGCCGCGCGCGGTGAGTTCCCGGTTGACGGTCGCATCGAACCGCTCGTGCTCGTGGCTGATGCCGCAGAAGGCGCGGACCAACGGCATGTTGCTGATGACGTCGATCATCTCGCCGTCGACGACCGCCGCCTTGTCGGCGAAGTCGTCATGCAGCGGCTTGCCGGCCGCGGCCAGATGGAACATCGCAATCACCATGCCGCCCGCAACCACGATCAGGCCGAGCGCCATGTAGGGACTGACGGTTCCAATCAGCATGATTGCCGCAATTGTGGCAATGCATGGCGGCAGCACGTTCCAGACGAACATGTTCTCGACCGTGAACACCGCGTTCGATGTTGCCGTGATACGGCTGGTCAGCATGCCAGGCATACGGTCGGAGAAGTAGCTCGGCGCGTGTCCGGTCAGATGGCGAAAGATGTCGCGGCGCAAATCGCCGGTGACGCGGACGAACGTAAAGCTCGCCGTCCAGCTCGCGATCCGCCACAGGAAGTTGTCGGCGGCGATCAGCGACATGAGCAGAATGAATGCCAGCCATACGCTGCCGCCATGCGCGGTTCCCGCCGACAGACTGTCGACCAGGGATTTGACGCCATACTGCGTGCCCACGGAGCAGGCAACGGCTGCAACGACAGCGGTCAGGATCACCAGGTGGGAGGCAAGCCGTCGCCGAAGATAGCGCAAGACAAAGGCAAATGGTCTGCGCGCGTATCCAGAAAGATGATCCATGTGGCTGTCGCCCCGTAGTGATGATTACAGTTTTTTCTACCAGCCGACTGAACATCGACCGCTTCGTCCCGGTTCCGGGCCAGGCGATCACGACATGCGGATGCGGACGATCTGCGAAGAGGAGATGGCAGCATCGAGACAAGGCGCGCGATGTGTCGAATATGTAACGTTTGTTGAGAGGAACTTCGCAAGTGCGGGAACGTTCCCTTCCCTGGCATAGCCGGTGCCGCACAGGCTGGGGGTTTTTCAACGTTCATGATCGCAGAGGAGAAGGTGAGATGCGCATTGCGCAGGTAGCTCCGTTGACGGAGGCTGTTCCACCCAAGCTGTATGGCGGCACCGAGCGGGTGGTGCATTGGTTGACGGAAGAGCTGGTGGCCCTGGGACATGACGTAACGCTGTTCGCCAGTGGCGACTCGCAGACGTCGGCGAAGCTGGACGCCCTCTGGCCGCGGGCGCTTCGCCTCGACGGTTCCGTGCGCGACCCCAACGCCCTGCACATGGTGCTGCTGGAGCGCGTGCGGCAGAAATGTGACGACGAGGAGTTCGACTTCCTCCACTTCCATCTCGATTATTATCCGTGGTCGCTGTTCCACCGGCAGCCGACACCGTTCGTGACCACGCTGCACGGCCGGCTCGACCTGCCGGAGCATCAGCCGGTGTTCAACATCTTCTCCAAGATGCCGGTGATCTCGATCTCGAATGCCCAGCGGCGGCCGGTGCCGCAGGCGAAGTGGGTGACGACGATCCATCACGGCCTGCCGGAGAACCTGCTGACGCCGAAGCAGGCCAAGCAGGAATATCTCGCCGTGCTCGGCCGCATCGCGCCGGAAAAGGGCGTCGACCGCGCCATCAAGATCGCGACCCATTGCGGTATCCCGCTGAAGATCGCGGCCAAGGTCGACCGCGCCGACCAGGATTATTACGACGAGCTGATCCGGCCGATGATCGAGAACAATCCGCTGGTGGACTTCATCGGCGAGATCAGCGATCACGAGAAGTCGGATTTCTTGAGCGGTGCGCTCGGACTTCTGCTGCCGATCGACTGGCCCGAGCCCTTCGGCCTCGTGATGATCGAAGCCATGGCCTGCGGAACGCCGGTCGTCGCCTTCAACCGCGGCTCGGTGCCGGAGATCATCGACGAAGGCCTCACCGGCTTCGTGGTCGAGGACGTCATCAGCGCCGCCGGCGTCGTCAAGCGCCTTCCGCAACTGGACCGCGCGGCGATCCGCAAGCAGTTCGAAAAGCGGTTCACGGCTCGGCGAATGGCACTGGACTATCTCGCCGCCTATCGCAGCCTGACGGAAGCGCAGGCGCCGCGGATCAAGCTGGTGAGCAGCGCGGAGTAGCACACGCTGTCGCCTCAAATTGCACTGTCATGCCCCGCGAAGGCGGGGCATCCAGTACGCCGCGGCGGAAGTTGATTCACACAACTCCCGCCGCGGAGTACTGGATCGCCCGGCCACGGGCGATGACAGTGAGTGTGTGGCGCCCCGCTCTATCAACGAGTCGTTGCGAGCGCAGCGAAGCAATCCAGAGTCTTTCCGCGGAGGGGTTATGGATTGCTTCGCTGCGCTCGCAATGACGGAGGACGCGGCAGCAGCGGTGCCTTACGTCACCATTGCTCTTTTCGGCTCCACGATCTCGAACATGCGCGGAAACTCGTCCATCAGGCCCATCAGCTCGGCGAGCTTCATCGGATTGCCTGATAGCGCGATCTTGCCGGCGGCGACCGCCTCCGGAAAGCTCGTCAGCTTCGCGATGACCTCGTCGAGCGTCGCGCGCGCGAGCGTGAAGCTCGCATCAGCGTTTTCCGCCTGAACGCCTTCGGTATAGGTCAGCGCAGAATTCTCCAGGTTGAGCACGAAGGTTTCGCCGGTGTCGGAGAAGCGCCAGTTCAGCACGATGTGCTTTCCTTCCGCCTTGGGGCCGTTGAGGCGGATGCCGAGCACGTCCCAGAGCTGCCCGGTGCGCAGCGCCGCCAGCGTCTCGCGCGGCATTGGCGGGCGCGGCGGGGCCTTCGGCATGCCCTGGCGCAATTCCTGGGCGCCGAACAGATAGGCGTTGCGCCAGGTCGCGCTCTCGGCGGCATAACCGAGCTGCTCCAGCGTATCGGCCAGCAGGCTACGTGCCGCTGCATGGTCAGGCTCGGCGAAGACGAGATGGCCGAGCGCCTGCGCGACGAAGCGGAATTCGCCCTTGTCAAAATCCGTCCGCGCACGGGCGAGGATCGCGTCGGCGCCGCCCATATACTCGACATACTTCCTGCCCGATGCCACCGGTGGCAGCGGATCGAGATTGACTGGATTGGCGTCGTACCAGCCGAGATATTTCTGGTAGATCGCCTTCACATTGTGCCGGATGTGGCCGTAATAGCCGCGGCCGTGCCAGGCGCCCTCCAGGCTCTTCGGCAGCTGGATCGTTTCGGCGATCTCGGCGGCGGTGAGGCCGTGGTTCATCAGGCGGATGGTCTGGTCGTGCGCGAACTTGTAGAGATCGCGCTGCTGCCGGATCATGGTGCCGATGCGCTCGCGGCCCCACACCGGCCAGTGATGCTGGCCGCACATCGCCTCCGCCTTGCCGTCCCACAGCTGCAGGGCCTCGCCGAGGTACTTCGACCAGGCCAGCGCATCGCGCACGTCGGCGCCGCGGAACGGCAGCAGATTGTGGAAATTGTGGGTGCAGTTTTCCGCGAGGTTCAGCAGCTTGTAGCGCGGGATGAAGAAGTGCATCTCCGCCGGCGCCTCGCTGTTCGGCGCCATCTGGAACTCGAATTCGACGCCGTCGATGACGCGCCTGTCGCCGGTCGCCATGATCAGGTCGGTCGGGCGCAGCAGCGCGACCGAGCCCGCCGCCATCGACTTGCCGAGCCCGCAATCGACCTGCCCGCGCACGCCCTTGGCGAGGAACGGGCCGAACTGATACTGCGCCCGCCGCAGCATTGCAGGCCCCGCGATGATGTTCTCGGAGACGGCATGCTCCATGAACAGGTTCGGCGCGATGATCGGCACGCTGGCAGTGGCGAGCGCATCCTCCTCCAGCACGCCGCGCGCGCCGCCCCAATGGTCGGTGTGGGTATGGGTGAAGATGACGGCGGCCACCGGCTTCGTGCCGCGATGCCTGAAGTAGAGATCGAGCGCGGCGCGCGCACCTTCGATCGAGGTCAGCGTGTCCACGACGATGACGCCGCTGTCGCCCTCGATCAGCGTCATGTTGGCGATGTCGAGCCCGCGCACCTGGTAGACGCCTGGCACGACCTCGAACAGCCCATGCTGCATGTTGAGGCGCGACTGCCGCCACAGGCTGGGATTGACCGTGGGCGGCGCCTGGTCAGTGGAGAGAAAGCCGTAGGGCTCGAGGCTCCAGACCGTCCGCCCCTGCGGGTTGGTGATCGCCGCATTCTCGATCGTGCCGAGAAAGCCGCGCGCGGCATCGTCGAAATCCCGCGTGTCGGAAAACGGCAGCGCATTCAGCATCGCCGTTTGCCGCGCGATGACGGACGCTGTTGCGTCCTTCGGTTCGCGGCTGAGTTCAGTCATTTCGGTTTCCTCCGGCCTGTCGCGCGGCATCTAACCGCATCTCGCGCTCGATTGCCATCATTGGCGGAGGCAGCACAGGCGCCCTTCCCTTCTCCCCTTGTGGGAGAAGGCGGCATAGGCGGCCTTCGGCCGCCGTTCTTGGGAACGCCGAAGCGAAGCTTCGGCTATGGCGCCGGATGAGGGGTCGCTATCCGCGAACTCTACTGCACAAGGATCACTCGCGGAGAGAGACCCCTCACCCGGCTTCGCTTCGCGAAGCCACCCTCTCCCACAAGGGGAGAGGGTGCACTGTCGGTTCGACCCTAATGCATCCCCAGCACCCGCGGCAGCCACAGCGTCAAATCGGGCCAGTAGGTCACGATGACGAGGAAGCCGAGCATGGTGATCAGCCACGGCAGCACCGCGACCGCGAGCTCGGTTATTCGCATTCGCGCGATCATCGAGGCGACATAGAGGTTGAGGCCGACAGGCGGATGGCAGAGGCCGACCTCCATGTTGACGTCCATCACGATGCCGAAATGCACGAGGTCGATGCCGAGCTTCTTGGCCGCCGGCGCCAGGATCGGCGCCATGATCAGGATGATCGAGTTCGGCTCCATGAAGTTGCCGGCCAGCAGCAAGAGGATGTTCACCACCAGCAGGAAGCCGACCCAGCCGAGGTTCTGCGCCGCGATCCAGTCGGCAAGCGTCGCCGGCAGGTTCTCGTTGGAGAGCACGAAGGAGAACAGCACCGCGTTGGTGACGATGTAGAGCAGCATCGCACTGGTATTGGCGGCGCGGAGCAGCACCCGCGGCACGTCTTTCAGCCCGATGGCCCTGTACACGAACACCGCGATGACGAAGGAGTAGACCGCGGCCATCGCCGCCGCCTCGGTGGCGGTGAACAGGCCGCTGTAGATGCCGCCGATGATGATGACGACCAGCATCAACCCCCAGATGCTCTCGCGGAAGGTGCGGACGGTCTCGCCCCAGCTCGCCTTCGGCAGGCGCGGATAGTCGCGTTTGCGCGCGAGCCACCAGGTGACGATGCAGAGCATAGTCGTCAGCATGATGCCGGGCAAGAGGCCCGCGACGAACAGCGCGCCGATCGAGGTATTGGTCGAGACGGCGTAGACGATCTTCGGGATCGACGGCAGCATCAGGATGCCGAGCGAGCCCGCGACCGTGATGATGCCGGCGCCGAAATGCATGGGATAGCCATGGCGGACCATCTCCGGCAGCACGATCGCGCCGATCGCGGCAACGGTCGCGACGCTCGAGCCGCAGACCAGCGCGAACATCGCGCAGGCGACGATGCCGGCCAGGCCGAGACCGCCATGCCAGTGGCCGATCAGCGAGGTCGCGAAATTGATCATGCGGCGCGCGACGCCGCCATGGGTGAGGAAATTGCCGGCGAGGATGAAGAACGGGATCGCCATGATCTCGAAGCCCTCGATGCCCGTGAAGAGCTTCATCGAGACCGCCTCGATCGGCACCGTGGTCAGCGTGAACAGGAACGTCATCACGGTGAGGCCGAGCGCGATCGAGACCGGGATGCCGGTCAGCATCAGCGCGATCAGCAGCGCGAAGACGGTCGCGGCCCGCATCCAGTGCGGCAGCAGCACCACGCCGAACTTCTCGGCGAGGCACATGGCGAAGATCAGGATCGGCGCCAGGATCAGGATGACGCCGAGCGGCGACACTTTTCGCGCGGCGGCTTTGGTCGCGGCGCCGGCGGGCTGCGGATGCAGCGCGGGCGAGACGTCGGCCTCCACGCCTTCGACACGGGTCTCGTCGTGGTGCGGCAGCTCGCCGGTCCAGTAGTAGAACCATGAGACCTGGAGGAAGCGGAAGCACATCAGGCCGGAGCCGAGCGGGATCGCCAGATAGACGAACCACATCGGCGCTTCCAGGTCGTTGGACTGCTGCCCAGTGTGGAACATCTCCTTCACGAAGGAGGCGCCGAAGGCGGCGATCATGCCGGTGAACAGCGCGCCGCAGAGCAGCGCGAACAGGATCACGTGCTTGCGCGAATGTTCGGGCAGGCGGTTGACGAGCAGGTCGACGCCGACATGGATGCCGGTGCGCACGCCATAGGCCGCGCCGAACTTCGCCATCCAGATGAACATGTAGATGCAGAGTTCCTGCGCCCATGACAGATCGAGCTCGGACAGGAAGGTGAACACCGTCATCGACAGCGTCGCCAGCCAGGTCATCCCGTGTGCGGCCGCCCAGCGCGACAGGACGATCGACTCGCCCGCGCCATAGCGATGCAGGACCGCGATGAAGATCAGGCCGGTTGCGGCCGCAATGAGCGTCGCGATCAGCCATTCTTCGAGATGATTGAGCGCCTGGTTGAGCACGCGAAGCAAATCAAGGTCCCCCTACCGATGCGAAACGGCCGGGAGCGCACACACTCCCGACCGTTTGTATTATTCCTCCGGAAATCGCGTCAGTTCATCTTGACGTCGAGTTCCTTGGCGACGAGATCGAGCACTTCCTGCCCGACCCGGCCCTTGGCCCATTTGTAAGTCGGCTGCATCGCTTCCTGCCACGCCTTGCGATCGGCGTCGGTGAGATAATGCAGCGTGGTCTTGCCCGCCTTCTTGATCTCGGCGAGCGCGTCCTCGTTCTCCTGGCGTGCGATCGAATTGGTGTAGTCGGTCGCCTCGTTCATCGCCTTCTCGAGCTGGGCGCGAATGTCGGGCGGCAGGCCGGACCAGAATTTGGAGTTGACGATGACCGCATATTGCAGATGGGCATGATAGGACACGGTGATGTCCTTCTGCACTTCGTAAAACTTCTGCGTCCAATAGTTGGACGCGGTGTTCTCGCAGCCGTCGACCACGCCGGTCTGCAGCGCCTGGTAGACCTCGGAGAACGCCATGATCTGCGGGATCGAACCCATCAGGCGGAAATACTGGTCCGCGATCTTCGATCCGGAGATACGGAATTTCAGGCCCTTGAAATCCTCCGGCTTCATCAGCGAACGATTCGACGACACCATGTGGAAGCCGTTGTCCCAATAGGCGAGGCCGCTGATGCCCTTGGCCTCCAGCTTCTGGAACAGCCACTTGCCGACCGTGCCCTTCATCGCATTGGCATAGG
The DNA here is from genome assembly GCF_028128935.1 of Bradyrhizobium sp. CCBAU 11361. Lineage (NCBI taxonomy): Bacteria > Pseudomonadati > Pseudomonadota > Alphaproteobacteria > Hyphomicrobiales > Nitrobacteraceae > Bradyrhizobium > Bradyrhizobium sp. CCBAU 11361. Next base: position 62,890 of record NZ_LBJZ01000167.1, read on the forward strand.
TCTCGTCGTCCTTGAACAGCCAGGGCAGGTCGAGCGCCTCGAATTCCTTGATCCCGAGCGGCGCGAACTTCGCGGTCGAGGGCGCGAGCATCTGCACCGAGCCGAGCTGCAGCGCCTCGATCTCCTCCTTGTCCTTGTAGAGCGAGGAGTTCGGATAGACTTCGATCTTGACCTTGCCGTCGGTGTACTTCTCGGCGAGTTCCTTGAACTTCAGAGCGCCCTTGCCCTTCGGGGTGTCGTTGGCGACGACGTGGCTGAATTTGATGCTGATCGGGCTCTGGGCCTGGGCCAGGACAGGAACGAAGGCCGGAGCCAAGGCAAACGTGGCCGCTGCGACCGCAAGAAGCAGTTTGCGCATGAATGACCTCCCCAATAACCCTAGAAAACCGGGTTCTTTTTTGTTTTGCAGGCCAGTAGTGGCAGCAATCCGCCAGCCGAACAACTAGACCTAAGCCCAATTTTCCCGCAGCCAAGCTAGCTTGACTGCTACTGAACGCGCAACCCGGGGCCACCCCCTCTCCCGGGCTACCGCAGATAAGATCCGCGCGACTGCCGAGGGTGCTCGGCCTGCATGGTGCGAGACGCCCGCTTTGGCGGGCTCATCACCATGAAGGTCTGATGTCACGCCGCAAGACACGACGAACGCTCATGTCGCATTGCGGCAATATACTCATCCCTTGCGCTGGGCGACCATGAACAGGCGCCGGAACGGGAACAGCGTCTGCCCCGCCGCATTCTTCGGATACGCCTTCGCCACCCGCATCCCATAGGCCGCCTCAAAGGCAGCCTTCTCGTCGCCCGCGAGCACGTCGAGATAGCGCGTCAGCCAGGTGCCCTTGGTCCATTCCTTCACCGGGTTCTCGCCTTCGAGCACCTGAAGATATTCGGTCTCCCAGATGTCGATATTGACCGACATTGGAGCCAGAAGATCATGGTAGAAGGCCGGCCCCTCGACCGGCGGCGGGGTGACGAGATGCTCGACCTTGGGCCGCCAGGGGCCGTTCAGGGCGGTCTCGCCGATCAGCACATGCGAGGGGGCCAGAAAGTTGCGCGGCATCTGCACCGCGAGCATGCCGCCGGGCACGACCTTCTCCATCACCGACGGAAACAATGCCGCATGATTGGGCAACCAGTGCAGTGCGGCATTGGAATAGATCAAGTCATATCGCTTGGCCGGATGCCACTTACCGAGGTCTTCATGGGACCATTGCACGTCCGGCGCCGCCTTGCGGCCGGCGGCAACCATCTCCGCCGAGCCTTCGACGCCGGTCACGGTCGCATCCGGCCAGCGCTCCCTGATCAGCCTGGTGACGTTGCCCGCGCCGGCGCCGAGATCGGCGATCTCGCGCGGCGCAAAATCCGGAATCCGCATCAACAGGTCGACGGCGGGCCGGAGCCGGTGGCCGGAGAACTTCAGATATTGCTGCGGATCCCAGACCATCGTCTCAGCCTTTTCTTTTTCGTGTTTCCTTCAACCTGGCTCTTGGTTACCACTGCTCGTCCCGCTCAGGCAATTCGTCCTGACGGGGACGGGCAGGAAACGAACCGCAACAAGAAACCAAACAAGAGAGCGTGCGCCATGGACCTCGGGCTCAAATCGAAAACCGCTGTCGTCACCGGAGCGAGCATCGGCATCGGCCGCGCCATCGCCAAGGGCCTGGCGGCCGAAGGCGTGCGCGTGGTCGGCGTGGCGCGGCGCACCGACCTGCTCGCCGAGCTGGTGCAGGAGGTCGGCGGCGGATTGATCACGCCGTTCGAGCAGGACGTGATGGCCAAGGACGCGGCGGAGAAGATCACAGCCTTTGCCGTGAGCGAGCTCGGCCATGTCGACATCCTCGTCAACAATGCCGGCGGCAGCCGCCCGCTGCCGATCGATGCGCCCGACAGCAAATGGGACGAGGCGATCGCGCTGAACTTCACCAGCTACCGCCGCATCGCGCACGCGCTGCTGCCGCAGATGATCGAACGCAAATGGGGCCGCATCGTCAACATCACCGGCAAATCCGAGCCGGAAGGGCTCAACGCCGCGTTCGCCGCGAAGGCCGCCGTACACGCCTGGGCCAAGGGCCTGTCGCGCGAGATCGGCGAGCACGGCATCACCATCAACTGCATCCCGCCCGGCCGCATCATGAGCGAGCAGATCCGCCGCAACTATCCGCCGGACTATCGCGAGCGCTTTGCCGAGGAAGAGATTCCGGTCGGCTATTGGGGCGAGCCGGAGGACCTCGCGGCGCTCGCGGTGTTCCTGGCCTCGCCGGTGGCGCGGTACATCACGGGGACGGTGATCCCGGTGGATGGGGGACTGCGGCGGTATCAGTTCTAGGGCGGGGTCGCCGAAGCCGATCGGGTCGCGAACGCGCGCAATGTCTGATCTGCTCCCGGGAAGCGGACAGCGTCGGCTCGCTCTGGCGAGTCGGCTATGGGCCGCAAGCTGACGTTCTGGGCTTTGTCTGCTACGATAGCAGTGAGGCGGCATAATGCATGGTTCGGTGATCGTGAAGCAAGGCAATGTGGGCGGAGATCTCAAAAGCGTCGTTCATTAGCATTCCGATAGTCGGAACTCTGTCGGGGCTCTTCTGCATGCGAACGGCCTATTCGACATACAAGTTGGTTGGAAGTCGCTTCGATGGCGCAAATTTTCCCTGGTTCTACACTGCGCTGCAAAGTCCATGGTACGCAAACCAACTTTACAGACAGGCCGATATTGCCGAGTCGCTCCCTGATGATTTGAAGTCGCTCGCGCGAGAACCCAGATTAACTACGGAATGACTGCGATAATTGTGTGGACCATCTTTGCTGTCTTGGTCGGAGCTTCAGCAACCCATTTTCAGAGTGGCACATAAGGGCCATGAGCCGACGCGGGATGCTAAGCGCCGGAGGCTAACATCCATATTCGGTAGATCGTCGACATCAGCAGTGCGATATTCACCGCAACGACTAGGCAGGACACAACTGAGATCAGAGCGATGACGTCTAGTTGGCTGAAGCGCTCATCTCGTGTCTTCAGCTCGAATGCCCGCGCGGTAGCAGCTCTATAGAACGCGGGCCAGCGAACGACCTGCCAGCCCAGAGCCGCAGAAAGAATAACCTGGAACGCCGGATACGCTAAGATAAAAGATGCTGCGCTCTCCCTCCGTGGATGGCTGCCTGCGTAAACAAACTCAGCAGGGTGGTCCCACCGCAGATGGACCCAGAGAGACGCAAAGAAGCTAATCGCGGCGAGCAAGCAACTCGCGGCAGCCGCACTTCGAATAACTCTTGGACACGGAAGTGATGTTTCGGGCGTATTCAAGAGCGCGACAATCCGTGGCGGCGTCTAACAAACATAACAACCTTGATACTGTCGGGCAATGAAACAGAATTGGCCCAATGTCGCCTTCGGGGTCGAACTCGGAGGTCGACGGGTCCATGGTAGATGGTCTGTTCTGCCACGGTGAGCGGACATCACCGGATCCGCTGTTCAGGTCCGCGAAGGGCCAGATGGCGACATCACTGCCTTGGTGTGCTAAGATGAAACTTCCAAAAAGATACGAGGTCGTGATGTCGTTCGCCTCAAACACGATCTTTTCAATTTGGCCGTTGGGCATGATGAGTCTAAGCTTTGCGGACGCTTGGTTCATCCGGCAGATGCGCCGAAATCTGGCGCCCGGATTGGCTCAATTCGAGGGCTATTCAGATTGGCGCCTTGAGGGGCGCCGCCCTGCCCTTTGGCGCGACCCATCCGCTTACAGCGAACAAGGCAAAAGATATCGACGCAGCGCCATCGTGGTCGAAGTCTTGTTTCTTCTTTGGTTCTTCGGAGGACTGTTGGTGTGGGCGCCAAGATGAGGCCCCAACGTTAGCGGCCAGTAGTCGTCGCAGGTCTTTCTCCTCGGATACCACAATCGGTGCAGGCGGGATCGAAATGTTGAAATATGGCTGCGATGATTAAGCATAACAGCGTGCACCCCACAAAGGCTGTCAGCCCTGCGCGTGACTGATATCTTGCGATCATGGCTGCTTCGAGCTCGTCGTATCCGAGCTGCTTGATCCAGACTTCACGCGCTCTTCGCTGAATGCCGCCCATGCCGTTCGAACGAACAAACATGTAAGTCGATCCCCTTCTCCAGACCGCCACCTGTCTTTTCGCCATTTCGATACTCAGATAAAACGACGCGAACGAAATGCCGATTACCGAAATTACGGTTATCACGCCTATCAGATTACGAAGCATCTGAAGATTCCTTCGCCGGAAGCGCGCAGCACGGCACCGTCGGTATCGTGTCACTGTAGCAACCTGATCGTGACCTGCAATTGTCAGCGTCGGGTCAAACTAAGAAGTCCGGGCGCTCAGCCGGCAGGTCGGCTTTCCCCCCAACTCCAGACAAACCGCCGCATCGGACTAACTGAGCCATGGGCCAAGACCGGACCTCCCGTTCGTGGGGCACCGGTGGCAAAACAGGCGGCTTAGAACAGGTGGATGGCGCACGAAGCGTCCGGACTTGATTTAGCGCAAAAGAGCTGAGGCGACTTGGGGCTAGGCTTTCGAAGCTTCTCAATCGGTCACCTTGTGGATCGCAGCAATGATCATTGAGCGCTTAAGCCAAGAGCACCGCAATATCGAGAAACTGCTCGCCATCCTCGAGCGGGAACTTGAGGTTTTCGACCGCGGCGACCGCCCCGACTATGAGGTGATTGGCGCGGTTATCAGCTACTTCGAACTTTACCCGGAGGTTTACCACCATCCTCAGGAAGACCTGGTCTTCGCCAAGTTGAAAATTCGCGATCCGGGCGCGGCTGCGAAGGTCGGTGATCTCGCTCGCGAACACCAGAAAGGGGCCGATCTTTTGCGCCGCGTCGCTCGTGCGGTCGACAACGTTCTTGCGGGTCAGGAACTGCTTCGGCAGGATGTGGATGCCATCGTTCGCGATTTCATAGAGCACGAGCGGCGCCACATCATGAAGGAAGATCGCGATTTCTTTCCCTCCGCCCTGAAGGCTCTCGAGCCTGAAGATTGGACGGAGATCGCTTCGGCCATGACCAATCCTGAGGATCCGCTGTTCAGCGAGGCCGCCGAAGAGACGTTCGACGCGCTACGGGCGCGCATCTTGCAGTTGGAACAAGAAGCCGAAGCCGGACGGCACTAGTCAAGCTCATTCGCATTGCGCCGACTGGACTCAATGTCCGAAAGGTCAAAAGCGTCGTTCTCATCGCCGCCGGCCACTTCCGGCGTGCCAGACGGGCCGGTCCGCCCATGAGCGTGGGGTTGGGCTTGGGGCCGCCCAATCGCGTACCGCCCGACCTTCATGTGTGCTACCTAGTTGGACAAAAGGTAGCAGGAGGAAGCCAACGATGAATGACGATCAAGTCAATCGCGTCGTTCAGCACCTTTGTGAGCATATGCACCTGGCGCTCCGATTGAAGGACAGCGAGGCACATCCACCAAACGCCAAGGATATTGGATTTGATACTGCCTCCGTAAGAACCGTATTGCTGACCGGGTTGCGTACGGCGGGTGTCACGGTCAACCACGAAGCAGCAGGGGCGGGCGAAGAGCCGCCGTGGTCCTGAACGCAAAACGCGAGACAGAAGCTCGCGCCATTGTCCGAG
>NZ_LBJZ01000168.1:0-72648 GCF_028128935.1 Bradyrhizobium sp. CCBAU 11361
GGTCGCGCCCAAGGCGGCGGAAGAGGCGGCTCCCAAGCCTGCCGCGCCTGCCGCAAGCTCCGAACCGGCGGCCAAGCCGCAGGAGGCGGCGCCGCCCGCGACCGCTGCGGCCCCGCCGCCGGCGGAGTCATCAGGACCGCCGGCGCCGCCGATTTCGCGCTAAGCCAACCCGCATTTTCGGATCGCGTTGCGAGGGCCGCGTTCATCGCGGCCTTCGCATCGTCTTGACCGCGACTAGAGCAGTGCTCTAGAGTAGCACTCTAGGAGGCGCCGATGCCGGCAAGCATGCGTGACGACCTGTTGGCGGCGGGGCTGTTCGTGTTCGACCGCGTCGGCTTCGAAGCTGCGACGGTGGCTGCGATCCGCGCCAAAGCGCGCACCTCCAACGGCAGCTTCTTTCATGTCTTCGGGTCGAAGAAGGAGCTGGCCGGCGCGTTGTTTCTGGAGGTGCTGCGGCAATATCATGCCGCAGTGCTGGCCGCGCTCGATCCCGTGCCTGACGCCGAACAGGGCATCGATCGCCTGATCCGGGCGCATCTCGACTGGGTCGTCTCGAGCCGGCGCGAGGCCCGCTATCTCTTCGAGATCTCGCGCAGCGAATGGGGCGAGGACATCCGCGACGCCCAGCGCGCACAGAATGCGCGCCTTGCCGAAGGCATCGAACGCTGGCGCACGCCGCTGGTTGCCGGCGGCGAGCTCCTGCCGATGACGCCGGTGACGTTCATCAGCCAGCTCATCGGCCCGGCGCAGATCTTCTGCCGCGCGTTCCTGTCGGGTCGCGATCGTGCCGATCCGCGGAGCGAGGCCGACACGCTGGTCGCCTGCGCCATCCGCGCGCTGCGGCCGCCCGATCGCATCAACAAACAATAGGGAGAGATGTCATGCGAGCCGAAGCAGATCCAGAATTTGCGGCCGTAGCCGAGCGCATCCACGCCAATGTCGGCCGCCAGGGCTTTATGAACCTCGTTGGCGCCGAGCTCTCGGAATTGTCGCGCGGCACCTGCACGATCGCGGTGGAGCGCCGGCCGGAGCTGCTTCAGCAGCACGGCTTTTTCCACGGCGGCGTCACCGCCTTTCTGGTCGACAACGCCACGACGATCGCGGCCGCCACCTCGCGCGGCCAGCCGGCGCTGACGGCGGAATACAAGCTCAATTTGTTGTCGCCTGCTGTCGGCGAGAAGCTGATCTGCCGGGCAAGGGTGATCAAGCCGGGGCGCCAGGTCTCCGTGGTCGCAGCCGACGTGTTCTGTGTCAGCGACGGTGTCGAGAAGCATACGGCAACAGCGCTCGCCTCGATCGCGATGCTGAGCGAGGACGTCGCCGCCAAAACGAAAAGCCCGGCCGCTTGAAGCGACCGGGCTGATCCAATCTCCACTGTCATTGCCGGGCTTGACCCGGCAATCCATCTTCTTGAGTAAAACTCTTTTGATGGATGCGCGGGTCAAGCCCGCGCATGACGAGTTGTTGCTTACTTCTCGGTCTCTTCCGCGGCCGGAGCCGGCTCGACGTCGTCGTGCTGGGCTTCCGGATCGAAGAATTCGCCGGCGGCGGCGATCGCCTCGGCGGCCGCATCGCGGTCCTCGTTGCGGGACGAGATGTCCTCGCCGCGGTTGATGCGCTCGGCCTCGTCCTGGCTGCGCGCAACCGTGACGGTGATCTCGACTTCGACCTCGGGGTGCACGGCGACCGTGATGGTGTGCTTGCCGATGGTCTTGATCGGTGCGTCGAGCTGGATCTGCGGGCGAGCGAGCGAGATGCCGTCGGCTTCGAACGCGACGACGATGTCACGGACGTTGACCGAGCCGAACAGCTGGCCGGCTTCCGAGGCCTGGCGGATCACGATGATGTTCTTGCCCTGGATCTTCTCGGCGACCTTGGACGCCTCGGCCTTGGACGCGAGGTTGCGGGCCTCGAGGTCGGCCTTCATGCCGTCGTACTTGGCGCGGTTGTCGGCGGTGGCGCGCAGCGCCTTGCCGCGCTTGAGCAGGAAATTGCGGGCATAGCCGTCGCGAACCTTCACGACTTCGCCCATCTGGCCGAGCTTGTTCACGCGTTCCAGCAAAATGACTTCCATATTCGTTCTCCTTTGAAGTACTCTGTGAGTTCGGGGTTTCAGGGTTGGACTTAAGGGGTCGGCAGCGGCGGCGGCTGGCGGCTGCGCAGGAAGCGCTCGCGGAAGCCGAACACGGCATCCGCAAGGCCCAGGATCACCATCGCGATGACAGGCCATCCGAACACGACGACGACGGCGTAGGTCGAGCCGAGCCAGAACGTGCGGCTCTTCAGCGCGAGCGTCAGCGTGTGCAGCACGGCAAAGCCGGTCAGCGCGTAACTCATCATCAGCGCCGCCGTGGTGATCTGCGCGATGATCGCGAGCAGCCCGCCGGTGAAGCAGAACGCGAGCGCGATGCAGAGCGCCACGAGCGTCATCGGCGGCAGCTCGGCCGTCATCAGATCCGGCCAGGGGCGGCGCAGCCGGCCCGACGTCGCCGTCACCTTGGCGCTGAGCCAGAGGTTGAGGGTCAGCGTCATCATTGCGACGATGGTGGCGGCGGCTGGCGCGATGCGCACCAGTGCGTCGACGAACTGGTCGGCTTCGCCGGAGGCTTGCGGATCCGTGGCGCGGAGGATGCGCATCAGGCCGCGCCGCAGCGTGCCCAGGATGGTGTCGGCGTCGGTGCCGAGCGTGAGCAGGGCGGCGATCGTGGTCAGTGTGGCGAAGCCCGCGATCCACAGCAGGATGCGGCCGACCGGAAACCACTCGAGCTCGGGCTCGGCCGGCGGCTCGGTGGCGGCGTCCGGCGTGACGTGTCCCACTTGCCGGCTGAGCAGGACGAGATGGCCGAGCCACCAGGCCGGCAGCGCGACGGTGACGGCGAACGCGATGCAGTAGGGCAGGCCGAACAGGGCGCCGAGGCCGATCGCAGCGGCGATGCCGCCAAGGCTCGCGCAAAGCGGTCCCCAGCCGATCGCGGCGACCATCAGCGGCAGCGGTGCGAGATAGAACAGGACGAGCGAGATCAGCGCGCCCGAGACGATCGAGGCGAACATCAGGGCCGACGCAGCGCCGGCGATCAGGGCTATCAGTCCAAAGGCCATCATCAGCTGTCCCGCTCCCTTCGAGCGGTTAGAGGCATCTTGCCCCAACCATCGGCGACCGGACGACCCGGAAGCCTTATGAGTTAAGATTAAGTCGCGGCCGGCGGCGATGTCGCCGCCGGCCGAATTCGTCTTAGCGAATGACGTAGGGCAGCAGGCCCAGGAAGCGCGCGCGCTTGATGGCGCGGGCGAGCTCACGCTGCTTCTTCGCGGACACCGCGGTGATGCGGCTCGGCACGATCTTGCCGCGCTCGGAGACGTAACGCATCAGCAGCTTGGAGTCCTTGTAGTCGATCTTCGGAGCATTGGCGCCCGTGAACGGGCAGCTCTTGCGACGACGGAAAAACGGACGGCGTGCACCAGCTTCAGCCATTGATCTTACTCCCCATCCGTCGTGGTTTCGGCTTCTTCGCGCGGACGGCGCGGACCGCGGTCACCGCGGAAGCCGCCACCGTCGCGATCGCCGCCACGGAAACCACCCTCGCGGTCGCCACGGAAGCCGCCTTCGCGCTCGCCACGGAAGCCGCCGCCACGGTCATCACGCTCGCGGTCACGGTCGGCCTTGCGCATCATCGCTGACGGGCCTTCCTCGAGTTCCTCGACGCGGACGCTGAGATAGCGGATCACGTCTTCGCTGATGCGCTCCTGGCGCTCGATCTCGGCGATCGCCGCGGACGGCGCGTCGATGTTGAGCAGCACGAAGTGCGCCTTGCGGTTCTTGTTCATCCGGTAGGTGAGGGAGCGAACGCCCCAGTTCTCGGTCTTGGTGATCTTGCCGCCGAGACCCTCGACGATGCCGGTCATCTGCGCAGTCAGCTCTTCGACCTGCTGCGGGCTCGCGTCTTGGCGCGCGAGAAAAACATGCTCGTAAAGAGGCATGGAAGTCCTTTCCTCATGTTAGCGCATCGCCCGGCGTCAAGCCCTTAAGAGACCTTCGGAAAGGACTCTGGGATTAAGCTCAGAAGGCGGAAACACGGGACGACGGGCCGACTGGCCCTGCCACACCAAAATCACGAATGATTTGTTGAGACCGTCCGTTCAGCTCCCGGCCGGGGTCTGCGGATGCGCGCCTTATACGGATTTTGACCGGCTTTGCAAGGTTGGAGGGCCAGGTTTCGGCCCTTGGCGCCCGTGTGGGGGACGACGGGGCGAGCCCCTCAGCTTGATTTATTTGTTTGTATGGCATACAAATAAATCAGCGGGAGGATCCAATGGCGGACAAATCTGCCCACGCCCCATCCGAAACGGCGGTCGGCGACCCCAGGCATGCGGCGCGCGCCACACGCTCGGCCGGCCGCAAAATGCGCTCGCTGCTGCTGGATGCGGCCAGCCCACTGTTCCGGGAGCGGGGGCTGTCGGGCGCCTCGATCACCGACATCGCGGCCGCCGCGGACGCATTTCCGAGCCAGATCACCTATTATTTCCGCACCAAGGAGGCGCTGTTCGTCGAATGCGCCTGCCGCGAGCTCCTGTATCTGGCCCGCGCGACCGAGCAGGCTGCGCTGAAGGCGCGCACGCCGCGGGACTACACCCATGCGCTCGCCGAGACGGTGACGGCGAGCGATTCGGTCGCCTTTTTCGCCGAAGCATTGACGCTGACGCGGCGTCGCCAGGATCTCGCGCCGCTGGTCGAGCGCACCATCGAGCGTCTGCACGCCGAGGGCGCGCGTGCCTATGCGAGCCAGGTCGCGCGCCATGGCTGGCGTTCCATGCGCGCGCCCGACGAGAGTTCGCGGCGGTTCTGGGCGGTCGCCATCGGCGTCATCCTCGAGGGCTATGCCATGGGCCGCTCGCCGGATGAGCTCTGCGCCGAGATGCTGCGCGTGCTTGGCGAGCAGGCGAAATCCGCCGGCGAGGCCGCGCGCCTGCGCCTCGTCGACGACCGCGACGCATCGACCACTTCGGATGAGGAGAGCTAGGCCATGACCGCGCTTCGCATGCGTGCCCGCGATTTCCTGACCGAGGACCAGCTCGTCGACGTGCGCCAGCGCGTAACCTGGAAGGGGGTCGCACTGATCGCGCATGCCTGGGCGCTGATCATCGGCGCGATCGCGCTGGTCGCGTGGTGGCCCAATCCGCTCACTTATATCTTCGCCGTCGCCATTATCGGCTCGCGCCAACTGGGCCTGTCGATCCTCATGCACGACGGCGCGCATGGTTGTCTCTCCGCCGACGAGAACACCAATTTGACGCTGAGCCAATGGTTCTGCGCTTATCCGGTTTTTGCGGAGACGCGCGCCTATCGCCGCTATCACTTGCAGCACCACGCGCGGACCCAGCAGGAGGACGATCCCGATCTCGTGCTGTCGGCGCCATTTCCGATCACGCAGCTGAGCTATCGCCGCAAGTTCATTCGCGACATCACCGGGCAGACCGGCTACCAGCAGCGCAAGGCGCAACTGCTCAACGCACTCGGCCCGCAGGACTGGCCGTGGCGGCAGCGCGCTGCGCATTTCTGGGAGAAGCTCGGCCCGCAATGCCTCGTCAATGCCGCACTGTTCGCAGCGCTTGCGGCGGCCGGCCTGTGGTGGGCCTATCCGCTGCTATGGCTGGTGCCGCTGCTGACCTGGATGATGGTCATCACCCGCATCCGCAACATCGCCGAGCATGCCATCGTCCCCGACAGCAGCGATCCCCTGCGCAACACCCGCACCACGCATGCCAATTTTCTCGAGCGTCTGTTCATCGCGCCGTATTACGTGAACTATCACCTTGAGCATCACCTCCTGTTCTACGTGCCCTGCTACAATCTGCCGAAGGTCCATCGCCTGCTCAGCGAGAGCCGGCATGCCGGCCGCATGGAAGTGCAGCCGAACTACGCCGCCGTGCTGCGGCTCGCCACCGCCAGGCCGAACCGTGACGACCGGCCGGGGCAATTGGCCAGCAGCGCGCGCCGCGCGCGGGCTGGCGCCGAGGTCGGCGCAGACCAGAAGGCGGGCGGGTTTTAAGGGGCGCATCCCCAATTGGATGCCGGTCGAGGTTCCCATCTTGGCTTGACATTGCAGGCCCGGACGGTGTCTACGGCCCCCTTTGACGCACGATCCGGAACCATGGCCCAAGGCCGCGCGTAATCGGCTGCCGGTTCTCGCAGGGATCGTGCTCGACAAGCAGGGAGCGCCGATGACGGCAGCATTCACATTTCCGGGGCAGGGATCCCAGGCGGTTGGCATGGGCAAGGCCCTGGCCGACGCCTTCCCGTTGGCGCGCGCCGTATTCGACGAGGTCGATGCAGCGCTTGGGGAGAAGTTGACGGCCATCATCTGGGATGGCCCGGCCGAAACCCTCCAGCTGACCGAAAACGCCCAGCCGGCGCTTATGGCGGTTTCCGTTGCCACCCTGCGGGTGCTCGAGGCTGAAGCCGGTTTTTCCGTAGGACGGGACGCGGCCTTTGTCGCCGGCCATTCGCTTGGTGAATATTCGGCGCTGGCCGCAGCCGGCAGCCTGACGGTTTCCGACACCGCGCGGCTGCTTCGCACCCGCGGTCTCGCAATGCAAAAAGCCGTGCCGGTCGGCGCCGGCGCGATGGCCGCGCTGCTCGGTCTCGATTACGAGGCCGCCATGGAGGTCGCCAATGAGGCGGCGCAGGGGCAGGTCTGCCAGGCCGCCAACGACAATGGCGGCGGGCAGGTGGTCGTCTCCGGCGACAAGGCGGCGGTCGATCGCGCCGTCGAGATCGCCAAGACCAAGGGGGCCAAGCGCGCGATGCTGCTGCCGGTGTCCGCACCCTTCCACTGCAAGCTGATGCAGCCGGCTGCCGACGCCATGGCGGAGGCGCTGGCCAAGGTCACGATCAAGGCCCCGGCAGCTCCGCTGGTGTCGAACGTGCTGGCAACCGCCATCACCGATCCCGACGAGATCCGCCGCCGCCTGGTCGAGCAGGTCACCGGAACGGTGCGCTGGCGCGAGTCGGTTGCCTATATGGCAGGGCAGGGCGTGACCCGTTTCTTCGAGATCGGCGCCGGCAAGGTGCTGACGGGTCTCGTCAAGCGTATCGCCGACGGCGCCGTCGGTGTCGCCGTGGGCGGGCCGAACGACATTGCGGCGGCCAAGGATGCACTGGCCGCTGCGAAGCAGGCCTGAAGCGCGATTGATACGTCATCGCGCCTTGGTTCTTTAAGTTTGCGCACGATCTTTCCGGAAAACCGCTGCGCACTTTTCCGGATCGTGCTTTGAAGGAGTTATCGATGTTCGATCTGACTGGCAAAAAGGCGCTCGTCACCGGCGCGACCGGCGGCATCGGCGGCGCAATCGCGCAGGCGCTGCACGCGCAGGGCGCCACGGTCGCGATATCAGGGACGCGGAAGGAAGTGCTGGATGAGCTTGCCGGCAAGCTCGGCGAGCGCACCTTCGTGCTGCCCTGCAATCTGTCCAAGGCCGACGAGGTCGAGGCGCTGGTGCCCGCCGCGGAAGCCGCGATGGGCCAGGTCGACATCCTCGTCGCCAATGCCGGCATCACCCGCGACAATCTCTTCGTGCAGCTTCGCGACGAGGATTGGGAGGAGGTCATCAACGTCAATTTGACCGCGACCTTCCGCCTGGCGCGCGCCGCCACCAAATTGATGATGCGCAAGCGCTTCGGCCGCATCATCGCCATCACCTCGGTGGTCGGCGTCACCGGCAATCCCGGGCAGGGCAACTACACCGCGTCGAAGGCAGGCTTGATCGGCATGATCAAGACGCTGGGTGCCGAATACGCCAAGCGCGGCGTCACCGCCAACTGCATCGCGCCCGGCTTCATCAAGACGCCGATGACGGACGCGCTCAATGACAAGCAGCGCGAGACGATTCTGACAAAGGTTCCGGCAGCCCGGCTGGGGACGCCCGAGGACATTGCGGCCGCCGCCGTCTACCTGAGCTCAAACGAAGCGGCCTACGTCACCGGGCAAACCATCCATGTCAACGGCGGCATGGCCATGATCTGAAGCCCTCGTTCCGTACCGCCCACATGGCGGTGCGGGATGCGGCAAACGGCCGTTTCCGGTGCGAAATGAGGCTTGTAGTCAAGGCAATTGAAGTATGGTAACCGGACCTTCAACGGATGGGCAAAGAACGCCATTGCAGGTTTTTGAAACCCTGTATATTGGCGATGCGGAGCCTTGGCCGTCGTTCGCCGGGCCCTGCATCGGTTAGGATGGGGCCAAATCAAAGTTCGTAAGCGAAGGCAGTCAACGACCACGACGGCTCGTATCGTCCCGGGGGGTCGGGTCTACAGGGAACAACACGAGGTTATGCAATGAGTGACATTGGCGAGCGGGTTAAGAAGATCGTGGTCGAACACCTTGGTGTTGAACCCGAGAAGGTTGTCGACGCCGCGAGCTTCATCGACGACCTCGGCGCCGACAGTCTGGACACCGTCGAGCTGGTGATGGCGTTCGAAGAAGAATTCGGTTGCGAGATTCCGGACGACGCCGCGGAAACGATTCTCACCGTCGGCGACGCCACGAAGTTTCTCGAGAAGAACGCGAAGAGCTAACGCTCTTCTTTTTCGCGGGGACAACATTGAAACCGGACGGGCCGCTTCGCAGCGGTCAGCCGGTTTCTTGTTATTGGCCGTGAGTCTTTCGATGCGGAGTTTTCGGATATGAGGCGGGTTGTCGTCACGGGTCTCGGCATGGTCTCGCCACTCGGCTGTGGCGTCGAGCCGACCTGGAAACGCATCCTCAACGGCGAAAGTGGTGCGCGCAGGATCGAGAGCTTCGATGTCTCCGATCTTCAGACCAAGATCGCCTGCACGGTGGTGCGCGGCGACGGGTCGAACGACACCTTCAATCCCGACAAGTGGATGGAGCCGAAGGACCAGCGCAAGGTCGACGACTTCATCATCTTCGGCATGGCCGCGGCCGGCCAGGCGCTCGACGATGCCAACTGGCATCCCGAAACCGAAGAGGACAAATGCGCGACCGGCACCATGATCGGTTCCGGTATCGGCGGCCTCAACGGCATCGCGGAAACCGCCATCCTGCTGAAGGAGCGCGGTCCGCGCCGGGTGTCGCCTTTCTTCATTCCGGGCCGCCTGATCAATCTCGCCTCGGGCTATGTCTCGATCGCGCACGGGCTGAAGGGGCCGAACCATTCGGTGGTCACGGCCTGCTCGACCGGGGCACATGCGGTCGGCGATGCCGCCCGCCTGATTGCGCTGGGCGATGCCGATGTCATGGTCGCCGGCGGCGCCGAGTCGCCGATCAGCCGTATCGGCATTGCCGGCTTCAACGCCGCGCGCGCGCTCTCGACCGGCTTCAACGAGACACCCGAGAAGGCCTCGCGTCCCTACGACAAGGATCGCGACGGCTTCGTGATGGGCGAGGGCGCCGGCGTCCTCGTCCTGGAAGAGCTCGAGCACGCCAGGCGCCGCGGCGCCAGGATCTATGCCGAAGTGATCGGCTATGGCCTGTCGGGCGATGCGTATCACATCACCTCGCCGTCGCCCGACGGCGATGGCGGCTTCCGCAGCATGGCGGCAGCGCTGAAGCGCGCCGGCCTCACGGCAGCCGATCTCGACTACATCAACGCGCACGGCACCTCGACGCCGCTCGGTGACGAGATCGAGCTCGGTGCGGTCGAGCGTCTGCTCGGCAATGCCGCCTCCAAGGTCGCGATGTCCTCGACCAAATCGTCGACCGGCCATCTGCTCGGCGCGGCCGGTGCGATCGAGGCGATCTTCGCCATTCTCGCGATTCGCGATAATGTCGTGCCGCCGACCATCAACCTCGACAACCCGTCGGTCGAAACTGCGATCGATCTCGTGCCGCACGCGGCGAAGAAGCGAGAGGTCAACGTAGCGTTGTCGAATTCTTTTGGTTTTGGCGGTACCAATGCGTCGGTGATCGTCCGCCGTTTGGTCAATTAGTTTGTGTTTGAAGCGAATCCACCGTTTTGCCGTATTCGGCGATAGTCATGGTAGTGGGCGCGTGCATTTGGCAGGGCAAACGATTGTCAGGCCGCGGTTGAACCGGCAGGATTCAGGTTGCTTCGATGAGTGAAAGGCCGCCCATTTCGCCCCGGAGTCCGCGGGCAGCGCTCGAGCCCGAGCAGGTCCCGCCGCCGCCGAAGCGATCGGACCGCGCGCGCAATCCCTTTGTGATCGTCGGCAACGCCATCATCACGCTCCTCCTGATCTCCATGATCGGTGCGGGCGCCGTGTATTACTACGGCCGGCAGGTGCTCGAAACGGCGGGTCCGCTCAAGGAAGACAAGATCGTCAATATCCCGCAGCGCGCCGGCAAGCGCGACATCGCCGAGACGCTGAACCGGGAAGGCGTGACCGACGTCAATCCCTGGGTGTTCATTGCAAGCGTGGCCGCGCTGAAGGCGAGTTCGGACCTCAAGCCGGGTGAGTATTCGTTCCAGAAGAACGCGTCCTTGCGCGACGTCATCGCCACCATCGTCGAGGGCAAGGTGGTGCAGCATGCGGTCACGATTCCCGAAGGCCTGACCTCCGAGCAGATCGTGGCACGGCTCTCCGACAACGATATCTTCACCGGCAGCGTGCGCGAGCTGCCGCGCGAGGGCACGCTCTTGCCCGAGACCTACAAGTTCCCGCGGGGCACCACGCGCGAGCAGGTGGTCCAGCGCATGCAGCAGGCGCACAAGCGCGTGCTGGCCGAGATCTGGGAGCGTCGCAACCAGGACATTCCGGTCAAGACTCCGGAGCAACTGGTGACGCTGGCCTCGATCGTCGAGAAGGAGACCGGCAAGCCCGACGAGCGCAGCCGCGTCGCCGCCGTGTTCACTAATCGGTTGAAGCAGAGGATCAAGCTGCAGTCCGATCCGACCATCATCTACGGTCTCGTCGGCGGCAAGGGGACGCTGGGCCGCCCGATCAAGCGCAGCGAGATCACGCAGCCCTCGCCCTACAACACCTATGTGATCGAGGGCCTGCCGCCGGGCCCGATCGCCAACCCCGGCCGCGCCTCGCTGGAAGCCGCCGCCAATCCGGCCCGCACCCGCGACCTGTTCTTCGTCGCCGACGGCACCGGCGGGCATGCCTTCACCGAGACCTACGACGCGCACCAGAAAAACGTCGCCAAGCTGCGCGCGATGGAGAAGCAGATCCAGAACGACACGGTCGAGCCGGCCGAGGACGCGCAGCCGCCGGCGGCCGCGGCGCCCGGCGCTGTCGACACGCCGACCGCGACGACACCGGCACGGCCGAACCAGCAGAAGAAGCCGCCGGCTGCTCCTCGCCCCGCCAATCCCGCTCCTGCCCGGCAGGGCGCGGTGCAGCCCTCGCCGCCGGTGGTCCAGCGCTAGGCCGCGCGCAGACCTGCCTACGGGACTTTGCGGATTCCACTTTCCGGCAAAATAGTCTTAAGATTCGCGTGCCTTGATGGCCTCGCGAATCCTGTGTTTCTGGAGAATTTGACCTGATGGCGCTGTCGTCCATGACCGGCTTTGCCCGAAGCCACGGCGCTAGCGGGCCGTACACGTTCGAATGGGAATTGAAGTCGGTCAACGCCAAGGGCTTTGATCTCAGGGTGCGGTTGCCGCAGGGGTTTGACGAGCTCGAGGCCCATGCCAAGAAGCGCGCGGGCGAGCTTTTGTCGCGCGGCACCGTCTACGCCAATCTCACCGTCAAGCGCACCAATGCCGCCGCCACGGTCCGCGTCAACGAGGACGTGCTCAACGCCGTCCTCAGGGCCGCCACGGTGATCGCCGGCAAGGTCGATGCGGTGGCGCCGAGCGTCGACGGCCTCCTTGCCATCAAGGGCGTCGTCGAGGTCGCCGAGCCCGAGGGCGACGAGGAGGAGGACAAGGCGGCGCGCACTGCTGTGGCCGAAGCCTTCGACAAGGCGCTTGCCGATCTCGTCGAGATGCGCAAGCGCGAGGGCACTTCGCTTGGGCAGATCCTGACCCAGCGGGTGGACGAGGTCGAGCAACTGGCGAAGAAGGCCGAGGCCGCGCCCGGCCGCAAGCCGGAGGCGATCAAGGCGAGGCTCGCCGAGCAGATCGCTGCGCTGCTGGACACCTCCGACCGTTTCGATTCCGACCGCCTGATGCAGGAGGCGATCCTGATCGCGACCAGAGCCGACATCCGCGAGGAGCTCGACCGCATCGCCTCGCACATCGCGCAGGCGCGCGAGCTGATCGGCAAGGGCGGCCCGATCGGGCGCAAGCTCGATTTCCTGGCGCAGGAGTTTCACCGCGAGGTCAACACCTGCTGCTCGAAGTCGAACGACATCGAGCTCACCAATACGGGGCTCGCCATGAAGAACGTGGTCGAGCAATTTCGCGAGCAGGTCCAGAATCTGGAGTGATCGATGACGACGGACGGTCACGGAACTGACGGTGTCGAGCGGCGCGGATTGATGTTCGTGCTGTCCTCGCCGTCGGGCGCAGGCAAAACGACGCTGTCGCGTTTGTTGATCGAGCGCATGCCGGGCCTGCGAATGTCGGTCTCGGCGACCACGCGGCCGATGCGGCCCGGCGAGGTCGACGGCCGCGACTATCTGTTCGTCGACAAGCCCCGCTTCGAGGCGATGGTGAAGGACGACGAGCTACTGGAATGGGCGACCGTGTTCGACAACCGCTACGGCACGCCGCGCGCGCCGGTCGAGGCGGCGTTATCGGCCGGGCAGGACGTGCTATTCGACATCGACTGGCAGGGCACGCAGCAGCTGCGGGAGAAGGCGCGCGCCGACGTCGTCAGCGTGTTCATCCTGCCGCCGTCGGCCGGCGATCTCGAGAAGCGGCTGCATTCGCGCGCGCAGGATTCTGACGAGGTGATCCGCAAGCGCATGAGCCGTGCCAGCCACGAGATGAGCCACTGGGCCGAGTACGACTACATCGTCATCAACCACGACGTCGACGAGGCCTTCGCCGAGGTGCAGTCGATCCTGAAGGCCGAGCGCCTCAAGCGCGAGCGGCGGATTGGCCTCGTTGGTTTCGTGCGAGGTTTGCAAGGCCAGCTCCAAGGTTAGAGCCAGGGTTAGAGCCAAGGCCAGGCTGCTTCAGCCGCGGCCCTTCCTGCAGCAGCCGTTCCAGCATCGTGGTGATGATGTCGATGTTGACCGCATCCTCATCGCGACCGGCCGGCTCTTCATTGCTGTCGGCCTGGTCGGTTGCGAGCCGCGGTGCGCGGGCCTCGATCTCGAATTCCCTGTCGAATGCCGCGATCTCGGGCTCGCCGGATTCCGCGACTTCGGTGACGCTAGCTGGTTCAGTTGGTTCGCCAGCCGGCTCGTGCGCTTCGATCATATCGATCTTGCGGTCGATTGCGGCGAGCTGTGCCGCCTGGGGTCGTGCGGCGTCGAAATCGATCGGACGCGGCGGCTGCGCGCGCGGCGTGACGGCCGGCATCGCTTTGAGCCACGGCGCGCGGCCCTCGTCCCGGTTCTGTGGCTCCCGATCGTCCCAATTCACGCGGCGGTGGTCGTTCGTCTGGACGCGGACGCGGACGCGCGCGCGCCCGCCGGCGAAGCGGTAGATGACGCTGGCGAGGATGCCGGCAATCGCCAAGGCGCCGCCGATCACGAGCAGGAGCATCTGGAGCGAGCCGGTTGGCTTGTCGGCGGGAAGTTCGGCCGCGGCGAGTGCCACCGGAGCGGGGCCCTTTGCCGGCTTGGTGTTCGGCTGCGTCGCGGGGGCGGGCGCCGGCTGCGGCGCGGGCGCTGCGGATGTCGTGGAGGTATCGGGCCAGCGCGCGGCGACGGCGGGCTGTTGCGCGTTGTTGTCGGCGATGGCGCCCGGCGGCTGTTGCGTGACCGGCGGTGTATTCGTTGCGACGGGCGCGGGCGCGGTCATGTTCGGCGAGCCCGGTGCGGCACCGATCTGCGGTGCAATATATTCCGCGCGCGCGTTCTGCACCGATGGCGTTGTGGCTGAATCTGCGTCTGGTGCGTCGGCCGTCGCCTGCGCGCTCGGCGTCGCCTTGCCGCCTTCGGCGCGCAGGTACCAGCACTGCCGCTTGGTCACGCGATCGAGGCGATAGTGCCAGTGCTGTCCCTGCGGCGCGGTGCTCTTCGGCGAGGCCAGGCAGTCGGCGGCCGCATTGGCCGTGCTCGATCCGCTCGGCGCGTTCTGCGACACGGCGGCCAGTGGCGCGCCGGCAATGATGCTGCCGACAAGCGCGGATATGAACTTTGCGGTGCGGTTGCCCATCCTGGTCTCCCGATTACGCGACGCAACTCTTAACCATTCCTTTCTCTTCAAAGAGTTGGGTGGCAATGAGCCGCAAATCCGGAGAGGATGAGGCTTAAATCGGGCCTGCGCGGCGGTCGTTCCGTCGCGAAATCAGGCATTTTGCCGGCGCTATTGCCTGGTCGAGTTCCAGGTTCCCGAGCAAGTTGGAGCGGCGGAAGGTCTTGGAACCGCTGCGGCGGAGCGGGGGCGTATGGAACGGGCAGTGACCATGGCTCCACAGTCTCGCGGCAGGTTCTGCCCGAGCCTTGCTTCAACGCATCGCCCTTCTTGGCCAAAGGGCGCAGGGAAGGCCGGGCGCCGGCGGCACCCGAGATCCGTGCGCTACATGGAATGCACACGGTTTGGACCACAGGTGATGCCGGTCGCCCGGCCTTCCCCTGCGCGGATGGTTTTAACGGTGTCCTTCGTGCTCTCCCCGGGGAGCGATGCACTATTGCCCCCGTCGCCTCGCGGATCGCTGATGCGCGCCCGGTCGGGCCGCCACATCACCGCGAGCCTTGACGCACAGACCCCGGGCGTCAGGACCACACGACTTCTCCGTCCGCGGACGGCCCCGCCGGATCGTCAGGGGCTTGCGTGTGCTCACCCCCGACGACCGCCGGGCCCGCTGTACCAGCGCCGTGTCGTACCGCGTCGCGTGGATGCCTCACGGTTGTCCGCCCTGCCATCACGCCGCCCGCGCCGCCGCTGCCGCGTCCACCGCCACCCGGCCCGCATGTCGTGACGATCGCGAACGCCCCTTTGGCAGGGCCGGGATGAAGGGTGTATGTCATAAATCCGAAATTCGGAAAAGTGAAATATTTTTGCGGGCAGGGATTGACTGAGTGTTTTGCCCGACGGGTCGCGGGGGGCTGCCCTGACTTCCGCCTGTCATTCCGGGGCGCCCTGAAAGGGCGAACCCGGAATCCATCGCACGGCACGACATGTGGCCCGATGGATTCCGGGCCTGCGT
This sequence comes from Bradyrhizobium sp. CCBAU 11361, assembly GCF_028128935.1. Taxonomy (NCBI): domain Bacteria; kingdom Pseudomonadati; phylum Pseudomonadota; class Alphaproteobacteria; order Hyphomicrobiales; family Nitrobacteraceae; genus Bradyrhizobium; species Bradyrhizobium sp. CCBAU 11361. The sequence continues at coordinate 15,191 of NZ_LBJZ01000168.1, forward strand.
GCTCGCGCACGCATCCCGGAATGACGGGGCAGGAGACGGCTTCCTAATGACGGAGCGGGAGATGGCTTCCTGGCGAGAGCCAAGCGAAGGAGCGAAACTGCGAAGCCTATTTCCACACGCGCGCCAGCGTCAGCGCCAGCAGCCCCAATGCGGCACTGATGAGGCCCACCATCACGTAGGATTGCGCGAACACGCCGGTCTGGATGAAGACCTGGCAGGCGATGGCGAAGCAGACGGCCGCGAGCAGCAGGCAGGCGCAACCGGCGGTGATCGAGAGGTAGCGTATCGCGGCCGCGACTGGCCTTGCGGGTGATGCAGGATCGGTCATGCAGGTACCAACGGTGCGATCGACGGCGGGTTCCTCCCGCGGCTGCGTGCGAGCATCAGTCGCGTGCGCAGCAATCGACGAGCGCGCGCCAGATGCGCCGGATTTCGACCGTCCTCTGAAGCTCCAGGACGTGGTTCTCGCTCGTTTGGGGGGATGCAGCCTCAAGGCGGGGTTCGCGCGGTGCGATCCAGCGTTCGGATATGGGATCGTACCACTTGCCGAGATTGACCACGTTCGTTTCTCCTCGTTTCAATCCCCCCGTTGTCTGATCGCTTATCCCTGGCGCCTGTTGCTTGTGTTCTGGGTCAGGTTGCCGTGCGCCGCCTGCTCGCGAATATTCTGCTTCTCGTCGTCGCGGTGGCCCTTGGTGGTGTCGACCGGGACCGACGGCGCGCTGCCGGCGCCCTTGTGGCTCTGGTTTTCTTCAGGAACAGGTTGCACTGTCTTCGTCAGCGGCTTTGTCATCAGCTCTGACTCCGTCGTTGTCTTCACGGGAGACAAACGCGCCCGAGGCGCGCGACGTTCCAATGTCAGGCCGAAGTGATCGGTTGGTGATCGGGATGATGGTGTGGCGAAGCGGGAGCTTCCTGTCTTCATCGAAGGGACAGGCATTGGGCTCGATGGGGGCGCATTTGCCGGAATGGGGCCCGGCGGTATCCCCCGCCGCCCGTCACCCGAAGCGGGCTTCCTGCGACGGCCGGCTCTTCGCCGCGTGGGCACGCCAGGTATCGATCGCTCTGTTCGCGAGCATCAACTGCCGGCGTTCGCCGGTCTTGAGCTGGGCTTCGATGGCGTCGAGGAGGACATTCGCTGTCTCGTCCGGAGGACCGAGCTCTCCGCTCTGCTCCAGGAAGCTCCAGGCGATGAAGAATGCGCTCTCGACGGTGCAGCGAATGGACATGCACTACCAACGCAGCGCGGCTGACGGCGTTCCGCGCGGGCGCTGATGCGCGCTCTAATTCTTCAGCACGATGCGGCCGACCACCTTGCCGGCGCGCAATTCGTCGATCCATTTCTGGACGTCGCCCATCGGCTCCTCGCGCATCGGCGTCGGCTTGATCTTGCCGGCGCGGGCGAGTGCCATCAGCTCCTGGGCCTCCGCAAGTGTGCCGACCATGAAGCCTTCGATGGTCATGCGCTTGTAGACCCACTGCACCATCGGCAGCGTGAACTGGCCGCCCATCAGGCCGGAGACCACGATCTTGCCGCCGCGCGCGGCGACCGCGACCGCAAACGCCATCGACTTCTCGTTGCCGGCGAAATCGACGATCTCGTCAAAACCGCCGTCGGTCTCCTTGAGGATGCGCCGGATCACTTCCGGTTCGGCCGGGTCGTAGGCGACCGCGGCGCCGTTCTTCAGCGCGGTCTCGCGCGCGGCCGGGCTGAGGTCGGCGACCGTGATCGGCTGCTTGAACATCGCCTGCGCGAACGACAGGCCCATCATGCCGACGCCGCCGAGGCCGATCAGCAGCAGGTTGCGCTGGCGCGGACGGTCGACCAGACGCTTGAGCGCGCCGTAAGCGGTGACGCCGGAGCACATCAGGGTTGCGGCCTGGTTGACGGGCAGGGGATCGTAGTCGAGCAGATATTTCGCGTCGGGCACCAGCACGTGGGTGGCGAAACCGCCGTCAATGGAGACGCCGAGGAAGCGCTGCTTGACGCAGAGGTTCTCGTCGCCGTTCTTGCAGTCGCGGCACTGGCCGCAGCCGATCCACGGAAACACCGCCTTCTTCGCTCCGACGAGGCTAGCCGGAACGTCAGGGCCGACTTCGTCGACGACGCCGGCGATCTCGTGGCCGAGCGTGAAGGGCAGCGTCATGCCGCGCGTGGTGTCGAGCTTCTTGCCGCCGCCGAGATCGGCATAGCCGTCCTGGATGTGCAGGTCGGAATGGCAGAGGCCGCAGCGCTCGATGCGCACGAGGACTTCGCGGCCTTGCGGCTTGGGCGTGTCGACGATGGTCTCGCACAGCGGCGCATCGAACTTGACCAGGGACTGCCGACGCATCAACGCCATTTTCTTTCCTCCGGAATTTTCGCCGAAGCGTGCGCTTCGGCTCGTTATTTGAGCATGATCTGGTCGGAAAACCGCTTCACACTTTTCCGGATCATGCGTCAGGTTTCGGCTCGTATATCCGCCAATTCACGCGCCATGGCAACAAAGCCCGATATCGGAACGGTCTCGGCGCGCCGCGTCGCATCGACGCCGGCGGCCTGCGCAAGCCGCGCCGGATCGACGCCCAGCGATTTCAGGCTCTGCCGCAGCATCTTGCGGCGCTGGCCGAAGGCTGCGGCCGCGACCTGTTCGAGCAGCTTGCGATCGCAAGCGAGAGGCTCGGTGCGCGGCACCAGACGCACGACGGAGGAGGTCACCTTCGGCGGCGGCACGAAGGCGGACGGCGCAATGTCGAACAGGATCTTGGTCTCGCAGCGCCAGTTGGCGAGCACGCCGAGGCGGCCATAGGCCTCTTCGTCCTCGCGCGCCACGATGCGCTCGCCGACCTCGCGCTGGAACATCAGGACCATCATGTCGTACCAGGGCGGCCACGGTTCGGTGGTGAGCCAGCCGATCAGAAGCTGGGTCGCGATGTTGTAGGGCAGATTGGCGACGATTTTTGCGCGTTCGCCATTGAGCAGCGGGCGCGGGTCGAAGGTCATGGCATCGCCGTGGACGATCTCGAGCCGGCCGGGATAGCGCGCGGAAATATCCTGCAAGGCGGGGATTGCGCGCTCGTCATGCTCGATGGCGATGACGCGCCTGGCGCCGAGCGCAAGCAGCGCACGCGTCAGGCCGCCCGGGCCCGGGCCGATCTCGACGATGGTGGAGTCCTCAAGCGGTGCGGCCGCGCGCGCAATGCGCGCGGTGAGGTTGAGATCGAGCAGGAAATTCTGGCCGAGCGATTTGCGGGCCGACAGCGCGTGCTGGCGAATGACCTCGCGCAGCGGCGGGAGGTCGTCGATCGCGCTCATCAGGTTTTGGCAGCCGCCATGCGGCTGGCGAGTTGAAGCGCCGCGATCAGGCTTGCCGGATTGGCTTTGCCGGTGCCGGCGATGTCGAAGGCGGTGCCGTGATCGGGCGAGGTGCGGACGAAGGGCAGGCCGAGCGTGACGTTGACGGCGTCGTCGAAGGCGACCGTCTTGATCGGGATCAGCGCCTGGTCGTGATACATGCAGACCGCGCAGTCATAGCTGTTGCGCGCAGCCTCGTGGAACATGGTGTCGGCGGGCAGCGGGCCTCGTGCATCGATGCCGTCATTGCGCAACGCCTTGAGCGCCGGCGCAATCACCGTCTGCTCCTCGTGGCCGAGCGAGCCGTCCTCGCCGGCATGCGGGTTGAGGCCGGAGATCGCGATGCGCGGCCTCGTGATGCCGAAGCGGGATTTCAGCTCGGCCGCGACGATGCGCACGGTCGAGACGATCAATTCGCTCGTCAGCTGGGACAGCGCGTCGCGCAAGGAGACGTGGATCGTCACGGGCACCACGGCGAGCCGCGGCGACCACAGCATCATCACCGGCTGCGGCACGCGGCCGTCCTCTGCGGCGAGCTCGGCGAGGAATTCGGTGTGGCCGGGATGGCGGAAGCCCGCGCGGTAGAGCACGCTCTTGGCGATCGGGTTGGTGACGACGGCGCCGGCGCGGCCGGCGCGGACATCGGCCACCGCCTGGCGGATCGAGGCGAGCGCGGCCGGCGCGCTCGAGGCGTCGGGCTGGCCGGGTTCGGCCGTTGCGCGCTCGCCGGTCGCAACCACGGGCAGGGCCTCGGTGAAGGCGGCCGCGGCCTCGCGCGCGGTCACGGAGGCGATCCGGATCTCGGCGCCGAGTGCCTTACCCAGCGTCTTGTCTAGTGTCTTGGCGCGTCGCGCGATCAGCGCCTCGTCGCCGAGCAGGTAGAAGGCGGGCAGGTTCAGCTCGCGGCGCCGGAGCCAGGCCGCAATCGTGATGTCGGGGCCGATGCCGGCAGGCTCTCCCAGCGTCAGGGCGAGGGGCTTTGCTGCGTGGTTGGCCATCAGCGGTTGCGATATTCGATCATCGCCGCCTTGCGGAGCTCGTCGAGATAGGCCTTCTGGGTCTTCTCGTACTTCTCGGTGTACATCTTCTCGCGGATCTCGCGCTTCTTCGGCGTGTCGATCATGGTCGGCTTGCGCGAGCACAGCACAACCATCTCGATGCCGGCCTTGGTCACCTCGGGCGCGGTGAGATGGCCGATCGGCGTGTCGTCGAGCACCTTGCGCAGTGCGTCGGGCAGTTCTGCGGTCGTCTTGGTGACGCTGTCGCGGATGGTGGCGTTCGGCGTCGAGCGGAACAGCGAATTGGCCTCCTCGCAGCTCGCAATGCGCGAGCGGTAGGTCTCGGCCTCCTTCTTCCGCGTCTCCAGGAAGGTCGGGGAGGAGCCGCGCGGCACGATCAGCACGATCGGCTGCATCTTGTATTCGGTGCCCTCGATCTGGAGCTTGTCGCCGGTCTGGGCCTGCACAGCCTGCGCGACGTCGCGCTCGCCGACCATCAGCTTCTCCTTGAAGCGGCCGCGCACGAGGCTGGTCCAGACCATCTCGGACTTCATCCGGGCCTTCAGCGTTTCGGGGCGGACGCCTTTGACCTCGAGCGACTTGGTCAGCTGATCCGTCGAGATCCGCATGCGCTGCGCCATGCCCTCGTAGGACTGGTTGATGTCGGAGACGCCGGGATCGACGCCGTACTTCTTGCCTTCCTTCAGCTTCACCCTGTCGTCGATCAGCTCGTTGATGACGTCCTGCCGGCTCGGGGTCTTCTGCGTCGTCAGCTGGTCGAGCTTGGAGCGCTGGTCGATGTCGAAATCGGTGATCGGATCGCCGTTGACCATGACGACGATGTTCTGCGCGCGCGCCGGCGCGGCGGCCAGAAACAGGGCGGCGAGGACGAGGAGGAGGAGGCGGAACATAGGCAAAGCAGTCGTCATTTTTATCGCTCGCATGTCAGCCGCGGTGAACCTGCGATTGGGAAAACGCGACCGGCACTTCAAACCGTTTACTGGAGGACGCCGGAACCGCTGCTCGTCGACGAGGTCGCCAGCGTACGCAGGCCAATCTGGAACATGAACGCATGGCTCAGGACGGGCGGCGTCGTGCCCGCGGAGTAGCTATACGAAGTTACATAGTTCGCCGCCAGCACGAAGCAATCGTCGACATAGCCCGCGCCGAGCACATACTGGTTGATCTTGTTGGCCTCGAGGTCCCAGCGTGCCGAGCCCGATACCACCCAGTTGGTCGCGACCTTGAGCGAGCCCGTGGTCAGGATGCCCTCGCGGCGCGTCAGATAGCCGAGTTCCGGCTGCGGCGCGTAGTTGCCGTACATCATGGCGATCGACCAGCGATCGAAGTTGGCGCGGCCTTCGGCCTCGAAGCGCTGGACGTTCCAGGTCTGCTCGTCCATGCGGGAGCGGACGCTGAACGTGTAGGTGCGGTTGGGCGAGTAGGCGAGGCTCGCCACGTAGTCGGAGCGGGGCTTGTCGAGGCCGGAATCCAGACCCGTGTTGATGGAGTCCTGGACCGCGTAGGAGTTCATGCCGAACAGCTGGTAGGACTGGCCGAACAGCGCCTTGACGGCGCCGCCCTTGTCGAACTGCGTGGTGGCCTGCACGCCGACATTGGCGCGTCCGCCGCCCTCGACGCGGTCGTAACCGGAGAACTTGTCGACGTTGAACAGGTTCGAGGTGTCGAACACCACGCTCTGCGCGTCCTCGTTCGGCAGCTTGCCGGCATAGGTCTCGTTCGGGCGGATGATGATCTGCGCGATCGGCTCGACCGTGGTGGAGCCCCAGGGCTGAACGTTGATGAAGGGATAGCGGTATTCGAGGCCGACGGTCGGCATCAGGCGGAACGCCTGGGTGTCGCCGACCGGCAGGTAGTTCGACACGCCCGGCTGGTTCGAGACCGATGAGTTGATCGCATCGGCGCGGAGGCTGACGAACGGCGTCCAGATCTGGCCGAGCGGGTCGGTGAATGATTTGCGCCACTGCGCTTCCGCCGACAGGCGGGTGTAGGTGCCGGGGAAGCCGCGCAGCAGGCACTGCGACGGCGTGCGCGCGAGCGGATCGGCCGACGCCGTCGTGCACAGGCTGTTGGTGTTGGCGAGCGTCGTGATCGGATCGAACACGGCGGTATCACGCGACAGGTTCACGAAATTGGTCTTGTAGCTGAACTCGCCGCCGAAGACCGGATAGTTGAGCACGTTCGAGTAGTCGATCACGGGGTAGACGATCGGCACCTGGCTCTGGTTGCCCGAGTAGCTCAGCCAGTACATCGTGCGCGCGTCGAAGAAGCTGCGATTGCCGACGCCGGTCAGGTAGAGCTGCGACATCGCGTCGGTCGGCAGGATCAGGAACGATCCGAGCGGGTCACGGTACTGCGACAGACGGTAGTCCGAGAAGAAGTAGTAGTCGGACATGACTACGCCTTCCCAGCCCCAGACCCATTTGTCATTCAGCGCGAACTGTCCCTTGGTGTCGACCGCGCCGCGGAACTCGCGGTCGCCGGGCTGACCGGCGAGCGCGCCCGGGTCGAGCTGGTTGATGCCATAGGCGCGGATCTGGTAGGCGCCGTCCAGCAGGCGCTGGCGGAATTCAGCCTGGAACAACACGCCCTGCCGGGACGTGATGCGCGGGTTGAGGGTCATGTCCATGTCGGGCGCGATCGCCCAGTAGAACGGGACTTCGACGCCGTAGCCGAACGGCGTATTCGACGAGTAGGACGGCATCAGGAAGCCGGTCTTGCGCTTCACGGTCGGGTCGGGCGTCGAGAAATAGGGCATGTAGGCGAGCGGCACGCCGAAGAATTCGAGCTGCGCCGTCTCGAAATACAGCATCTTCTCCTGCTGGTCGTGGATGATGCGCGCACCCTTGACCTGCCACAGCGGCGGCTTCTTCGGATCGTCCTTGCACGGCGCGCAGGCCGTGTAGACGCCGTTCTCGAACACCGTGTAGTTGCCGCTGGAGCGGTCGGCCCGGCTCGCCGCCATGCGGGTCTGGTCGGCGGTGTCCACGCGCAGCGAATCGACGAAACCGTCGCGGTAGTCGTCCGAGAGATCCATGATCTCGGCATAGGTGATCTTGCCGTCGGCATCCGTCATGCGGATGTTGCCTTCGGCATGGAGCCGCTTGGTCTTCTGGTCGTAGATGACCTTGTCGGCCTCGACGCTGGTGCCGTTGTAGAACAGCTGGACGTTACCGACCGCGGAGACGCGCGAATTGTTGTAGTCGTAGTCGACCTCGGTCGCCTGAACCAGCATCTGGTTGTCGTTGGCGACCTTCGGCGGCTTCGGACGCGGCGGCAGCGGATTGTAGGTGAAGCTCTGGGCGGAGGCCGGCGCCACGGCGGCAAGGTCGATCAGCGCCCCGAGCGAGGCTGCAGCGACGACAGCGAGCAGCAGCCTGCGAACGGACAAGCCGCACCCGTTCGCGCGCACCACGGTGCGGCGCGTCAGACGAGACACGGGCCCTCGACGGACGGCAGTCACTAACCGTCCTCCTGATACAACAAGGCCAAGAAGCCGGTGAGGCCGCCCACCACCACGGGCAACCACGCCGCAGCGATCGGATGCATCAACTCAGCCTTGCTCAAGTCTTCAGTCACTTTCGACAGAACGTAGAGCAGAAAGCCTGCGCCCACGCCACTCAAAACCATCTTCTGCACGCCGCCCATCCGGAAGAAGCGCAACGACACCGAGGCCGCGAGCATCACCATGGCGGCGAGCAAAAACGGCTGCGCCAACAGCTTGTGATACTGGAGTCGATAGCCGGCTGTCGCGAAGCCTGAGCTTTCGGAGGAGCGGATGTAGCTCGGTAGTTGCCAAAAGGACACAGTCTCGGGTGTGGAAAAGCTGTTGCGGACCTGGGCCTCGGTCAACGTCGTCGGAATCGCCAGGACGGCCTGCTCGATCGGCGGCGCGTCGAGCGAGAAACGGCGGACGTTCCTGAATATCCATTGTCCGGCTTCGAGCTCCGCCTCGCGCGCCTCGATGCGCTCCTTGAAGTGCTGCTCTGTGTCAAACCGGAACAGCGTGAGCCCCGTGAGCCGGACACCCTGCTGCTCGCTGCGCGCCGCATTGATGATCGTCTGGCCGTCGTTGGTCACCTGGTTGAGCCAGAAGCCGGAGGCGTCCTGGATGCCGCCGCCCGGCGCCGAGCCGAACAGCTCGGCCTCCATGCGCTTGGAGAGCTCGCGCAGATTGGCCGACATCGGATTGTAGGCGACGGTTGCGATCACCCCGATCAGGAGCGCGCTGCCGAGCGCCGGCGAGATGAACTGCCAGGCGGAGACGCCGGCTGCGCGCGCAACCACGAGCTCCAGCCGGCGGGAGAGGGCGAGATAGCAGGTCATGGCGCCGATCAGCATGCAGAACGGCGTCAGCTTCTCCAGCAACTGGGGCACGCGAAACAGCGAGGTCTCGGCCACCATGATCGCCGAGGCGGATGCAAGGCCGGAGGTCTTGCGCACCATCTCGATGTAGTCGACCAGCACCAGCAGCAGGAAGATGCCGGCGAACACGCCGAGCGCCGCGACCACGAAGCGGCCGGCGAAATAGCGCCCGAGTGTATTGGTGAGCATGCTCATGCGGTGGCCGGCCGTCCGAACAGCCGTGCGATGCGCGCGTTCGACCTGTTGATCGCCTCCATGAGGCGGGGCGGCGGCTCGACCACGATGCCGCCGACGATCATCCACATCCCGACGCCGATGGCGCCCAAAACCATCGCGTATTGGACCAGCACTGCGCCCGGCGACTTCACCGCCATAACCGAGCAGGCGAAGCCGGCCATGCGCAGGCCGAACACCGCGACGACGGACGAGCCCATCGAGAAATTGCGGCTCTGGCGGGTGGTGCGCGGCGCACCGAGGAAGGCGAAGGTCAGGACGGCAAAGGCGAACGGATAGATCGGCGCCAGCAGGCTGTCATGCAAGGCCGAGCGGAACTGACCGGGGATCTGCTTGTAGACGGGATCGTCCTCGGACGGCGAGAACAGCTCCCAGAGATAGCGCTCGCGGATGCCGAGAGTGACGTCGCGGCCCTGGCCCGAGAACTTCGACATGTCGAAGCCGTAGCGACCGAACGCCACCAGCGCGGGATCGCGTTTGCCCGCCTCGAAGCGCTGGAGATTGCCCGTCTCCAGCACCAGGAACGAGCCGTTGTCGTTCTTCACGACCTCGCCATGCTCGGCGACGATCGAGACGCGCTCGTTGGGATCGCGGCGGTCGTCGATGAAGATGCCGGCGAGAATGCCGCCGGGCTGGCGTTCGCGAATCCGGATCGTCAGGTTCTTGTCGAGCTGGGCGAAGCGGCCGGGCTGGAGGATGTTGGTGAGCACGTCGGCGGTGATCTCGGCGTCCCACTGCTTGATCCGCCGCATGCCGTCGGGCGCCAGATAGGCCGCGATGAAGGCGACCAGCAGCGCCACCACGCAGGTGGCGTAGAAAAACGGATAGAACAGCCGGAACGGCGAGAAGCCGGCGGCATTCATCACGATGATCTCGGAATCGGTCGCGAGCTTGTTCAGCGTGTGCGAGATCGCGATCATCAGCGCGATCGGCGAGATGATCAGGACCAGCGCGGGCACGACGAGACTGGTGATGCCGAGGAAGGTGAGGATGGTCTGACCCTGGCTCGTCATCAGGTCGATGCCGCGCAACGCCTGCGTAATCCAGATCACGCCGGTGAGGCTGACCAGGACCAGCGCAAACGACGCCAGCGTCGTGCGGAAGATATACCTATCGATTGACCCCATGCACTACCGCACGAATCCCACCAAAGCCCCAATGCCGGCCGAAGTTCTGCCGTCCAACCAATCCCCGAAAGGGGATCCCCAAGGTCGGACAAACAGCTCTTAGCCAGCTTACCCTCTCACTACCATCCCTTTGATCCGTCAACAAAATGGCTGGCCCATGGCACCCTCAATATATGGTTAATATTTCGCTCGTTGTGGCCTGGCGGCCACGGGCGGTGCTTGGCATCTGCCCGGCCGGTGGCCCATAGTGGGGAAAGTCCAGTGAATCGCCGTTCAGCGCCGGCCCGTGGCCGGAACCGCCGAGCGGCAAAAAGCCCCATGTTTTGGAGGAGTTACCCATGTCCGATGCCATCAAGGTCGGCTTCGTCCCGTTGTCTGCCGCCGCCCGTGGCATCCTGGTCGTGTTCTGCGACGACGGTTTGAAGCTGGGCCCCGCGACCGCCAAGGCACTGGGCGGCGGTACCGAACTCGTGAAGCGGGCGGCCGCGGCCGCCGCCTTCAAGGGTAAGAGCGGCGCCGCGCTGGACATCCTGGCGCCGGAGGGGGTGAAGGCCACCCGCCTGATCGTGATCGGGGCCGGCAAGGCGACGGGCCCGAAGGCGAACGACTTCCTCAAATTCGGCGGCGTGGCGGCGGGCAAGCTCTCCGCCGGTACTGCCACCATGACGATCATGGCGGAATTGCCTGACGGCGCCATGACGAGCGAGCAGGCGGTTGCGATCGCTGCGGGCCTGCGGCTGCGCGCCTACAAGTTCGACCGCTACAAGACCAAGAAGAAGGACGGCGAGGAGGGCGGCTTACGCGCCGACATCTCGCTTGCGGTCGGCGATGTCGTCGCGGCCAAGAAGGCGTTTGTCTCGGCCGGCCACGTCGTCGACGGCGTGATCATCGCGCGCGACCTCGTCAACGAGCCGCCCAACGTGCTTTTCCCCGAGGAATTCGCGCGCCGCGCCAGCCTGCTGCGCAAGCTCGGCGTCAAGGTCGAGGTGCTCGACGTCAAGGCGATGGACAAGCTCGGCATGGGCGCGCTGCTCGGCGTCGGCCAGGGCTCGACGCGGCCGAGCCGCACCGTGATCATGCGCTGGGAGGGCGGCAAGAAGGGCGAGGCCCCGGTCGCCTTCGTCGGCAAGGGCGTCTGTTTCGACACCGGCGGCATCTCGATCAAGCCGGCCGGCAGCATGGAGGACATGAAGGGCGACATGGGCGGGGCTGCCTGCGTCGTCGGGCTGATGCACGCGCTTGCGGCGCGCAAGGCCAAGGCCAACGTGGTCGGCGCCATCGGCCTCGTCGAGAACATGCCCGACGGCAATGCGCAGCGGCCGGGCGACATCGTCACCTCGATGTCGGGCCAGACCATCGAGATCATCAACACCGACGCCGAAGGCCGCCTCGTGCTGGCCGACGTGCTCTGGTACGTGGCCAAGAAGACGAAGCCGAAATTCATGGTGGACCTGGCGACGCTCACCGGCGCGATCGTGGTCGCGCTCGGCACCGAGCATGCCGGCATGTTCTCCAACAATGACGAGCTCGCCGACCGGCTGCTGACGGCCGGCATCGAGAGCGGCGAGAAGGTCTGGCGCCTGCCGCTCGGCCCCGAATACGACAAGCTGATCGATTCCCAGTTCGCCGACATGAAGAACACCGGCGGCCGCCATGGCGGCTCGATCACCGCGGCGCAGTTCCTCCAGCGCTTCGTCGACGGCACGCCCTGGGCACATCTCGACATCGCCGGCACCGCCATGGGCGCGCCGAAGACCGACATCAACCAGAGCTGGGGAAGCGGCTACGGCGTCCGCCTCCTGAATCGTCTGGTGGCAGATCATTACGAGCGCAAATGACGGAAGTGCTGTTCTACCATCTGCAAAACATGACGGTGGAGAGCGTGTTGCCGCCGCTGCTCGAGAAATCGCTCGAGCGCGGCTGGCGCGTCGTGGTGCAGTCGACCTCGGAGGAACGCGCCGATGCGCTGGATGCGCATCTGTGGACCTATCGCGACGATTCCTTCCTGCCGCACGCGACATGGCGTGTGAACGATGTCGCCGACCAGCCGATCGTGCTGGCGATCGAGGAGGGCAATCCCAACGGCGCCCATGTCCGCTTCCTGATCGACAACGCCGCGCTGCCGCAGGACGCCCAGGGCTATGAACGCATGGTGCTGCTGTTCAACGGCGACGATCCGGACGCGCTGGCGTTCGCCCGCAGCGCCTGGACGGATTGCAAGGCGCGGGGATTTGATGTCACCTATTGGCAGGCCGACGAACGGGGCCGGTGGCAGCGGCGGAATTAGCGGTCGTCAGCAATTAATGATAATTTGCACTTTTCGGGTAAGGCTGGTCTTGGCCACCTTGGTGCCGCAAAGTGATGTTGGGACAATCGTTTAGGGCTGGTCCTTCACACGGGGAATTTAGTTTATCGTGCGACATCAAAAGCTTCCCGGCTCGCTCATAGTTGCGTTGGCTGCGCTAGCACCGCTGGTCGCGGGCTGCTCGGGCGCGAGCGATCTGCTGTCCAAGGATGCCCAGTGGTTCAACACGCCCAGCCGCCTGTTCATCAAGAGCATCTCGATTGAATCGCCGCCGCTGACCCCCGACAAGCCCGTAACGGCGGAAGATCTGGTTAGCGCCGACGGGGCCTGTCCCGGCATGGCGCCGCCTCCTGGACCGGCTGATGCCAATGCGTCGACGACGGCGCCGATGGGCGGCACGGTCGCGCTCGGCCACACCGAATGCGACGTGGTGCGCGGCATCGGCGCGCCCTCGACCGTCAACCTCTCCAATGATGCCATCGGCCGGCGCGTCGCCGTGGTCACCTGGACCACCGGCCCGCGCGCCGGCATCTATACCTTCACTGCCGGCCGCCTGTCCTCGATCGAGGGCACGCCGGAGGCGCCGGCCGTGCCGAAGGCGACCAAGCCGAAGGCGAAGAAGAAGTCGGCGTAAGGCGAGCGCGGGACGGCTATGGCCGTCCTTGCATTGCATATTCGAACGACAGGATCTGACCGCCCGGTCCCCGGATTGCGGTGATCGTCGTTCGCGACCGTCCGCATCATCGAGCGGCTTTGCGTCCCTTGATCGCGGTGGCCGAGGCATGAACAGTGATCTCACCGCTCGCGCTCGCCGGCAGTCTTGCCCGCAGCCGGCGCATGAGCTCCGCGCTCTCCGTCTCCGACAGCCTCGCCAATATGCCGGCCGGGCTGCTGACGACCATCGACAGCCAGTAGTCATCGAAATTCGCAAACGTTCGCTCGACAACCAGTTCGCGGGTTTCGACCTCGCGGAGGCCGAGCTCCGCCCAAAGCGGCTTCAGCGCCTCGAACCGCGATACATCTGTACTTGGCGGACGCTGTGCAGGCTTGCCGAGAGCGTCCATCTCCTCCCACAGCGGCTGCGTGGGCGAGCCGCCCCGGACGATGTCCCAGGTGTAGGACGCGACCATGCCGCCGGGCCTGGTGACGCGGACCATCTCCGCGGCGCCCTTCTGCGCGTCGGGGACGAAGAACAGCGCCAGCGCCATCACCGCAACGTCAAAGCGGTTGGCGTCGTAGGGAAGGGCCATGGCATCGCCGATCGAAAGCTCGACCTGTTTGGCCGATAGTTTCGCGCGCGCCGTCGCGATCTGCGCGTCGGAGGGATCGATCGCGCAAACGGACGACGGGGCGGACGTCGCAAGGATGAGCTCGGTAAACGCGCCATTGCCGCAACCGACATCGACCCAGGTCAATCCGGAGCCTGGCGCCAGCCAGTCCAGGAAGAGTGCGCCGGCCGATCGGCTCCAGGGGGCCATGAAGCGCTCGTAAGCCACGCCGTCGGTGAACTTGATCGGTTCGGGTGCAGACATTTGAGCTATCCCTTCATCATTCCTTTGTTTGCATTTCGTCTCGGTTGGAAATCGCTTGGGCTAAAAAATGCCGATCGTTCTCGACTGTAGAGCCCGATCATCCGCAATGCGCTGACGCAAATTGCGTCCAACGTAACTCCAAATGTGCGCAAGCGACACGGGCCATTTCGTCGGCAGGCGCGGATGTTTCCGATTGACGCGCCGCCTGCAGACACATTCGCACGAGGAGCGACCGCGCTTGATCTGGATCATGGAGCCCGGCCGGCCGTCAGTGCAGGCTAGGACAGCTCCTCGAGAGAAGGGGCATCCGTCATGGCAAGAAATTTCAGAGGATCATCCAGGGGATCATTGACGTGAGCAACCTCGCCAAGATTGAACGCGATCCGAACTACCAGGAGCTCGTGCGCCGACGTTCGTCGCTGGGCTGGATGCTGTCGGGAGTTATGCTCGTCATCTACTTCGGCTTCATCCTGCTGGTCGCCTACGCTCCCAAGTTCCTCGGGATACCGCTGGGCAGCGGCGTGACGACGATCGGCATTCCAATCGGACTGTCCGTCATCGTGCTCGCCTTCGTGCTGACGGGTATCTATGTCCGCCAGGCGAATTCCAGTTACGACGTGCTCATTCGCAAGGTTGTCGAGGAGAACCGCCCGTGAAAAAATTCTCTTGGCTCTCGGCGATCCTGCTCGCAAGCATGCCCACCATTGCGCTCGCCGCCGGCAGCATCGACGGCGGCTCCAAACAGGCGACCAACTGGTCGGCGATCGGCATGTTCGTCGGGTTTGTTGGTCTGACGCTCGTCATCACCTATTGGGCCGCCAAGAGGACCGCATCGGCCGCGGATTTCTACTCGGCCGGTGGCGGAATTACAGGCTTCCAGAACGGACTTGCGATCGCAGGCGACTACATGTCGGCGGCGTCCTTCCTCGGCATATCGGGCCTCGTCTATACTTCGGGCTACGACGGCTTGATCTACTCCGTCGGCTGGCTGGTGGGATGGCCGATCGTCACCTTTCTGATCGCCGAACAATTGCGCAACCTCGGAAAGTTCACCTTTGCCGACGTGACGTCGTTTCGGCTCGGGCAGACCGAGATCCGCATCCTGGCGGCGTGCGGCTCGCTGGTGACGGTTGCGTTCTATCTCATCGCGCAGATGGTCGGTGCCGGTAAGCTGATCCAGCTGTTGTTCGGTCTCGACTACTGGATCGCGGTCGTCCTGGTTGGCGGCCTGATGATGATCTACGTGACGTTCGGCGGGATGAAGGCGACGACCTGGGTGCAGATCATCAAGGCGGTGCTGTTGCTCTCAGGCGCAACGTTCATGGCCGGCGCGGTCCTCTACAAGTTCGGGTTCAGCCCGGAAGCGCTGTTCACCAAGGCAACCGAGGTGCATCCCAAGAAACTCGCGATCATGGAGCCCGGCAGCCTGATTTCCAATCCGCTCTCCGCCATCTCGCTCGGTCTGGCGCTGATGTTCGGAACGGCGGGCCTGCCGCACATCCTGATGCGCTTCTTCACGGTGAAGGACGCTCAGGCTGCCCGCAAGTCGGTGTTCTACGCCACGGGTTTCATCGGCTATTTCTATATCCTGACCTTCATCATCGGCTTTGGCGCGATCACGCTGGTTTCGACCGACGCGATGTTTCTGGACGGGAGCATTCTCGAGAAGACCAAGAGCGGAATCGCGGCGATCAAGGGCGGCTCCAACATGGCAGCGATCCATCTCGCGAACGCCGTCGGCGGCAATCTGTTCCTTGGCTTCATTTCGGCCGTTGCCTTTGCCACAATCCTGGCCGTCGTGTCAGGCTTGGCCCTGGCCGGGGCATCATCCATCAGCCACGATCTCTACGGCATGGTGATCAAGGGCGGGAACGCAAACGAGCAGGACGAGATCCGGGTCTCGAAGATTGCGACACTGGTGCTCGGCGTGCTTGCGATCTTCCTGGGCATCGTGTTCGAGAACCAGAACGTCGCCTTCATGGTGGGCCTTGCTTTCGCCATTGCGGCGTCCTGCAATTTCCCCGTGCTGGTGATGTCGATCTTCTGGAGAGGCCTGACGACGCGGGGAGCCGTGTTCGGTGGCTTCCTTGGGCTGTTCAGCGCGGTTGTGGGCGTGGTCCTCTCGCCGGCAGTCTGGGAGGCGACGCTTGGCTTCGCCAAGGGGTCGGCTCCCATCAAGTTGGACAATCCGGCGCTGTTCTCGATGGCGCTCGCCTTTGCGGGGATCTGGCTGGTCTCGATCCTGGACCGCAGCAGGCGCGCCGCGGCCGATCGCGATGGCTTTGACGCGCAATATGTCCGATCTCAGACCGGTATCGGTGCTGCTTCGGCCACGGCTCACTAAGCGAGGATCCGCGGGACGTCGCTTCGGTACCGGCCGGTTCACATGGACCGGCCGGTGCTGCGCTTTCGATGGTCAATCGTCGGATCCTCGGATGGTCCGCATCTTCGAAAGGCCGAAATGCCCAAGGCGTTCGATATCACCAACCCGCCGTTCGATCGTCTGACGCCGAGCGAGGCCGAGACGTTGCGGGCCGCGCTGGACATCGGGTACTTCAGTCCGGGCGAAGCGATCATCAGGCGGGACACCCCGGCGGAGGCCCTCTATGTCGTGATCAAGGGCATCGTCGAGGAGCGGAACGAGGCCGACCTGCTGGCATTGCTCGGTCCCAAGGACACGTTCGACAGCCGCGCGCTCGTTCACGACCATAGCGGGCACCAGTTTCTCGCCCGCGACGAGACGCTTTGCTACGTGATCCCCAGGAGGGTCGCGCTCGATCTGATCAAGGCGAACCCGCGCTTTGCGGCTTTTTTCTACCGAGAGATATCCCAGAAGCTGGACGAGCTCGCCAACGACGAGGAGACGGGACGCTACGGTTCGTTGATGCACGCCAAGGTCGGCGAACTGTTCCTGCATCCGCCGGTGTTTCTGGCTGCCAGTGATACGATCGAGGCCGCCGGGCATCTGATGCGCGAGATCAACAGCAATGCGCTGTTTGTCCGGGACGGCGAGCGGATCGGCATCGTGACCGGCATGAACCTGTCCAAGGCGGTGGTGCTGCGGCGCCAGTCCATCCAGACGCCGATCGGCGAGCTCGCGAATTTCGACATCGTGTCGCTGCGCCGCGATGATTTCGTCTCCTCGGCTCTCCTGCTCATGACCAAGCACAACAAGCGGCGGCTTGCCGTGCGCGACGGCGAAGAGCTCGTCGGAATTCTGGAGGAGATCGATCTGCTGGGGTTCTTGGCGGGAAGCGCTCAAGTCACCGCCGGCCGCATCGATCGAGCCTCGAGTCAGCAGGACCTCGCCACCGCGGCGCGGGAGATCGAGACGCAAACGCGCGTGCTGCGACGGCAAGGGGTCAAGGTGGAGGTCATTGCGGAGATTGTCTCCGACCTCAACAGACGCCTGCTGTCTCGATTGTTCGAAATGATCGCGCCGGCCGAGCTGCGCACCAGCAGCTGCTTGATCGTGATGGGAAGCGAAGGGCGGGGCGAGCAGACCATCCGTACCGACCAGGACAACGGCCTTATCCTCGCAGGTCCGATGCAGGAAGAAATCCTGGAGGCGTTCCGTCAGGAATTCTTCGTCGCTCTGCAGAGCTTCGGCTTTCCGCCCTGTCCGGGCGATATCATGGTGCGCAATCCGCTGTGGTCCCGGCCGCTTTCGGACTATCGCGCGGATTTGCGCCGCTGGATCGTGCTTCCCGATCAGGCCGGGCACATGAATGTGGCCATCGTCTACGATGCGCAGGCGATCGCGGGCAATGAGCAGCTCCTGAACGACGCCAAGACGGCGCTGATCGACATGACCCGGGGCGAGCAGGCGTTCATGGCCCACTTCGCGCGCGCCGTTGACGCGTTTGAAACGCCGATCGGCCTCTTCAACAACCTGATCACGTCCGAGGGCACAGGGGATGCGCTGGATCTCAAGAAGGGCGGCATCTTTCCCATCGTGCACGGCGTTCGCAGTCTGGCGCTCGAACAGGGCCTGCGCGAGACCTCCACCGACAAGCGGATTTCCCGGCTCTGTGACCTCGGCGTGCTGCAAGGGGACTTTGGACGCGACCTGAAGCAAGCCTTCCGATTCCTGCTGATGCTTCGGCTCGACGGGCAGCTGGCCGCATCCGCGGGCGCGTCGGGGACTCTGGTGAGACCGGCGCAACTGTCCAGCATGGAGCGTCATCTATTGCGTGACGCGCTCCAGGTGGTGAAGAAGTTTCGGGAAATTGTCGGTCATCATTTCAAGCTCGGCGTGTTCTAGAATGCTGCCCCGTGCGATCAAACGACTGTTGCACCAGGCGACCCTGAGCGATCAATCGTATCGCTTCATGTTCGATCGCGCTCCGGACGACGAGTTTGTCGTCATCGATTGCGAGACCACCGGTCTGAATGTGCGAACGGACGACGTTGTCGCCATTGCAGCAATCAAGATCCGCGGCAACCGGATTTTGACCAGCGCGCGTTTCGAAGCCATCGTCCATCCCGATAGCGAACTGGAGGCGGAGGCGATCAAGATTCACCGCTTGCGCCGGTCCGACGTCGAAGCGTCGCCGATCGTCTGGAAGGTGCTGCCAGGCTTTCTGCATTTCATCGGGCCGCGCCCGCTGATCGGCTATTATGTCGATTTCGACATCGCCATGCTGGACAAGTACATCCTGCCGCTGGTGGGAATCGAGCTGCCCAACGAACGCATCGAAGTGTCGCGGCTTTACTACGAACGCAAATACGGCAACGCGCCTCCGAACACCCCGGTCGATCTGTCGTTCGCCGCGATCCTCCACGACCTCCGCATTCCGTCTCTTGGGCAGCACGATGCCTTCAACGACGCATTGATGACTGCGATGATGTTCCTGCAGTTGCGCGACCTGACCCGGCGCGGCGTACGTATCGCGCGCCAACGTGCCAGCCCCGTTTTCAACCAGTTCGGGGGATGACCGGGTCCAGCGCGGCGGAGCAGATTGCCCAATGGTAACAGATGGAATCGTGCAGGTATTTTGGGGTTGTTTTTCGGATTTTGATGGAGCCTCAGCCGGTCCCCGCCAGCCCAGCCTGCCAGACTAGCCCGCCGCCTCGTCGAACTGCGTGCTCGCCTCAAGCCATTGCTCTTCCGCGCGCGTTAGCGCGTCGGCGGCATTCGCGCGCGCCTTCGACAACTGCGCGGCCTGCTTGGGGTCGCGGGTGAAGATGTCGGGGAGCGATAGCGCGGTATCGATCTTGGCGATGATGTCGCTGACGCGGGCGATCTCGGCTTCCGCTTCCGCAATGCGCTTCTTCAGCGAGCCGCGATTGTCCGACTTCGGACGCGGCGGCTTCTCGCTTGCGGCGCTGCGTTCGCGCGGGGCGGGTTCGCTGTTGCGCGCCGACAGCACCAGGCGGCGGTATTCGTCGAGGTCGCCGTCGTAATTGGTGACGGTGCGGTCCGCGACGATCCAGAGCCGGTCGGCGCAGGCCTCGATCAGATAGCGATCATGCGAGACCATGATCACCGCGCCGGGGAATTCGTTGATGGCTTCGGCGAGCGCGGCGCGGCTGTCGATGTCGAGATGGTTGGTCGGCTCGTCCAGGATGATCATGTTGGGGCCGAAGAAGGTCGCAAGCCCCAAGAGCAGCCGTGCCTTCTCGCCGCCCGACAGCTTTGCCACCTTGGTGTCGGCCGCCTTGCCGGAAAAGCCGATCGCACCGGCGCGTGCACGCACTTTCGCTTCGGGCGCATCGCCCATCAGCTTGCGGACGTGATCGTAGGCGGAGGCGTCCTCGTTCAATTCGTCGAGCTGATGCTGCGCGAAATAGGCGATCGACAGCTTGTCGGCGCGCGTGACCTTGCCCGAGAACGGCGCGAGGCGGCCGGCGAGCAACTTCACCAGCGTCGACTTGCCGTTGCCGTTGGCGCCGAGAAGCGCGATGCGGTCGTCATTGTCGATACGCAAGGTGACGCGGCCGAGCACAGGTGTTGCCGGATCGTAGCCGACCGAGGCGTTGTCGACGGCGATGATCGGCGGCGACAGGATTTTTTCCGGCGCAGGGAAGCTGATCTCGCGCACGTCCTCGGTGACCAGCGCGGTGATCGGCTTCAGCCGCTCCAGCATCTTCACGCGCGATTGCGCCTGGCGGGCCTTGGAGGCCTTGGCCTTGAAGCGGTCGACGAAGGCTTGCAGGCGGGCGCGTTCGGCCTCCTGGCGCTTGACCGCCTTCGCATCGAGCAGCTCGCGCGCGGCGCGCTGCTCCTCGAAGGAGGAGTAGCTGCCCTTGTAGAGCGTGAGCTTGCCGCGCTCCAGATGCAGGATCTGGTCGACCGAGCTTTCCAGGAGGTCGCGGTCGTGGCTGATCACGATCACCGTGCGCGGATAATGTGCGAGGTGATCCTCGAGCCACAGCGTGCCTTCGAGATCGAGATAATTGGTGGGCTCGTCGAGCAGCAACAGGTCGGGGGCCGCGAACAGCGTCGCGGCGAGCGCGACGCGCATGCGCCAGCCGCCGGAAAATTCGGCGCAGGGCCGGAGCTGATCGGCGGCGGAAAAGCCGAGGCCGGAGAGGATCGCGGCGGCACGGCTCGGCGCCGAATGCGCGTCGATGTCGACCAGCCGGGTCTGGATCTCGGCGATCCGGTGCGGATCGGTGGCACTCTCGGCTTCGGCGAGCAGTGCGTCGCGTTCGAGGTCGGCCTTGAGCACGACCGAGATCAGGCTCTCGGGGCCGTTCGGCGCCTCCTGCGCGAGGCTGCCGACGCGCCAGCGTGGGGGCAGGGTCACCGTGCCGTGCTCGGCCGCGAGCTCGCCGCGGATCACCTTGAACAGCGTCGACTTGCCGGTGCCGTTGCGCCCGACCATGCCAACGCGCGATCCGGGCGTGATCTGCACGGAACTCTGGTCAATCAAAAGGCGTCCGGCGAGGCGGATGGAGAGGTCGGTGATGGACAGCATGCGGCCTTGTCACCGCAGCCGGGATCAAACGCAACCCGTTTTTGCGCTGCCCGTTCTATGTCTACGGCCTGTCAGTGAGCGCCGCCTTCGCGGTCGCGCTTCTTCAGCTCGTTGAGGAGCTGTTCGAGATGCGTCGGCAGCCGGGGGTCGGGGCGGAGACTCTGCTGAAGCCGTTCGCCCACGGCATCGCAAATCGAGCGGCTGGTGCGCCGATCGATCTGTTCGCTGTCATTGGCGAAAAAGCCCGTCATGACGAAGTTCCATGTTGCAGAGTAACGACACGGTACCAAGTCGTTGGCCTCCAAATGGTTTCGCCGCTCGTGGGGAATGTCCGGCGTTCTAGCAAAAATTGTATGAATTCGTCGTGCCTGCTCAAAAACGAGGCCCCGGCGGGGGGATCGCCGGGGCCTCTCTTGGAAGGGCCGTTGGGGGGGCGGGCGGCACCCTTAAGTTAAGGTGCTGCGGGCTCAGTAGCAGCGGTTGATCATCCGCCAGCGGGGTCCCCAGGGGGTCGGGACCAGCCGGCGCACATAGCAGCCGCCATAACCGTAGGAGACGGGGGCATAGTAGCGCGGGCCACCCCAGCCATAGCCGTGATGCCAGCCGCCGCCGTGCCAGCCCCAGCCGCCGCCATGCCAGTGAGCAGAGGCCGAGGTCGGTGCCAGCGCGGCACCCAGCGCGACCGCAGCGACAGCGGCAAGCGAAAGTTTCCTCAACATGGTGATCTCCTCAAAACTGCCGGCGCGGGGTATCGCGTCGATGGAAAGGCCGCCGAAACTGTCTGCCTGACGATCAGGCTTTGGTTTCGATAGACCCAACCTTACGCCGGCGAAGCTGAACCAAAGCCTGAATGGGGGCTTCAGATTGGGTTCATCTGGATGAAATCTCGGTAATCCACGTCTGGATCCGCCGGGGCGGCCTGCGGCGAAGCGCCCGGGAGGCGGTTTGGGCGGTCGCTTGCCGTCCGGCAAAGGCGCCGATATAAGCCCCGCAACTCCGAACCACTGCTTTCTTCTCAAGGACAAGATCATGGCCATCGAACGTACTTTCTCGATCATCAAGCCCGACGCGACCGCGCGCAATCTGACCGGTGCGGTTAACGCCGTGATCGAAAAGGCGGGCCTGCGCATCGTCGCGCAGAAGCGCATCCGCATGACCAAGGAACAGGCCGAAACCTTCTATGCCGTCCACAAGGCGCGCCCGTTCTTCGGCGAGCTCGTCGAGTTCATGACCTCGGGCCCGGTGGTCGTCCAGGTGCTCGAAGGCGAGAACGCCGTCGCCAAGTACCGCGACGCGATGGGCGCGACCGATCCGTCCAAGGCGGCCGAAGGAACCATCCGCAAGCTCTACGCAAAGTCGATCGGCGAGAACTCCGCACACGGTTCGGATGCGCCGGAGACCGCCGCGATCGAGATC
The DNA here is from genome assembly GCF_028128935.1 of Bradyrhizobium sp. CCBAU 11361. Lineage (NCBI taxonomy): Bacteria > Pseudomonadati > Pseudomonadota > Alphaproteobacteria > Hyphomicrobiales > Nitrobacteraceae > Bradyrhizobium > Bradyrhizobium sp. CCBAU 11361. Next base: position 37,446 of record NZ_LBJZ01000168.1, read on the forward strand.
GCGCAGTTCTTCTCGGGCAACGAGATCGTCGGCTGATCATTCAGCCGATTGAAGCGCGATGACAGTCATCGCGCTTCAATTTATTGTTTGGGCGTGATCTTTTCGGAAAACCGCTTCACTGTTCCGAATCATGCTTTTTGAGACGACGGGGCGAAAGGACGCATTGTGAACTGGCTCTGGCAGGTCTTCGATCCCGCTACGATCGGGGCATTCTTCACCCAGTTTCGCAACGAGATGGCCGAACCGACCTTCTGGATCGCGGTCGGCAAGATCATCTGGATCAACATCCTGCTCTCCGGCGACAACGCGCTGGTGATCGCGCTCGCCTGCCGCGGCCTGAAGCCGCGGCACCGGCTGTGGGGCATGATCATGGGCGCCGGCGCCGCGGTGCTGCTGCGGATCATCTTCACCGGCATCGTCGCGAGCCTGATGGAGCTGCCGTATCTCAAGCTCGTCGGCGGTCTCGCGCTGATCGTGATCGCAGCCAAGCTCCTGGTGCCGGAGAACGAGGACGAGGACGGCGTCGAGTCCGCCTCGCATCTGTGGCAGGCGGTGCAGATCGTCGTCGTCGCCGACATCGTCATGAGTCTGGACAACGTCATTGCGGTCGCCGCCGCTGCCAATGGCAGCGTGCCCTTGCTGGTGCTGGGTCTTGCCATCAGCGTGCCGCTGATCGTCGCCGGTGCCGCGCTGATCATGGCGCTGCTGGCAAAGCTGCCGGTCCTGGTCTGGGCTGGCGCCGCGCTGCTCGGCTGGATCGCGGGCGAGGTGATCGCGACCGATCCCGGCGTCGCACCGAAGCTCCACTCGCTGTTCGATGGCCCGCTCGGCGCCTCACTGGACAACATGCTCGGCGCACTGCGGATCCCGGCCCAATTCGGCCATGGCGGCGGAGGCGGCGAATATCTCTGCGCGGCGCTCGGCGTCGTCGTCGTGCTGGTCGTCGGCACCATCTGGCGCCGGCGCAGCCTGAGCCAGGCCGCGCTGGAATCCTCCGAGCGCCACGCCAAGGTTTCGGCAGAGTAAGCCTTTCCGAGGGACGTCTAGTTCACCTCTGCCGCAGGCAGAGGTGAACTACCGCCGCACGATCGAGCCGGCCCGGTTGACCAGGCGGGCGAGCTGGCGGAAGCGGCTGCCGACGCGGTCGGCGACGATGTCGCCGAGACGGTGCTCGAACACCAGCATCAATTTGCGGCCCTGGCTGCGGAAATGGGTGGCGGGCAGCACGCCTGGCCGTGCCGCCGAGATCAGATGCGCGACGCGGAATGCCGCGCCGAGCAGGCGGGCGCGGTCGAGCTGGGCCGGCGTCAGCAACTCCTGCGTGTTGGCCGGCGGCTGGTTTTCCTCGCTGAGGCCCGCATACCGATAGAACACGGATAGGCCGACAAAGGCGCGCTCGGTGTGGGTGATCGCGCCGAAATTGCCGTTGACGACGAGGCTGAGCGTCTGCTCGCCGCGGTGATCGGGATGCACGCGCCAGCCGATGTCGGAGAGCAGGCACGCGGTGTGGCGCAAGCGGCGGTCTTCGTCCGTCTCGCGCAGCTTCACCACGCGCGCCAGGCGATCGGTCCAGGCGATCAGCTCGCGGGCGTGCTTGGCCGAGCGCGACAGCAGCTGATTGAGCTCTTCGGCCGCGCAGATCAGCCCGTCCTTGTTGCGCTCGGTCTCCGGCAGCTTCTCGTGCAGCAGGCCCTCGCGCACACCGAAGGTCGAGAACACGATGGTCTTGGGCTTCGCCACCCGGATGATGTGTTCGAGCACCAGCGCCGCATAGGTGAGGAGCGGGCGCCGCGCATCGGCGACGATCTCGATGTCGGCGAGCATGTCGGCGGCCGCGAGACGGCGGAGGCGACGCGAAAAGTCGAGAGCCTCGGCCGCGGAGATGGAATAGCCGTGCATCACCTGGAGCGGATAGCCGCTCTGGATGATGTGGATGCGCGCGAGCGCGCGCCAGGTGCCGCCGACGGCGTAGAATGTGCGGCCGCTACCCGCCTTGAGCTGCGGCACCTCGTCGAGCTCCTCGCGCACGATACGGTCGGCGCGCTTGAGCGATTTGTGCGCGAGGTCCTGGAGCGCGAGCCCGCCGAGCGGCAGGGTCACGCCGCTGCGCACGCTGTTCCTGCGCACGTCGATCAGTTCGAGCGAGCCGCCGCCGAGGTCGCCGACGATGCCGTCGGGGTGGTGGATGCCGGAGATCACGCCGAGCGCCGACAGCCGCGCCTCGCGCGGGCCCGACAGGATCTCGATCTTGACGGCGCAGATGCGCTCGGCCTTGGCGATGAAGTCGGGGCCGTTGGAGGCGTCGCGGCAGGCGGCGGTCGCGATCGCGAACACGCGTCCGACCTGCATCACGCGACACAGCGCGCGGAACCGCTTCAGCGAGGTCAACGCCTTGTCGACGGCGTCGGGCGCGAGCAGGCCCGTGCTCTGCACCTCGCGCCCAAGGCCGCACAGCGTCTTCTCGTTGAAGATCGGAATGAGGCTCCGCGTCAGTCCCTCGTAGACGACGAGACGGACCGAGTTGGAACCGATGTCGATGACCGCGACGCTCGAGCCGCGCTTACGCGGCCGCTTCACGTCCACGATCCCGGATCAGGATTGATGACGTTCATTACGGCGCGTGAGACGGCGCGGCGAGGATTCCTTGAGCGACTTTCCACGGCCAGATAGACTCGGATTTGTCATGAAGTAGTTGTGGACGTTGAAAGGCTCCTCGCCCTTCGCGGTCTTCATACGCGTCGAGGACCCGTCCGGCAACAATTGCCAGCTCTGCTCATTGTCCTTCAGATTCGCGACCATGATCTGCTCGAGAACCTGCTGATGCACCGTAGGATTTTGCAGCGGACACAGCACCTCGACGCGGCGGTCGAGGTTGCGCGGCATCATGTCGGCCGAGGAGATATACACAGCCGCTTTCGCGCTCGGCAGCCCCTGGCCCATGCCGAAGCAGTAGATTCGGCCGTGTTCCAGGAAGCGCCCGATGATCGACTTGACGCGGATGTTCTCCGACAGGCCGGGAATGCCGGGCCTGAGGCAACAGATGCCGCGCACCACGAGCTCGACCTGGACGCCGGCCTGCGAGGCCTCGTAGAGCGCGTCGATGATGTCGGGGTCGACCAGCGCGTTCATCTTCATCCAGACCGCGCCGGGGCGGCCATGCCGCGCATGCGCGGTCTCGCCCTGGATGTGCTCGATGATGCGCTTGCGCAAGGTCAGCGGCGACACCGCCATCTTTTCCAGATCGCTCGGCGCGGCATAGCCTGTGATGAAGTTGAAGACGCGCGCGGCGTCGCGGCCGATGGTCGGCTCCGAGGTGAAGTAGGAAAGGTCGGTGTAGATGCGCGCGGTGACCGGGTGATAATTGCCGGTGCCGGTGTGGACGTAGGTCGTGAGGCTGCCACCCTCGCGGCGCACCACCATCGAGAGTTTTGCGTGCGTCTTCAGTTCGAGGAAGCCGTAGACGACCTGCACGCCGGCGCGTTCGAGGTCGCGCGCCCAGCGGATGTTGGCCTCCTCGTCGAAGCGCGCCTTCAGCTCGATCAGCGCGGTGACGGACTTGCCGGCCTCGGCGGCTTCGGCGAGCGCGCGCACGATCGGCGAGTTGTTGGAGGTGCGGTAGAGCGTCTGCTTGATCGCGACGACATCGGGGTCGCGCGTTGCCTGCTGGAGGAACTGCACCACCACGTCGAAGGATTCGTAGGGGTGATGGACGACGAGGTCCTTCTGCCGGATCGCGGCAAAGATGTCGCCGCCATGCTCGCGCACGCGCTCGGGATGGCGTGGCACGTAAGGGGTGAATTCGAGGTCGGGCCGGTCGAGGCGGGTGAGCTGCGAGAGCTCGTTCATGGCGAGCACGCCGTCGACCAGGAATACTTCGTCGTCGGCGGCGGAGAGGGCATGCTGCACGAAGTTGCGGAGCTGCTCCGGCATCTTGGCGTCGATCTCGAGCCGGATCACCGATCCGCGGCGGCGGCGCTTCAGCGCGGTCTCGAACAGGCGGACGAGGTCCTCGGCCTCTTCCTCGATTTCGAGCTCGGAGTCGCGGAGGATGCGGAAGGAGCCCTGGCCATGCAGATTGTAGCCGGGGAACAGGCGGTTGATGAACAGGGCGGTGGCCTGTTCCAGCGAGATCAGCCGTACCGTGCCCTCCGCCGGAAGGCGAATGAAGCGGTCGATCTTGCCGGGCATTCGGATCAGCGCGTTCATCTGCTTGCCGTCGGCGGCGCGCGTAAGCTGGAGCGCGATGGTGAAGCCGAGGCTCGGAATGAACGGGAAGGGGTGGGCCGGGTCGATCGCGAGCGGCGTCAGCAGCGGGAACACGTTGTTGAGGAAGTAGTCCTCGATCCAGGTCCGCTCCGCCTTGGTGACCTCCTTGCCGTCCACCAGCACGATGCCGACATCGGCCAGCGTGGCGCGCAGGTCGCGCCAGATCGCCTGCTGGTCTGAGGCAAGCTGGGAGACGGTGCGGTTGATCAGCGCGAGCTGCTCGGACGGCGTCAGGCCATCGGGGCTGCGCTCGGAAATGCCCTCGCGCACCTGGGCCTTGATGCCGGCGACGCGCACCATGAAGAATTCGTCGAGGTTATTGGCGGAAATCGACAGGAATCGCACCCGCTCCAGCACGGGATGGCTGGGATTGACCGATTCCTCCAGGACACGGCGGTTGAAATGCAGCCAGGAGAGCTCGCGGTTGATGAATCGCTCGGGGCTCGAGGCGATCGCCGGCAGGCTCTCGGCTTCCGCGTCTTTTTCTTTTGTTTCAATAGCTTGAGCGGAGTCCATGAGAAGTCGGTCCATCCAGTTTGCCCCAATTTGCGACCTACGCGCAAAACCGGCGGGAGCATGTGTTAGGGCGATGACGTTTCGATGACATTGATGTTCCGCAGTTCCGCGCCGTCAAGCGGCGTTGGGCGGGGTCAGGCGTCCCGGAGCAGCTCGGCGGCCAGCGCCCGGGTCACGGGGCGGCCGAGCCGCAGGGCCTCGCTGTCGAGCAGTTCGACGGCCCGCCGGGCGGCGGCCGAGGATCGCTCCAGGCGCGTGGCGAGGTAGCTCACCACGCTCTCGTCCACGGAGAGCTGGCGGTCGGCGCAGAATTTGACGATCAGGCCACGGAAGAGCTGGTCGTCGGGGGGCAGCAGCGTGACCACCGGAACGGCGCGCAGCCGCGAGCGCAGGTCGTGGAGCTCGATGTCCAGCGAAGCCGGCACCTCGCGCCCGGTGAACAGGATATAAGCGCCGTCCTCGCGGGCGAGGTTCATCAGGTGGAAGAGGGCGCGCTCGTCAAAGTCCTTGGCCTTGAGATCCTCGACCACCAGCGCGCCGGTGGCGAGCGCACCGGGAACGCCTGCGGCGGTCAACGCATTGGCCGTGGTCGAGCGGGCGCCGGCCTCCGCGGCCCAGATCGCGGCGAGATGGCTCTTGCCGCTGCCTTCGGGGCCGGCCAGCCACATGATCCGGTTCGGCCATTCCGGCCAGCCGTCGATCAGGGCAAGGCCGGCAGCGTTGGCGGGGCCTTCGAGGAAATTGTCCCGGCTGAGGCTCTCCGCGTGCGGAAGCGAGAACGCCAATTGTCGGGGGTGAACGCGGCCTGCCACGCTTGCTTTGCTCCATGCCGGACGGCCGGCCTCGGTTGAAAGATTCGACCTATCGGGCGTGAGTTGGCCCTTTGCGGGGCCGGTTCACGCTCATTTGGCCTCGATCGTGCTCATGTGCCGCACCCACTCGACGAGATAGAGCGACACGGAGGAGAGCGTGAAGATCGTGACGAGACCCATCAGGATAATATCATAGGGCGCCGGCTTGAAACCGAAGGCAAGCGCGGCCAGCACCAGCGCCGCGAATGCCACCTGGGCGACCGTGTTGAGCTTCGACACTTTCGACGGCTTCATCTCGACGGGCCGGTCGAACAGCCAGGACACGATCACGGCGGCGACGATCATGATGTCGCGGGATACCACCAGGATCACGATCCAGCGCGGAATCGCGCCCCAGATGCCGAGCGACATATAGATCGAGACGAGCAGCGCCTTGTCCGCGAGCGGATCGAGCAAGGCGCCGAGCTCGCTTGTCATGTTGAAGCGCTTGGCGAGGAAGCCGTCCACGGCATCGCTGATCCCGGCAATCAGGAAGACGGCGAAAGCCACCTCCATTTGGCTCGACACGATGGCCCAGACAATGATCGGGACCAGCATGATGCGGCCCAGGGTAATGATGTTCGGAATACTCACGCGGCGCTTCCCGGCACCCGGCCTGACCTCGAATCCGGCCTCTTTGAAGGCTGAACCCGTTGATATCTACATAGTATGGCGCCGAGCGCCATGCGAGCCATTGCGCGTCCCCGGAATTCGACGTAACCAGCCGCAAACCCACTGGAAATCGGGCATGACCGACCGCAAAAACGGCCTCACTTACGCCGATTCAGGCGTCGATATCGACGCGGGCAACCGCCTGGTCGATCTGATCAAGCCGATGGTGCGCGCCACCGCGCGGCCCGGCGCCGACGCCGAGATCGGCGGCTTTGGCGGCCTGTTCGACCTCAAGGCGGCCGGTTTTAGGGATCCCGTCCTGGTCGCCGCCACCGACGGCGTCGGAACCAAGGTCAAGATCGCGATCGAGACCGGCCTGCATGGCGGGATCGGCATCGACCTCGTCGCCATGAGCGTCAACGACCTCGTGGTGCAGGGCGCCGAGCCGCTGTTTTTTCTCGACTATTTCGCCTGCGGCAAGCTCGACCCGGAGGCGACGGCCGCGATCGTCGCCGGCGTCGCCGAAGGCTGCCGGGAATCCGGCTGCGCCCTGATCGGCGGCGAAACCGCCGAGATGCCCGGCCTCTACAAGGACGGCGACTATGACCTCGGCGGCTTTGCCGTCGGCGCCGCTGAGCGCGGTACACTGTTGCCGCGCAAGGACATCGCCGCCGGAGACGCCGTGATCGGTCTCGCCTCGTCGGGCGTGCATTCCAACGGTTTCTCGCTGGTGCGCAAGATCGTCGAGCAGTCCGGCCTCGGCTTCGGGGCACCGGCGCCGTTCGCGCCCGTCATGACGCTCGGCGGCGCGCTGCTGACGCCGACGCGGCTCTACGTCAAATCCTGCCTGCGCGCGATCCGCGAGACCGGCGCAGTGAAGGGCCTCGCCCACATCACCGGCGGCGGCTTCACCGACAACATTCCGCGCGTGCTGCCGAAGAATCTTGGCGTCGGCATCGATCTGGAACGCCTGCCGGTGCTGCCGGTGTTCAAATGGCTGGCCGCGCAGGCCGGCATCGCCGAGCTCGAAATGCTGCGTACCTTCAACTGCGGCATCGGCATGATAGCGATCGTCGAGCCGGACAAGGTCGACAAGGTGATCGAGGTCTTCGCCGACGCCGGCGAGACCGTGGCGCAGCTCGGCACCGTGATCCCGGCCGAGGGCGAGCACCGTGTCGTCTATAACGGCCACCTCGACCTGGCGCTGTGATGAAGCGCCGCGTCGCCATCCTGATCTCCGGCCGCGGCTCCAACATGTCGGCCCTGATCAGGGCTGCCGCCGCGCCGGATTTTCCGGCGGAGATTTCGCTCGTGATCTCGAACAAGGCCGACGCGCTCGGGCTCGAACGGGCCAGAGCGGGCGGCGTAAAGACCTTGGTGATCGAGAGCAAGCCGTTCGGCAAGGACCGCGCCGGCTTCGAGGCGGTGCTGCAGGCCGCGCTCGATCAGCACGGCATCGAGCTGATCTGTCTCGGCGGCTTCATGCGCCTGTTTACGGCCGAATTCACCAAGTCCTGGTACGGGCGGATGCTCAACATCCATCCCTCGCTGCTGCCGTCGTTTCCCGGCCTCGACCCGCACGGCCAGGCGCTGCGCGCCGGCGTGAAACTGTCTGGCGCGACGGTGCACTTCGTCATCCCCGAGACTGATGCCGGCCCGATCGTGATGCAGGGCGCGGTTCCCGTCAGCGACCATGATACTGCGGACACGCTGTCGGAGCGCATCCTCGAAGTCGAGCACCGCATCTATCCGGAAGCGCTGCGGCTGCTGGCGATCGGCAAGGTCCAGATCGAGGGCGATGTCTGCAAGACGGCGGGAAGTGGGCCGTCGGAGAATTTCCTGGTTTCGCCCGTGGTGCGCTGAGGCGCCGCGCGTTTCGTCGTCACAAACAAAATCCCCCGGCGGAGCCGGGGGCAACGTCGTGATGTCTCGCGTGTGAGACGAGAGATCAGGAGACCTTGAGGTTCTCCGCGGATGATTTTCCGCGGTTCTCCACGAGGTCGTATTCAACCACCTGGTTCTCATTGAGGGTGGAGAGTCCGGCGCGCTCGACGGCGGAGATGTGGACGAACACGTCCTTGTCGCTGCCGTTCGGCTTGATGAACCCATAGCCCTTGGTCGGGTTGAACCATTTGACGGTGCCCTTTTGCGGCATCGCTAGTCTCCTCCGCTAGATAAAAAAAAGACGCGGCCGCTTTTCGCGTGCCACGCCACAAACGGGCTTCCGGAAGTCTGTTCGAGTCTTGAATCTCAATGTCGCGAAACGCACAGTCGAGCGGCCAATTCCGATTGTGTCCGATATTGCAACACGAAAATCGCGCATTAGCAAGTCGCGCGCAAATTTCAAGACCCCAATCGGAAGTGTCCGTCTGCAATTTCCGACCTGTGGCCGCGGAACCACAATCAGGGGCAATCGCCTCGGCCATGGGGGGCCAAACGGTTGACCCTCCGTGGCAGTTCAGCACAAATCGCCGCACGCGTGCGCCGCTCGTGTTGCATTTTTGCGCGCCGCCATTTTGCTTCGGGATTTGTGGTCATGAGCTGCCCATCGCAGCCCTCCGGGACACGGCAGACGACCGGTTTGGACTGCGTCCGCCGGGTTGCGATTGCGATGGTTGTTGCGTTCGTCGCGATGATGTCGGCGGCCACGCCAGGCTTTGCACAGAGCCCGACGCCCACGCCGACACCCACGCCAATACCATCACCGACTCCCATTCCGGTACCGAGTGCGACCACGCTCGATCTCGGATCGAACTTCCTGGAGCGGCTCGGCAACCGGGCCTCGGGCGGCATCGACCGATCGCTGCGTACCAATTCCGGCGGTGGCGGCGCGTCCGAGAGCACGGAGGATCCGCGTTACCGCACCTGGTTCGAGGGGTATGGCATCTCGGTCCGGACCGATGCGCAGGGCGATTTCGTCGGCGACAAGCGCAAGACCGTTGGCGGCGTCGCCGGCTTCGGTGCGCGGCTTGCGCCGGGCGTCAACATCGGCTTCTCCGTCGACCAGAGCCACACCGATATCGACGTGCCGCTCGCGCTCCAGTCGGCAACGCTCGATTTGACCCAGGTCGGCTTCAACGGCTCCATCGACAAGGGTCCGTGGACCTGGGCGTTCGCAGTGGTGCACGGTTTCGGCAAGGTCCGTTCCAGCCGGGACACCGGCTTTGGCCTTGCCACCGCCGGCTATCATGCCGCGGTCGACGGCGCACTGACGGAGATCAGCTACTACTGGACCAAGGATCAGATGCGCGTCGTGCCCAAGGGCGCGCTCGAATATGTCCGCGCCACCAGTGCGGCGTACCAGGAGGCCGGTGGCCTCGATCCGCTCAACGTCGGCTCGACGGCGCTCTCGCGCGCGCGTGTCATGATCGGGGCCGAGGTCGGGCGCTACTTCATCTTCGGCCAAAAGATTCTGGATCTCTCGGCCTACGGCAAGTTCGTCGACAATTTCTACCAGAACCTCGGCTCGGTCCAGGTCAGCCTGGGGACCGCGAGCATCGTCGTGCCCGGCATCGGCGAGAGCCGCTACGGCATGGATGCCGGCGCCTCCGCCTCGCTCAGCCTGACCAACACCGCGCGGCTCTACATCAATTACGACGGCAAGTTCCGCAACGAGCTCACCTCGCACCAGGGCACGGTCGGCTTCGAGTATCGGTGGTGAGCGCCGCGCTTACGTCGGCGTCGCTGCGATGTAACCGGTGAGCCCAAAGCCTTCGCGCGCGGCCGTCATCATCGGCACCAGCGCGTTCGGATGGATGAACTCGTCGCGGAAGCAGGGATAAGTCCTGGGATCGAAGATCTTCTTCAGCCAGTCGATCACGATCTTGTGGCGCTCGGAGTCGCGAAACTCCTTGTGATAGGTGAGCCAGAGGTCGGCGTGGTGGCTCACGCCGAGATCGACGGCAATGAACGGTGCGCCGAGCGCGATCGACACCGTCGGCAGGAAGCCGATGCCGGCGCCGCGCTCGACCGCGTAGAGTACGCCGACCGAGGAGTTGGTCTTGATGCCGACGATGCCCTCGAGCGATTTGAGCCCGAGCACGCGGGCGTAGGCCCCGTCGTCGACCTGCGGCGCACTCTGCTTGATGATGCGGTGGTTCTTCAATTCGGCGAGCGTCGTCGGCAGGCCGTAGAGGCTTTCGTACTCCTTGGAGACGAAGGGGTAGATGTGGAGACGGCCGAGCTTTGCGACGATCAGATCGGGGTTGGTCGGCGGCTCGAGCTGGATCGCGATATCGGACTCGAGCCGCGCGACGTCGGCCTGCTCCATCGCGCAGCGCAGATCGACGGTGATCTTGCGATAGGTTTTCTGGAAATCGATCAGCCGCGGCAGGATCCAGAAATTGCCGGGGCCTTCCGTCACTGCGACGCGCACGGTGCCCGACGTATCGTTCGACGAGCGCGATGCGCGCCGGAAGACGTTGAAGGCGTGACGCTCCATATGCGCGACGTCGGCAATCATCGCGGTGCCTTCGTCGCTGAGCGTGAGCCCGCTCTGGTCGCGCAGGAACAGCTTGCAGCCGATGCTCTCTTCGAGTCGATCGATCCGGCGCATCAGCGTCGTTGAGGTGAGGCCGAGTTCTTCGGCGGCGTTGCGAAAACTTTTATATTTTGCGCACGCTAGAAATAGTTTCAAATCGTCCCAGGATGCGTCCAGGGCTTCTTCACGGTGCTGCAACATCGCAGCACCCCGGTGCAATAACTGCTGCATACTCCTGATCCCCTACCGCTAAGCTCGACATAGCGGGGCACGAAAGCCGCAAACGATAGAAGGGCGATCAGGGTATGGAAAGGGGCTCCTTTGCCGCAAGGCATGATTTCGACGCGCTGCCGCTCAGTTCGGACGTCGATGTCCGTTGTGCGCAATTTTCTGAAATTGCCGCGCTTTCCGAGATGGCGCGCCGGCTGGTGCCCGGCGTGCAGATCGGGACGGCAGAGCTTGCAAAATACTTCACTTTGGATCCTCAAAGCATCCTGACTTTCAGCCGGAACGGCAAGCTGGTCGGTGGCATGGCCTTCCTGTTTCTGAGCGACCGCGGGCACGATGCGTTGTTGCTCGACGAGATATGTCTCACCGCGCCGGAGACGCACTATCTTGCCTCCGCGAAGGAGGAGGTTGCTGCCATCTACATCTGGGCGATTGCGGCGACGGGCCGCGGCATCGCTGGTCTCGGCAAGGCCGCGGCCCACCTGCGACAGCTAAGATTTCGCGGCGCGGATTGCTATGCGCAGCCGTCAACCGTGGCCGGACGCGACATCATGAGGGCGACCGGCTTCGAGCCGGTCCCGAGCTTCCAACCCGACCTGTGGTGCTACGAGCGTCCATGGCACCGGCACCCAATGCGCATGCCGGGCGCGATCATCCAAGCAAGGAGTGTTTCAGATGCACGGTACTAGGATTCCTCTCGCGAAGCCCGACTCCCGCGCCGTCACCATCCGCCTTGCGCGCGATCCCAACGATCTCATGCTTGTCACCGCGATCCGCTCGGCGGTCTATCTCGCCGAACAGGATTGCCCGTTCGAAGAGGAGTTCGACGGCAACGACATGGTGGCCGCGCATTTCATCGGCTTTGTCGGCAACGAGCCTGCGGGCTGTCTGCGGGTGCGTTTCTTCGGCGATTTCGCCAAGGTGGAGCGGCTCGCTGTGCGGCATCAATATCGGCGCTCGCGCGTCTCGTTCAAGCTGGTGCAGGCGAGCGTCGACTATGTGAAGCGCAAGGGGTTTCGCAAGATCTACGGCCAGGCGCAGGACCGGCTGGTCGATTTCTGGGCCCATTTCGGCGCCAAGCCGCTCGGCCACAATCGCAAGATCACCTTCTCGGATTTTTCCTACACGGAAATGCTGCTGGAGATCGAGCCGGGGCCGGACGCCATCACGCTGGACAGCGATCCTTACGTGATCATCCGTCCCGAGGGCGATTGGGACCGGCCGGGCGTGCTCGATGCCTCCGCCGGGCGGGCGGTGACCTCGCCGCTGCGGGACCTCGCGCTCGCCGATCGCTGAAACTGGTGCAGCTCTGCGCAAGACAATGCTGGCTTCCATCAACGATAATCCGCCCATCCTGGTCTGCGCGGATCTCCAGGTCGAATATCTGACCCCCGGGCGTCGCCATGTCATCCTCGACGGCGAGGCCGCCACCGCGCGCTGCCTGGAACTCCTGACGCTGTGGCGCGACAATCTCTGGCCGGTGATGCATCTGAAGCGCATCGCCCAGGCGGCCTGGTTCAATCCGGCATCCAGGCTGACGGATTGGATCGCCGAGACCAAGCCGCGGCCCGGCGAGATGACGTTCGAGCACCCGCTGCCCTCGGCCTACAGCTCGGCGCGGTTTGTGGATTACATGTCCAATATCCGCAATGTGCGCTGCGTCCTGATCGGCTTCTCCCTGGACGAGACCATCCTCGCCACCGCCGTCGACGGGTTTCACCGCAGCCATCATTATCAGGTGGTGGCGGACGCCGTGGCCTGCCGCCAGCCGGGCGCGGGCGATGCCGCGGCCTACAAGCATGCGGTAGTGAATGTCGTCGCCAACTTTGCTACAATCCAACCCAGCGCCGAACTGATCAGAAGCAGCGGCGCCGTCGCGGTGTAGGCGGCCGCGATCGACGGATGGATGGGGTGGGACATTGTCACGGGGAGACGAGCTCAAGGAGCTGGCAAGCGACCTGTCGCGGGCTGTCGAGACGGCGCGCCGCGTCGGCTTGCCCACGACGGTCTATCTGCTCTCGATGGCGCTGGTGGAGGTGCGGGAAGCCGCTGCTGCCGCCGACGAGGGTGATGACGACAGCGCAGCCTGAGAGCTGTTCCGTGTGCGGCTTTGTGCAACGCTGCTGAGCGCTTGCTGCCGACGAATTGGCGTTGCAAGTTCTGCATTCTCGCAATAGCCAAGTGATGACGCTGGCCGCGCCGGCGATGTGGCGACCTTGAGGATCTTTCGCAAATGTCCATGCTGCCGAATTCGCAAGAGGCCCGGGATGTGGCCTACCAGCTCCATCCCTACACCAACGCGCGCACCCATCAGCAGGCCGGTCCCCTGGTGATCGAGCGCGGCGAGGGCCCTTACGTCTTTGACGCATCGGGCAAACGCTATTTCGAGGCGATGGCGGGCCTGTGGAGCGTCGGGCTCGGCTTCAACGAGAAGCGCCTGGTCGAGGCCGCGCACAAGCAGATGCAGGCGCTGCCGTTCTACCACACGTTCTCCGCCAAATCGCACGGGCCCTCGATCGACCTCGCCGAGAAGCTGGTGGCGCTCGCGCCGGTGCCGATGAGCAAGGTGTTCTTCACCAATTCCGGCTCGGAGGCGAACGACACCGTCCTGAAGCTGATCGCCTATCGCTCCAATGCGCTCGGCCAGCCGCAGCGCAAGAAGGTGATCAGCCGCCTGCGCGCCTATCACGGCGTCACCATCGCATCGGCCAGCCTCACGGGCCTGCCGAACAATCACCGCTCGTTCGACCTGCCGCTGCCGAACATCCTGCACACGGGCTCGCCGCACTTCTACAAGGACGGCGCCCCCGGCGAGAGCGAGGAGGCGTTTGCCACGCGCCGGGCCGAGGAGCTAGACGCGCTGATCCAGAAGGAGGGGCCGGATACGATCGCAGCCTTCTTCGGCGAGCCGGTGATGGGGGCGGGCGGCGTCATCGTGCCGCCGGCGACCTATTGGGACAAGATCCAGGCGGTCTTGAAGAAGTACGACATCCTGCTGGTCGCCGACGAGGTGATCTGCGGCTTCGGCCGCACCGGCAAGATGTTCGGCTGCGAGACATATGGCATCAAGCCGGACGCGATCGTTGTCTCCAAGCAGATCACGTCGAGCTATTTCCCGCTGTCGGCGATCATTCTGAACGACCGCATGTTCGAGCCGATCGCGGACGAGAGCAACAAGATCGGCGTGCTCGGCCACGGTTTCACCGCGGGCGGTCATCCCGTCGGCTCGGCCATTGCGCTGGAAAACCTGAAGATCATCGAGGAGCGCGGCCTGGTTGCGCATGCCGCCGAACTCGGCGCCTACATGCAGGGCAAGCTGCGTGAGCTTGCCAGCCACCCGCTGGTCGGCGAGGTCCGCGGCGTCGGCATGATCGCAGCGCTCGAGCTCGTGATCGACAAGCAGCGCAAGACGGCAGCAGCGACACCCGGCGCCGTCGGCGGCATTGCCAGCCGCATGCTCCAGGAGCGCGGTGTGATCTCCCGCAACATGCTCGATGCCATCGCCATCTGCCCGCCGCTGATCGTCACGAAGAGCCAGATCGACGAGCTGGTGGCGGCGATATCGGGCGTGCTGAACGACATGAAGGCGGAAGTGGCGAAGCTGACGCCGGCGTAGAGCAAGTCGCGTCAGCTTTGGACGAAGCGACATGCCACAAATTCGGTGTCGTCCCGGCGAAGGCCGGGACCCATACCGCGTGAGCTGTCGAGTGAGCGTGGGTAGGGTACCGAACGACGAGTCTTCGCCAAATCCCTCCCTGGGGTTATGGGTCCCGGCCTTCGCCGGGACGACACTGGGAGGGACCACGCGCCTAAGCCCGCTGGACCCCGATCACGCGGCCTTTCTCGATCGCCAGCGCCAGCTCGCCGCGCTTGAGCTTCAGTGCGGCATCGCCGAACAGCTCGCGGCGCCAGCCGCGTAGCGCCGGCACGTCGGCCTCGTCACTGGCTGCGATCTCCTCGAGATCGTCGACGGTCGCGATCACCTTGCTGGCGACCGCATGGCGTTCCGCAGTCATCCGCAGCAGGACCTTCAAGAGCTCGACGATGGCTGCACCGTTCGAATTGTTGCGGGGCTTCTCCAGCTTCGGCAGCGTGGAGTGATCCCGCGCCAAGCCGCGCTCGACCGCAGCGACGATGTCCGCGCCCCATTTGGATTTCTCAAAACCCTTCGGCACGGAGCGCAGATGGGCGAGCTTCTCCAGCGTATTCGGCGCATGCGTTGCGATATCGCTGATGGCTTCATCGCGCAGCACGCGGCCGCGCGGCACGTCGCGGCTCTGCGCCTCCTGCTCGCGCCAGGCCGCGACCTCCATCAGCACCGCGAGATCCTTCGGCTTGCGCACCCGCGTCTTCAGCCGCTCCCAGGCGCGCTCGGGGTGGAAGTCGTAGGTGCGGGGCGAGGTCAGAACCTCCATCTCGATCGAGACCCATTCGCTGCGGCGGCGCTTCTTCAGGTCGGCATCGAGGGCCGCGAACACGTCGCGCAGATGGGTGACGTCGGACACCGCGTAGTGCATCTGCTCCTTGGTCAGCGGCCGGCGCGACCAGTCGGTGAAGCGATGGGTCTTGTCCGGGCGGTGGCCGGTGACCTTCTCGACCAGCGCGTCATAGGCGATGCTGTCGCCATAGCCGAGCACCATGGCCGCGACCTGCGTGTCGAACACCGGGTGCGGAATGATGTTGGCCTGGTGCCAGATGATCTCGATGTCCTGCCGCGCGGCATGGAACACCTTCAGCACGCCCTCGTTGCCCATCAGCTCGAAGAACGGCTTGAGGTCGATGCCCTCGGCGAGGGTGTCGATGACGATCGCTTCCTCGGGGCTGGCCATCTGCACCACGCACAACAGCGGGTAATAGGTGGTTTCGCGCAGGAACTCGGTATCGACTGTAATGACGGGGTGCTTGGCCAACCGGCTGCAGGCAGCCGCGAGGTCAGCGGTGGTGGTAATCAAATCCATGAACGGCCCATGACACTTGATATCAGCCGTTCTGCCGAAAGCGCTGTGATGTCAAGGGGCTCTAAGCGAATTCGAGCCTTGCATCGGGCCGGAATCGCCTGTTTCCGACGAAATTCCTATTCGTAGCGGACCCGGTTCGAGGATTTGCGGGCGCAAGGCAGCGCCACCACGACCACGCACATGGCGACCAAGGCCAGTCCCAGGAACTCGAAAACCAACAGATCCACGGCAAAATCCCCCGACAGAACCGTTAGACTTGTCGGGAGTGCGTTGAGGGTCTGTTAATTGTCGTGGTTACCGGCGGCGGGCCGGGCCGGATGGTGGACGGGGGGTTAATGGCGCGGACGACCGCCATCACGTCATCAGGTTCGGCAAGGCGGCGGCGAGGGCGTCCACGGCAGCGCGGACCTTTAACGGCATCCGTGGCGACCGTGGCCACAGGGCGTGGCAGTCGTACAGGAATTCCGGCTGGCCGCCGAAGAGACCGACCAGCGCGCCGTTGTTGAGGCGTTCGCGGACCAGCCAGTAGGGTAGCCAGGCGAGCCCCATGCCCTGTGTCGCGGCATCCGCGATCGCCTCGAGATCATCGAGTCTCAGCCTGCCGGCGGGCATGATCTCGTGCGGGGACTGGCCGTCCCGCGGCGGAAACAGCCAGGGCCGGACGCGCCCGGAGCGGCGATAGATGATCGCCTGGTGGGCGGCGAGATCGTCGATCGATTTCGGCTTGCCATGGGCGCGCAAATAGGACCGCGCGCCGCACACCACCATTCGCTGGCGAGCGATGCGCCGCGCGGTCAGGCCGGATTCGTCGTCG
Organism: Bradyrhizobium sp. CCBAU 11361; assembly: GCF_028128935.1. NCBI lineage: Bacteria > Pseudomonadati > Pseudomonadota > Alphaproteobacteria > Hyphomicrobiales > Nitrobacteraceae > Bradyrhizobium > Bradyrhizobium sp. CCBAU 11361. The sequence continues at coordinate 54,171 of NZ_LBJZ01000168.1, forward strand.
AGATCGCCGGTCCGGATCGCAAGATCGTAGCCGGCTCCGACGATGTCAGCGATCGGATCGCCGAAGGACAGATCGAGTTCGAGATGCGGATATCTGCGTGCAAGCTTCATCAGCAGGGGAGCGACGCAGTGCCGTCCCAGCAGGGCGGGCATGGTCACGCGCAGCTTGCCGCGCGGTTCGGATAGCTCGTCGAACACGGCGGCGTCGGCAGCTTCGGCCTCGCTGAGCACCGCACGGCAGCGCTCGTAATAGGCCTGGCCAGCTTCGGTCGGGCTCTGGCGACGCGTGGTGCGGTTGAGGAGGCGCACGCCGAGGCGCTCCTCAAGGAAGCGGATATGCTTGCCGACCATCGGTCCCGACATCTCGAAGGCATCGGCCGCAGCCGCAAACGAGCCAAGTTCGACGGCCCTGACGAACACGGCCATGCTGGTCAGGCGGTCCATATTGAAAACTCCTGGTTTCGACTGTTCGCTTGTTTGGGTGATTTATCCGCTTCCACGGGTCCGGCATAGCTCCATTCAGTTCAACTGATTTGGAGTGTTATCCATGACCCGCGCCGTTCGCTTTCATCGGCATGGCGGTCCCGAAGTGCTGCGCATCGAGACCGTCGACGTTCCACCGCCGGCAACGGGCGAGGTTCAGATCCGGGTCAGGGCGCTCGGTCTCAACCGCGCGGAGGCGCTATTGCGGAGAGGCACGTATATCGAGTCCGCGAAATTTCCGTCCGGCCTTGGTCTGGAGGCGGCAGGCACCGTTGAGGTTGTCGGCGAAGGCGTGGCCGGCTTTGCGCCTGATGACACCGTGAGCATCGTGCCGCCGCTGTCGATGGTGCGATGGCCGGCCTATGCCGAGCTTGCGACGTTTCCGGCCGATCTCGTCGTGATGCATCCGCCCGAGCTTGGCTTCGAGGTCGCGGCTGCAGTGTGGATGCAATATCTGACGGCCTACGGCGCGCTGGTCGACATCGCCGGAGTTGGACGAGGGGACGTCGTCGCCATCACGGCTGCATCGAGCAGCGTCGGGCTTGCGGCCATCCAGATCGCGAACCGGATCGGCGCTGTCCCGGTTGCACTAACGCGGACCTCGACCAAGCGGCGCGCCTTGCGCGATGCCGGCGCCGCGCACGTGATAGCCTCGGAGGAAGAGGACATCGGAGCGCGGCTCGCGGAGATCGCCGGTCCAGACGGCGTCCGCGTGGTCTTTGACGCCGTCGGCGGTCCCGCGTTCGAGCCGCTGACTGCGGCGATGTCACGGGGTGGAATCTTGATCGAGTATGGCGGGCTGAGCCCCGAGCCGACACCGTTTCCGCTCTTCAACGTGTTGACCAAGAGCCTAGTCCTGCGCGGCTATCTCGTGCACGAGATCATCCGCGACCCCGCGCGCCTTGAGCGGGCGAAGGCGTTCATCCTCAAGGGTCTATCGGACGGCACGTTGAAGCCGATCATCGCCGGGACGTTCCGGTTCGAGGAGATCGTCGAGGCGCATCGCTTCCTCGAGTCGAACGATCAGTTCGGCAAGATCGTGGTGACGATCTGAGTAATCGTAGGGTGGGTTAGCCCTGCGACTGCGCGAAGCGCAGTTCGCTCGGCGTAACCCACCACTGTCGATATCCGCGGGGCCAGAAGCGGTGGATTACGCCCGCGGATGCGCTTCGCGCAGCCGCGGGCTAATCCACCCTACGAAGCCGCGAAGCCCCTTACGGCAGCTTCAGCGACGTTTCCGCGTTGTACGGCTTGAGCGTCTCGTCGGCGGCCTTCTGGGCAGCGATGAGGGCCTCCTTCGGCTGCTTCTTGCCGTTGAGGACCAGCATCACCTCGTCCTCGAGGTTCTTGCGCACCGGCACGGTCTTGTAGGTCGCGAACCAGGGCTTGGCGACGTCGAGCTGCTCGACGGCTGTCTTGGCGTCCGGGTTCTTGCTCAGGAACTCGACCATGTCAGGCGTCTTGTAGGCGGCCATGTTGGGCGCGAAATAGCCGGTGGCGCGGCTCCACCAGGCGCTCTTCTCGGGCGAGGTCATCCACTTGATCAGCGTCCAGGCAGCCTTTTGCTTGTCGGCTTCGAGACCGGCCGGAACGATCAGCGAGGCGCCGCCGATCGGCACGGCGTTGCGGACGTTGCGCGGGATGAAGGCGACCTTGTAGGCGAACTTGGCGTTGGCGCGCACATAGGTCAGCGAGCCCGTGGACAGCATGATCATCGCGGCGTTGCCGGAGATGAAGGAGGTGCTGACGGCCGGACCGGGCGTCGCGCCGGGCGGATGCACCTTGTGCTTGCTGACGAGGTCGTTCCACCAGGTCAGCGCGCCGAGCATCGAGGGCGTGTCGTAATAGACCTCGCCGCCGAACTCCTCGTTGTAGTAGCGCCCGCCATTGCTCATGGTGAGCGTTTCCATCATCCAGCCGCAATAGTCGTAGGCGCAGGGGATCGCGATGCCCCATTGGGTCACCTTGTCGCCCTCGCGCTTCGTCAGCTTCTTGGCCCAGTCGGTCAGCTCGGCCCAGGTCTGCGGCGGCTTGTTCGGATCGAGGCCGGCTTCCTTGGCCTTGTCGGCGTTGATGTAGAGCAGCGGCGTCGAATTGTGGAAGGGCACGCCATAGACCGAGCGGTTGATCACCGCGTTGCCCTGGAGCGCCGGGAAGAACTGGCCCAGGAATTGTTCCTTGGTGGTGCCGTCGGCGGCAATCAGGGAGTCGAGATTGGTGAGCTCGTTCTCGATCTGCATGTCCAGGAGGAAGTTCGCCGACATGATCACGGCGGAGGGCGGCTTGCCTGCCTTGATCGCGGCGCGCGTCTTGATCAGCGTGTCGTCATAGGAGCCGGTGTAGACCGCGGTCGCCTTGATGGCGGGATGGGTCTCGTTGAACTCCTTGATCAGGGTGCCCATGTCGCGGGCGAGCTTGCCGTCGACGGGGACGGGGAAGAACAGGTCGATCTCGGTCGGACCTTCGGCCAGCGCCGGGAAGGCGAGGGCGCCTGCCATGGCGAGGCCGAGCATGAGCCTGCGGGAAAACAGCATCGAAAAATCTCCTATTTGATGCCTGAGGTGACGAAAGAGCTGATGAAGCGCTTCTGGAAGATCAGGAAGGTGACCAGCAGCGGCGCGATCACCATCAGCGTGCCGGCGGCGATGGTGCCCCAGGCCTGGGTGCCTTCCGCCGTCGCGGTGAAGACGGACAGACCGACCGTGAGCGGCCGCTTGTCCGGCGAGTTGATCACCATCAGCGGCCACAGGAAGTCGTTCCAATGGCTGGTGACCGAGATGATCGCGAAGGCGGAAAAGCTCGGCATCGACAGCGGCACGTAAATGTGGCGGATGCGCTGGAACAGGCTGGCGCCGTCGATCAGGGCGGCGTCTTCGAGCTCGGTCGGAATCGCCTCGAAGGCCTGGCGCATCAGGAAGGTGCCGAAGGCGGAGGCGAAGAACGGCATCATCACGCCGGTCAGCGTGTCGTAAAGGCCGAGCTGTGCGACGAGGCTCAAATTCGGCACGATCAGCAGCACCGGCACCAGCATGAGCTGCATCAGGAACAGATAGAAGATCAGCGTCTTGCCGGCGAATTCGAGCCGCGCAAAGGCAAAGCCGGCCAGCGTGATCGTCACGAACTGCACCAGCAGGATGCCGGTGCAGATGATGGTGGTGTTGAGAGCGTAGCGCGGGAAGTCACCGATCTCCCAGGCATCCCTGACATTGTCGAGCGTCGGCTTCAGGCTCGGCATCAGCTCGGCCATGGCGTTGATCCCGTCCGAGGCAGGGCGCAGCGTCGCAACGCCCATCCAGAGAAAGGGGATGAGCCAGATGATCGCGAGCAGCACGGTCAGCGCAAAGCCGAGCTTCGGCGTGATCTCGCCCCTGGTGGCGAGCGGGGCATCCTTGAACAGCCGGTCGATCAATTTCATGGCCCGCCCTCCCGGTTCGCCATCGTCCGGAACGAGAGCGCGGTGAGGCCCATCAGCGCGGCGAGCGTCAGCAACGTGGCCGCCGATGCCTTGCCGATGTCGTAGTGCTCGACGGCCTGCTGATAGATGTAGAACAGCACGAGATTGGTCGCGTTGGACGGCCCGCCCTTGGTCATGACGAAGACATGGTCGACCTGCGTCACTGCGTTGAGGGTCGCGATCACGGTGACGAACAGGAAGGTGGGCTTGAGCTCGGGGAGGATGATGTGGCGCAGGCGCTGCCATGGTCCCGCGCCGTCGAGATGGGCGGCTTCCATCACGTCCTCCGGCACGGCCTGGAGTCCAGCCAGGAAGAACAGCATGTAGTAGCCGGCGTTCTTCCAGATGGTGATGACCATGATCGCGTAGAGCGCGATGTCGGAATCGCCGAGCCAATTCGGCAGCACCGGCAGCAGGCGGCCGATGTAATAGTCGAGCAGGCCGACATTCGGCAGGAAGATGAACAGGAACAGTGCGGACGCTGCGACCATCGGGATCAGCACCGGCAGGAACAGCGCGGCGCGCAGCACGCTGTTCACGGCGTTGGTGCGCGACAGCGCCAGCGCAAACAAGAGCGCCAGGCCGATGCTCGGGATCGCCGTGCCGACTGCATAGACGAGATTGTTGACCACCGCGCCGGTGAAGGCGGGGTCGGCGAGCACCGCGTTGATGTTCTCAAAGCCGACGAAACGGACCGGCGCCTTGGGCGTGGCGCGCTGATACAGCGCGTCGACGATGACGCGACCCATCGCGCCGTAGGTGAACAGCGCGAGGAAGATCAGCGAGGGCAGCAGCAGGAGATAGGCCGGTAGCGAGGCTTTGAAGCGGGCGGAGAACCGCCTCAGGAGAAGCAGGCGCGGCGGCGCAGTCGCCGCGACCGGGAGAGCCGCGGGTTCAGCGAGGCTCATCTCACCGCGCCGAGAAGTTGAGCGCATAGTCGCGGTCGTCCATCCCCGCCGGTGCGGCGAAGGGGAAGCGCAGACTCTGGTCGAGGAAGTCGTGACTGTGCACGACCAGGTTCTCGCCGTCGATCAGCACCACGCCATAGGCCGGCGGCTCATGGCTGGCGAGATGATCGGTCGCGGCAGCGTCGAGCTCGAACCAGACCTGGTGGTTGGTACCGCGAAGGGTCGAGAACGGGATCTTGCCGTAGCTGCCGAAGATCGGCCGGTGCACATGGCCGAAGAAGAGGTGGCGGATGCGCGAGCGATAGGGCGCGATCACCTCGGCGAACTCCGCGCTCTGTGCCAGCGAGATCTCGTCCATCGCGTGGACGCCGACCGGGAAGGGCGGATGATGCATGAAGACGACGAAAGGCATGTCGGCCGGCGCTGCGGCCAGCGTGCTCGCGAGCCAGCCGAGGCGCTTGGCGCACATCTCGCCGGCGTGGCTGGTCTCGTCCAGCGTGTCCAGGAAGACGAACAGGCCGTGCTCGGTGGTGCGTGTACCCTGCACGAAGCCATTCGGATCGCGCGGCGCGGCCTTCAGGCCGTCGAGGCAGGCCACGCGCTTGTCGTGGTTACCGACCATGGCGATGTAGGGCATCTTCAGCGCGGCCATCGCGTCAGCGAAATTGGCGTAGGATTCAGGCTCGCCCCAATGGGTGAGGTCGCCGGTCACCACCGCGAAGGCAGCGTCGGACTGGTGCTTGTTGATGTCGGCAATCGCCGCGTCCAGACGGGCGCGCGGATCGAGGCCGTAGAGCTTCAGTCCGGGGTTCGCGAGATGCGTGTCGGTGATGTGGATGAACTTGAAGGGCATGGCACGCTGTCAGGGCTGTTGGAGGTTGGTCGCCTCCGGCAACCTGCCAGCCCGTTAGAGCGCGAGTGTTTCAGTTTGATGACAGCGGTTCCGGCGGGCAGAACGTGTCCACAAGGAGGCAGCCGTAGGGTGGATTAGCCGAAGGCGTAATCCACCACTGTGAGCCAACTTCAAGTTGTGCTATTCACTCGTGATGTCGAACTACCGCCGCGCATTAGCCTCTGGGGGCTGTTGGTTCTTTACGGTGAATCTGCTCGACCGGCGGAAAGCTCTGCTGACTGACCGGATCGAAATCCTACGAGATGCAGTCGCTGCTACGCGGGAGACCTATCCTTTCGCGATCAATGCGTTTGTGGTTCTGCCGGACCATTTGCACGCGATTTGGGAGCTGCCGTCCGGTGATACTGATTTCTCCGTCCGCTGGCGATTGATCAAGACGCGTTTCGCCAAAGCATTGCCAGCGAACGAGCGACTAAGCGCGGTTCGCGCAGCACGGAACGAACGGGGCATTTGGCAGCGGCAGTTCTGGGAACATCTCATTCGCGATGAGGCCGACTACGCGCGCCATGTTGAGTATTGCTATTACAATCCCGTCAAGCACGGGCACGTCTCGATGGTGCGCGACTGGCCGTACTCCTCCTTTCACCGCGATGTCCGCGCGGGACTATTTCCCGAGAATTGGGGCGGTGACGCCAAGTTGGCAGGCGAGTTTGGAGAGCGTGCGTGATGGCCGGGCCACTTTTGTAGGGTGGATTAGCGAAGCGTAATCCACCTCTTTACTTTCCTCTGGTCAGATGAAGTGGTGGATTACGCCTTCGGCTAATCCACCCTACGCAGCGAGCTTGTCCCTCACGTCCCGCAGAACGTCTGCAACACCCGCTGATCCGGCAGCGGCGGGTCGGCGTAGGCGGCGTAGTCCGGCTGGTCCGCGTATGGCCTCGCCAGCACCTTCACCAATTCCTCGAACGGCGCGTAGTCGTCGTTGTTCACCGCGGCCTGGATCACCGCCTCGACACGGTGGTTGCGCGGGATGAAGATCGGGTTGACGGCGTTCATGGCGGTCTGCCGCTCGGCGGCGGATTGCGGCTCGGCCGCAAGACGCTCGCGCCAGCGCCGGGCCCATTCATCGAAGGCTGCGGGGTCCATGAACTCTGCGCGCGCGTCATCCGCGGCCGGATCGCCTGCGGCATCGCCGAGCCTGCGGAAGGTGAGGGTGAAGTCGGCCTGGTTCTTCGCCATGGCGTCGAGCAGATCCTGGATCAGGGCCTCGTCGCCGTCGCGCTCGGTGAACAGGCCGACCTTCTTGCGCAGGCCCGCCTGATAGGCCTTGCTGAATGTCTCGGGGAATGCGCCGAGAATCTCCTGCGCCTGCTCGACCGCCTTGTCCTGCTCCTCGCCGAACAGCGGCAGCAGGCACTCGGCGAGCCGCGTCAGGTTCCACAGCGCGATGCGCGGCTGGTTGGCATAGGCGTAGCGGCCCATCTCGTCGATCGAGGAAAACACCTGCGCGGGGTTGTAGGCATCCATGAAGGCGCAGGGGCCGTAGTCGATGGTCTCGCCCGAGATCGAAGAATTGTCGGTGTTCATCACGCCATGGATGAAGCCGACCAGCAGCCAGCGCGCGACGAGCTCGGCCTGGCGCGCGACGACGCCGGCAAGCAGCGCGTGATACGGCCGCTCGGTGCCTGATAGCTCTGGGTAGTGGCGGGCGATGACGTGGTCGGCGAGCCGGCGGATCGCGTCGGTATCGCGGCGGACGGCAAAGAACTGGAAGGTGCCGACGCGGATATGGCTCGAGGCGACGCGGGTCAGCACCGCGCCGGGCAGCGCGGTCTCGCGGATGACGTGCTCGCCGGTGACGACGGCGGCAAGCGAGCGTGTGGTCGGAATGCCCAGCGCGTGCATCGCTTCGCTGACGATGTATTCGCGTAAGACGGGCCCGAGCGCAGCGCGGCCGTCGCCGCGGCGGGAGAACGGGGTGGGGCCCGAGCCCTTGAGCTGGATGTCACGGCGGACGCCGTCTTTGTCGATGACCTCGCCGAGCAGGATCGCTCGTCCGTCGCCGAGCTGGGGTACGAACTGCCCGAACTGGTGGCCGGCATAGGCCATGGCGATGGGGTCGGCTCCATCAGGAACCGTCTTCCCGGCCAGGATTTCGGCGCCCTCGGGGGTCTCCAAGAGGTCCGGATCGAGCCCGAGCTGGACCGCCAGGGGCCGGTTCAGCTTGATCAGCCGGGGGGCAGCAACAGGGGTCGGCGCGACGCGGGCGAAGAAGCTGTCCGGTAGCGCCGAATAGGAGTTCTGGAAGGGGAAATGGACGGTCATGGAGGTAAAGATAGGCGGGGAACGCCCGATGGCAAAGGCTTGAGGCCCAATCGGCCCAAAATGGGCCTTCCGGGCCCAAAACAGCCCGTTCCGTTGGTTGCCGCCTTGGGCCTCGTCGGGTAAACCCTGCCGCAACTTTCGGACCGGCCACCTCAGCCGTTCGATTCGCTTCCTCCGACACTGATTTTGGGACGACCATGCATCGCTACCGGTCACATACATGCGGCGCGCTCCGCGAGAGCAACATTGGCGAGACGATCCGCCTCTCGGGCTGGGTCCATCGCGTTCGCGACCATGGCGGCGTGCTGTTCATCGACCTGCGCGATCATTACGGCCTGACCCAGTGCGTGGTCGACCCGGACTCGCCGGCGTTCTCGCTGGCCGAAAAGCTGCGCTCGGAATTCGTGGTCAAGATGGACGGCAAGGTCCGCCGCCGTCCCGAAGGCACCGACAATGAGGATCTGCCGACCGGCAAGATCGAGATCTATGTCAGCGAGATCGAGGTGCTGGGCCCCGCCGGCGACCTGCCGCTGCCGGTGTTCGGCGACCAGGAATACCCTGAAGACATCCGCCTGAAGTACCGCTTCCTCGATTTGCGCCGTGAGAAGCTGCACCAGAACATCATGACGCGCGTCGAAATCATCAAGTCGATGCGCAGGCGGATGGAGGGGCAGGGCTTCTTCGAGTTCAATACCCCGATCCTGACGGCGTCCTCGCCGGAAGGCGCGCGCGACTTCCTGGTGCCCTCGCGCATCCATCCCGGCAAGTTCTACGCGCTGCCGCAGGCGCCGCAGCAGTACAAGCAGCTGCTGATGATGAGCGGTTTCGACCGCTACTTCCAGATCGCGCCGTGCTTCCGCGACGAGGACCCGCGCGCCGACCGCCTGCCGGGCGAGTTCTACCAGCTCGACGTCGAGATGAGCTTTGTGACTCAGGAAGACGTCTTCGCGGCGATGGAGCCTGTGATCACCGGCGTGTTCGAGGAGTTCGCCAAGGGCAAGCCGGTGAGCAAGAACTGGCGCCGGATTCCGTTCGCCGAAGCGCTGCGCAAATACGGCAGCGACAAGCCGGACCTGCGCAACCCCATCGAGATGCAGGACGTCTCCGAGCACTTCCGCGGCTCCGGCTTCAAGGTGTTCGCGCGCATGCTCGAAGACCCCAAGAACCAGGTCTGGGCGATCCCGGCACCGGGCGGCGGCAGCCGCGCCTTCTGCGACCGCATGAATTCGTGGGCGCAGGGCGAGGGCCAGCCGGGCCTTGGCTACATCATGTGGCGCGAGGGCGGCGAGGGCGCCGGTCCGCTTGCGAACAACATCGGGCCCGAGCGCACCGCTGCGATCCGCGCGCAGATCGGCGTCAAGGAAGGCGATGCCGCCTTCTTCGTCGCCGGCGATCCCGACAAGTTCTGGAAGTTCTCTGGTCTTGCCCGCAACAAGGTCGGCGAGGAATTGAACCTCACCGACAAGGAGCGGTTCGAACTCGCCTGGATCGTCGACTTCCCGATGTACGAGTACAACGAGGACGACAAGAAGGTCGACTTCTCGCACAACCCGTTCTCGATGCCGCAGGGCGGCCTCGAGGCGCTGAAGGGCCAGGATCCGCTGACCATCAAGGCGTTCCAGTACGACATCACCTGCAATGGCTACGAGATCGCCTCCGGCGGCATCCGCAACCATGTTCCGGAAGCGATGGTGAAGGCGTTCGAGATCGCAGGTTACGGCGAGCAGGAAGTGGTCGAGCGCTTCGGCGGCATGTACCGCGCCTTCCAGTACGGCGCGCCGCCGCATGGCGGCATGGCCGCGGGCGTCGACCGCATCGTGATGCTGCTCTGCGGCACCACCAATCTGCGCGAGATCTCGCTGTTCCCGATGAACCAGCAGGCCATGGACCTCCTGATGGGCGCACCGTCGGAAGCTACGACCAAGCAGCTCCGCGAGCTGCATGTGCGGGTGAACCTGCCGCAGAAGTGATCTCTTCGCCTCTCCCCGCTTGGGGGGAGGGCGCCACGATTCGTCATGCCCGGGCTTGTCCCGGGCATCCACGTTTTTGGGATGCCGCAGCAAAGAACGTGGAAGGCCGGGACAAGCCCGGCCATGACGGTGGGGGAGAGCGGGCGCTTCTGACGCGGCCTACAGGCCCGTCGACGCCTCGATCCTGAACTGCGCCAGCGTGCCCTCCGGGTCGGCATTGAAGAGCTGCATCAATTGCATCAGCGGCACCTTCGCGCGCGGCGTCAGCTTGATGACGAGCGTCTGGCCCGGCGTCTCGATGAAGCTTGCGATCGCATCCACCGCCGTACCCGCCTCCGGATTGGCGGCCGCGACGTCCGCTCGGTACACTCTGACGCTGTCGACGAGCGTCCGGCGCGCCTCGTCACGGCTGACATTTCGCCCCCGCGCATTCTGCGTCACCGCGGAATCGACAAGACCATTGTCGCGTACTGAGAACTCGAGCGCGACAGCCTCGACCTGGGCGGCCTGACCCATGAACTGAGCGGGGTCGGCCGAAAAGAGCTCGCGCGGGACATTGCCAAGTGTGATGCGCAATTGCGCTTTGGCGATCCCTCCGACGTCGAGCGTCGCGGGCGTCAGAGCGAAGCCTTTGGACGACTCTGTCCAGGCCGCGCCGAGATCGAGGTCGATCGCGAGCCTGTCGATCCCGCTGAGAACCAATGGAAGCTGCCTTGGATCGGAAGGATCCGTGGGCGTGACAAATTTGGCAACCACATGCGCCTTGCTCGGGATCGAGCCGACCAGTTGCCCCCAATCCAGGCTCAGCGTGTCGATCGTGACCAGCTTCTTGGTGTTCTTGTAGGGCGCCGCCACGCCCTTGACCTCCGCACCCGAGAGTACGCCAAACAGGCCCAGCATCTGATCGGGCGAGGGCGCCTGCCCGGGAGTGGTGAGGCTCGCGGCCCAACGCATCAGGTTCGCGAGGCTGAGTGATTTGAGCGCGAAGCGCTCCATCTTCACTTGCCCTTGCGGCGTCGGCGCATCGAGGCCTTCGAGCGCGAACTCGCCCTCCTGGTACCTGATCGCCCTGAGCCGGGGCGTCCCTTGCGGGGTCGTCATCGACATGGTGCCGATCTCGATCTTGCCGACGCGAAGGCCCTCATAGAGACCGGCGAGCTTCTCCATCATCTCGCGCGATTGCGCCGGGGTCGGCTGAATGGAGCGGTCGGTCTGCAGCAGTGCGAGAATCTCGGCCGGCCGGAATTTCGACGGCCGGACCGCGATATCGGCGATCGCGATGCCATCGACCTGAATCCGCATGCCCTGCGTCGACGTCGCCACATAAGTGCCGCTCGACATTTGTCCGTAAACGCGATGGTAGCTGTCGTCGCTCGCCTTCTGCGGATCGAGGGCGGCGGCGATTGCGGTCGAGTCGAATTCATTGATGATGATGTCGGACATCTCGCCGGTCAGCTTGTCCGCCTTGCCGGCCTGCTCCACGTTGATCGTGAAGGTGGCGCGGTCGGCCTTCATCGCGTCGACCTTGCCCTTGCCGAGCTTCTGGATCGCCAGACCCGAATAGACGACCTCGCCGCTGCCGGCGGCGCCTTTGCCGGCATCGAAGGCGACGGTGAGGGTCGGGGCCGCGATTGAAGATGCGGTCACGCTCGCATACTGATCGAGCACACATCGGTACAAGTCGATCAGGGAGCCTGACGCCGGCGCATTCTGGGCGTGAACAGGGCCCGCGTAATCCCGCACGATCATCTGCGGGACCTTGTAGGAGGTCTTCAGCTTCCCGGGGCCAACCTCGTCCAGCGCAACCTCGAAACTGGAGATCTCGATGCTGTCGGCTGCAAAGCGGCTCTCATCGGCCTGGCGGACGCCCACGCCCTTGATGCCGGCGATCTTGATGTGCGCCTGCGGCTGCCCGGCGGGATCGACTGCGATGTCTTCGATCGTCAGCGTCCTGCTTGTCACGGCGAACGCCACCTTGCCGTGGCTTGCCTTGCCGCCCTGGCTGCGGATCTTGTCGAAGACGGCCTCGATCTCCTGGGTGGCGCGATGCCTGGCATAGAGGTCGAAGCCGAACCATCCGCCCGCGCCGAGCACGGCGAGTGCGATCAGGCCGATCAGGATCCGCTTCATTCTCAGCTCCAGTTGCTCGTTTTGCACTGCGCAACCTGCCATATTCGCAAAGCCCGGGGCGGTCCAGGGAAAGCTATGGTTTTCAATTATTTGACCGCGCGGCCTGTTGATGGGGGCGGAATCGGATGTTGCCACCGGGGCGCCGGCCGTGCTTCATCCCGTTTCCATGACCCGGAATACCGCAACCCGCGACAGACCGGTCAGGACAACGTAGTTTGAGGCCGGTAACGCGAGGCAAGACCGCATGTCGTCCTATTCTGATGACCTCCACCAGGCGGCGCTCGCCTATCATCGCCTGCCGCGCCCCGGCAAGCTCGAGATCCAGGCGACCAAGCCGCTTGCCAACCAGCGCGACCTCGCGCTTGCCTATTCCCCGGGCGTTGCGGCTGCCTGCACCGAGATCGCCAAGAACCCGGCCGAGGCCGCGACGCTGACCACCCGCGCCAATCTGGTTGCTGTGGTCTCGAACGGCACCGCGGTGCTCGGCCTCGGCAATATCGGCCCGCTGGCCTCCAAGCCCGTGATGGAGGGCAAGGCGGTCCTGTTCAAGAAGTTTGCCGGCATCGACGTGTTCGACATCGAGATCGCCGCCGACACCATCGACCGGGTGGTCGAGACCGTGGCGGCGCTCGAGCCGACTTTCGGTGGCATCAATCTGGAGGACATCCGCGGGCCGGAGTGCTTCGAGATCGAGGCGCGGCTGAAGGAGCGCATGAAGATCCCGGTCTTCCATGACGACCAGCACGGCACCGCCATCATCGTCGCCGCCGCCATCACCAACGGCCTCAGGCTGAACGGCAAGAAGCTGTCGGACGTCAAGATCGTGGCCTCGGGGGCAGGGGCCGCGGCCATCGCGACGCTCAATCTCCTGGTGTCGATGGGCGCGCAGCGCAAGAACATCTGGGTCTGCGACATCGACGGCCTCGTGCATGAGGGCCGCAACACCTCGATGGACCGCTGGAAGGCGGTCTATGCGCAGAAGACCGACAAGCGCACGCTCGGCGACGTCATCGGCGGCGCGGACATCTTCATCGGGCTGTCGGCACCGGGCGTGCTCAAGCCAGAGATGGCCAAGGCGATGGGCGACAAGCCCCTCATCATGGCGCTCGCCAATCCGACGCCCGAAATCATGCCGGAGGAAGCGCGGAAGGTGCGGCCCGACGCCATGATCTGCACCGGCCGCTCGGACTATCCGAACCAGGTCAACAACGTCCTGTGTTTCCCCTTCATCTTCCGCGGCGCCCTCGACGTCGGCGCCAGCGCCATCAACGAAGAGATGAAGCACGCCGCCGTCGAGGCCATCGCGCAGCTCGCCCGCGAGGCGCCGTCGGATGCGGTGGCGCAAGGGGTCGACACCGGCGAGATGGGTGGCTTCGGTCCGGGCTCGCTGATTCCGAGCCCGTTCGATCCGCGGCTGATCCTGCGCGTGGCGCCGGCGGTTGCGAAGGCCGCGATGGAGTCGGGCGTCGCGACGCGTCCCATCACCAATTTCGACGAATATGCCGCGCAACTCATGCGCTTCGCCTTCCGCTCCGGCCTCGTCATGAAGCCGATGTTCGCCAAGGCCAAGACTCAGCCGGTGCGCGTCATCTATGCCGAGGGCGAGGACGAGCGCGTGCTGCGCGCCACGCAGGTGGTGCTGGAGGAGAAGCTGGCGACGCCGATCCTGGTCGGTCGTCCGTCCGTGGTGGAGGCGCGCATCAAGCGCTTCGGCCTGTCGATCAAGGCCGGCAAGGATTTCGACCTCGTCAATCCCGAGGACGATCCGCGCTACCGATCCTACGTGCAGTCCTATGTCGAGGTCGCCGGCCGCCGCGGCGTGACGCCGGATGCGGCGCGCACGGTGGTGCGCACCAACAATACCGTCATCGCCGCGCTCGCGGTGACGCGCGGGGAGGCGGATGCGATGCTCTGCGGCGTCGAGGGCCGCTACATGAGCCATCTGCGCCATGTCCGCGAGATCGTCGGCTTCTCGCCGGGCATCAGCGACTATGCGGCGCTGGCGCTGCTGATCACCAGCAAGGGCGCCTTCTTCATCGCCGACACGCAGGTTCGCCCCAATCCGAGCGCGGAAGAACTCGCCGAGATCGCCTCGCTCGCGGCGGTCCACGTCCAGCGCTTCAACATCAAGCCGAAGATCGCCTTCGTCTCGCACTCCGATTTCGGCAGCTACGACACCGAATCCTCGCGCAAGATGCGGCGGGCGACCCAGCTCCTGAAGGACAAGCATCCGGAAATCGAGGCCGACGGCGAGATGCAGGGCGATACCGCGCTCTCGGCCGCTGCGCGCAGGATGGTGCTGCCGCACTCCAAGCTCGAGGGCGAGGCCAACATCATGATCATGCCGACCCTCGACACCGCCAACGTCGCCTATCAGATGATCAAGTCGCTCGCGGACGCGCTGCCCGTCGGCCCGATCCTGATCGGCCCGGCGCGCCCGGCGCACATCCTCACCCCCTCGGTGACCGCGCGCGGCATCCTCAACATGACCGCAGTCGCCGTCGTGGAAGCGCAGGAGCGCGCGGCGCGGCAGCAGCCGACATTGTTTACGTAAGCCTGACGTTCCGCGAACTCGTCATGCCCGGGCTGGTCCCGCCTGCGCAGCCGAAGCCGCTTCGGCGCGGCGAAGGCCCGGGCATCCACGTTCTTTGTACGGCGAGCTAAGTCGTGGATGGCCGGGGCAAGCCCGGCCATGACGTCGAGATCGTTGTGGCCAATCGCGCCGCCCTCGGTTCAATTCCGCCAGGGAGCGCCAACGAATGGCGCGCGGCCAGCTTTGAATTACTCGCAGTTCTCCATTTCCCCGTTTGTAAACCGGCGAACGACTCTTCATAATCGCCCGGGACTTTCGTCCAGGTTCCGATTTCAGAAAGCCTGAGCCAAGAGGCCGATCATGCCAGCGTTCGTGACTTTCGGGCGAATTCTGTTTGCCGTGCTGTTCATCTACACGGGCGCAACAAAGCTGTTCGCCATCCAGGCGACCGCCGATTTCATCGCCACCAAGGTCGTGGTGCCTGAAATCATCGCGCCTTACGCCAAGCAGATCGAGACGGCGAGCGCCATGACGACGCCGCAACTGCTGGCCATCGCGGTCGGCGCGCTCGAGGTCATCGCCGGCTTGATGATCGCGCTGAACTTCGGCGCGCGGTTCTTTGCCATGCTGCTGATCATCTACGTCGCGGTCGCGACCGTGCTGTTCTACGATTTCTGGAATCTGGCGCCGCCCGACAACGCCAAGATGCTGGTCGACGCGCTGAAGAATCTCTCGATCATCGGGGCGCTCTGCATGATCATCGGCTACGGCCGCACCACGCGCCCGGCCGAGGCGGCGTACGGGGACGTGTAGCCGCCGGGCTTCCAGAGCGGCTTCGCGTGCCGCTCGCGTGAACCCTCGTTCACAGATCATGGCTTTGATATCACAGCGCTTCCACAAAATCGTGGCCGCCTTGGAGTGTGCGTATATCCCGACTTGTCGGACTGGGTTTGAGCCGAATACTACCGATCGTCCGGTTGAATAGGCCGGCGCGGTTCGGGGCGATTGGGGGCGGACTTGGTTCATTCGAGGCGACGGGTGGCTGCGCGTGCGGCTGCGGTTCTGGGCGTAACGTTGGGTCCGCCGTTTGCCATCGTGCAATCTTCCGCGGCCGATCTTCCCGTAAAGGCGCGGCCGCTAGCCGCGCCCGTGGCGAACTGGACCCAATTCTACATCGGCGCTGGACTCGGCTTCGACTTCGCGACCGGCCGGTCAAACCTGACACCGGTCGGCGGCGGCCCGGACTTGTTCAATCTCGACGGCTTGCAGGGCGCCGATCTCGGGCTGTCTGCTTTCGCCGGGTTTGACGTCCAGGTTGCGCCGCGATTCGTGGTCGGCGGTTTCGTCGATTACGACTGGTCGCGCCAGAGAACGACGGCCAGTGCGACGAGCACTTTTTTTGGCCAGAGCCTGAGCGCTGCGCTGCCGTCGTTGGACCAGAGCTGGACGATCGGCGGCCGTGCAGGATTTCTGGTGACGCCCGATATCCTGCTCTATGGCCTCGCCGGCTACAGCGAGATGCGGATCAACAACTGGAACCTCAACTACGTGATCCTCGGCGGAGGCCCCTCGTTCACCGTGCAGGAATCGGCGCTGACGTCGCACGGTTACACGGTCGGCGCCGGCGCGGAGTATCGCCTCGCCAATAACGTCTCGCTGCGCAGCGAATACCGCTACGTCGCGCTTGGCCGTAATACGACTGTCGATCCACTCGGCGCGGTCTGGACCACCGACCTCTCCGAGCATGTGGTCAGGATCGGCGCGGCCTATCGCTTCGGCCAGTTCGGCGGACCAGCGACTGCATCGGCGACGCCGGTGCTGACTCCCACATGGACGGGCGTCTACGTCGGTGCGGGCATCGGGGGCGATGTCATCACGCCCCATGTCGCGGGCTCGTTCGCCGGCGTGCTGGATTTCAACGCGTCCGGTCTCGGCGGCGCCGATGTCGGCGGCACCATCACGATCGGCTACGATCGCCAGATCGCGCCGAGATGGGTTGTCGGCGCATTCGGGCTGATCGATGCCGGGACCAATGGCGGCGCCAAGGTCACTGCATCGGCCGGAGGAGCCGGTGTCGCGATCTCGTCGGATCTCGCTGCGGTGAAGTGGGGTTGGACCGTCGGCGGACGCGTCGGCTATCTCGTGGCGCCGGAGACGCTCGTCTATCTGCTCGGCGGCTACAGCGGAACGACCGCGCAGTCGATCTCGTACAATTTTCTTGGATTTCCCGGCACCGCTCCGACGCGGGAATATCACGGCGCGACGTTCGGCGGCGGCTTCGAGCGCTTCTTCACCGACAGCATTTCGGCCCGAGCCGAATATCGCGTCACGCATCTCGGCGCGAGGGACGATCTGGCGTCTGATTTCATGACCAGCCTGAGCGCTGGCGGCACAGTGCACACGCTGCGCGGTGTGCTGGCCTATCACTTGCCGACGCCGTAGGGCAGGCCTGCGCTAGCCGCGCCGCCACGGCGTCACCGTGACGTCATGCGCCGCGTCGAGCAGGAACGGCGCGCCCGGCTTCATCCCGTGTGACGCCAGCACCTCGTGCGGCGTCCGCTCCGGCACGCCGACAAAACAGCCTTCGCCGCCGGGCAGGCGCAGATGCGGGGCCTCCGACAGCCAGAACGTGTCGTAACGGCCCATGAACATGTCGAACACGACGGGACCGCCGATGATTGCCACCATGCCGGAGGCGACATCGGCGAAGGCGCAGGCCTCTTCGAAGCTCGCGTGATCCGGATTCCACAATGTCGCGTTCGGCATCTCCGGATCGACGGTGAGCGCCTTGATCTTGCGGGTCGTGATCAGCCGCTTGCGCTTCGGAGAGTTCGGCTGCTGCTCGTGCGAGTGCCGGCCGTGCACGATCAGCGCGGCGCGATCGAGCGCCTGCTCGAAGAACAGCTTGTCGCCTTCGAACTTCAGGGTGTCAGGCATGACATGGCTCGCGTCGGCGAGCATGCCGTCCGCGGAGACGATGACGTAGCCTTCGATGCGGAAGGACAAGGGCGCGGCTATTCGGAGACCGTCGTCACCACGCTGTTGACCGGCCGGTTGCTGACCGTCGGCAGCTTGATGTCCTTGAGCAGCTCCTGGTCGTACTCCGGCAGCGTCGACGCCGGGAACTTGGAGCGCATCGCCACCACCTTGTAGCCGCCTGCCTTCAGGCGCTTGAGGAGCTCGGGCAGGGCTTCTGCCGTATGCTTCTGGAAGTCGTGCATGAGGACGATGCCCTTGCCCTTGCCGTCGAGCTTCTTCATCACGGTCTCGACCACTTTCTCGGGCTTGGAGGCCTTGAAGTCGAAGGAGTCGATGTCGCAGGAGAAGATCGCCGTGTTGCGGTTGCCGAGATAGGTGACCATCTCCGGCGGATGCTGGAGCGCCGGGAAGCGGAAGAACGGCGAGGGCGAGATGCCGCCGAGCGCCCACTTCACCGCCGAAAGGCCCTTCTCGATTTCTTCCTTGCGCTGCGCTTCCGTGAGCTTCTTGTTGTTGAGATTGGCGTGCGACCAGGTGTGGGTGCCCACGGTGTGGCCGGCCGCGTAGACCTGCTTGAGGATCTCCGGCTCGTAGGTCGCGTGCTTGCCGATCGAGAAGAAGATGCCGGTGGTGCATTCATCGGCGAGCGCCTTCAGCACGGCGGGCGTGTTCTTCGGCCAGGGGCCGTCGTCGAAGGTCAACACCACCTCCTTGTCGCGCAGGAAGTCGAGTTCCTTGAAGTGCTCGAAGCCGAAGCCTGGCCCGCCTGTCGTGTCGATCTCGACGGTGCGGGCGACCCCGAGCGCGCCGGGTGTGTTGCAGGCCGCGCGCGCGGGCTGCGGCG
>NZ_LBJZ01000169.1:0-75263 GCF_028128935.1 Bradyrhizobium sp. CCBAU 11361
CCCTCCACCTGCCGGACGCGATCGCGCGCCTGGGCGCCGCCCGCCGGACATCGGACCCCCGCCGCCGCTGCCGCCCGCACCCGGCGTACGTGGCTTCCGCGACATCACCGCCGACGTCAACGATCTCGGCGGCGCCGCCGCGCAGGCCAATCGCGCCGCGCGCCGCACCTACGCCAACGTGCCCTCGCCCTCGCCAGAATTCGACCGGCTGGAGCCGAGCCTGGAGAACCGCGCCGGCGACGGCGATGCGCCCTATTCCTATGACGAGTCGATCGAGGAGGCCGAGCGCTATGCGCCGCGGGCCGCGTCGACGCGCCCGCACATCCCCGTCCTCGACCGCGACACCAAGAAGCCCAAGCGCGCCCGCTCCGTCTTCCCGTTCAAGAGTGCGATCGCCGTCGGCATCGTGCTGATCCTGGTTGGCGCCGGCATTCTCTGGGGCAAGCAGCTGGTCCAGATCGCGAACGGCCTGCTCAAGTCCTCGCCGACCCAGGTGGTTGAGGCGCCGAAGGATCCGTCCCAGCCGCAGAGCAAGCCGAAGATCCCCGATCGAGTCGGCCAGCCCTCGGCCAGCGACCAGCCGGTCGCGCCGGTGGCGCAGAAGGTCGTGCTCTATGACGAGGATCCGTCCGATCCGAAGGGCAAGCAATATGTCGGCTCGGTGGTGTGGCGGCTCGAGCCGATCAAGGCGTCGGGCAACCAGAAGGCCGATGTCGCCGTGCGCGCCGACATCGAGATTCCCGACCGCAAGTTCAAGATGACGATGTCGTTCCGCCGCAACACCGACTCCTCGCTGCCGGCGAGCCACACCGCGGAGCTGACCTTCATCCTGCCGCAGGATTTCCCAGGCGGCAGCGTCTCCAACGTGCCGGGCATCCTGATGAAGTCGAACGAGCAGGCGCGCGGCACGCCGCTCGCAGGGCTAGCGGTCAAGGTCACCGACGGCTTCTTCCTGGTCGGCCTGTCCAATGTCGACGCCGACCGCGCCCGCAACGTCCAGCTCCTGAAGGAGCGTTCCTGGTTCGACGTGCCCCTGGTCTATGCCAACCAGCGCCGCGCCATCATCGCGATCGAGAAGGGCGCCCCCGGCGAGCGCGCCTTCAACGACGCGTTCGCGCAGTGGGGCGATTAAGCCACTTCGGTCATTCCGGGGCGCGCGACTTGTCCGCCGAAGCTCAAAGAGCGAAGGCGGAAGCGCGAACCCGGAATCCATCGCGCGGCACTGACGTAGAGAAATGGATTCTCAGATGCGCAATTGCGCATCGTAGTTCGGTGCTGCGCACCGCCCCGGAATGACATCCCGGATGGATGACTACTGCGCGGCCGCTTCCTTCTTGCGCGATGCTGCTGCGGCTGCGTGCTCGCGGTCCATCACGGCGCGGCAGCCGGGGCTGACCTGCGCCTTGTTCCGCACCATGCAGGCGGTGATCCGCGGGATATCGGGGATTTCACTGGAGCACAGCCGCATCGCATCGCCCGAGCACATCTGCTGCGCTTCGGGCGAGAAGGCGAAGCCGGGCGATGTCTGGAATGCGACGGCGGTGGTGGCGAGGGCGAAGAGCGTTGCGATGGTCCGGTTGCGTGTCATGTCGAATGTGTCCCCGAGTTCCGTGGGCTTGAGCCGCTTGGTTTTGGGGCGCCGCACGCGGCTTGACCTGCCGCATGTCTCAACGATCACGCCGGGAACCTCATCCCGCATGTGGTTGCTCGATCTCGTGATGTTCGAATCGAAAAGTGCTGCGCCGCCCGAGCCGAGTATGCGCCATTGTCGTATGGCTGCAATGGGCCGCACGAACGAATTCGCAATTGTTGCGCGCACGTCACGCAGAGAGCGACGCGCTCCGTCAGATGAGGCGATAGGATGGCGTGCTTGTGGCGTCGCTCTCGCCAAGTGCGGCGGCGTGTTCCTCGACCGCGGTGATGCCCTTCGCGGTGAGCTCGAACAGATCGCCGTCCTTCATCACGTAGCCGTCGGCGATCAATTGTCCCATCTTGCCTTGCCGGTCGTCGGCGAAGGCGATGGATTGACAGATGTCCCTGAGGATCGAGAGCTGTTCGTCGCGCAACATGGCTTCACCTCTCCATTCACAGGGACTGTGTCCGATCCTCACATGCCGTGACTGGCGAACACCTTGCTGCATGATTTCGACAGCTTGGCCCGGTTGGCCTGCAGGCAGCTCTGCACCGCGCCGTCATTGCCGAGGTCCTTGCGGCACAACCGCGAGGCATCGCGCGAGCAGGCGTTCTGCTCCTGCGGCGTGCCCATGTGGCCTTGCGCGAGAGCGGGCGCGCTCGACAGGCCACCGAGGGTTGCAAGCGTGATCGTCGCCAGAAGAAATTTGCGGGACATCGGCGGCTCCAGTCCAAGAGGGGTGATTCAGGTCCTGTCTGAACTCGTCGCCTTGCCACTTGTTCCCCTTGGGGGGGCGCCGGCGCCCGCTATTCAAGGTTCCCGAGGCGCTGCTATAACAGGGGCGAAGTGTGAGGGTCTTTGATGAAACGCTATCTGGTGTTTGCGCTGGTCGGGCCGTTCGTCGGCGGGTTCCTGCTGCTGCTGACGACGACCTACCAGTCCGGCTACTGGACCCAGACCAACCTCGGCGAGGTCGGCAAGCTGTTCGCAGTGTTCTTCAAGTCCCTGCAATACAGCTATCTGTTCGGCTTCCTGCCGTCGCTGATGATCGGCGCGGTCGATGACATCCTGGTCCACATCCGCCGGGTCGGCCCGGTGCTGCGGATGCTGCTGGTCGGCCTGTTCGCCTTCGTCCTGGCCTCGCTGACCTACAGCTCGCGCGGGCCGGATTCGGGCGCGGTTCAGTTCATCCTGTATGGCATGGTCGGCTTCGTGCCGTCGGTGATTTCCTCCTGGCTCGTGCATAGATATCTCGAGGAGCCGCAAGCGGCGGCGGCACCGACCTGACCGCGCGACGTTCGGACGCGGTGCAGCAACCTCCGCCGCGTCGGCGAGTTTTCCCTGGGCCATGACCATGTCCGACGACGATATTCTTGCTCCGCGCAAATCCCGTTCCGGGAGCCGTTCGCGCGCCAGCTTCTCAGGCACCGAAGCACGCGGGCCGATCATCGACCAGGACGGACGCGAGATCCGGCCCGAGACACTGGAGCAGGGCTTTCGCGAGTTTCGTTTCGAGTTCGACCAAGGCAATCCGCTTGGAGGCAATCCGCTCGGAGGAAATCCGTTCGGCAACCTGACGCGCGAGCAACGCATCGCGCGGCTCGAGGCGATCGCAAAGCTGCTCGACGTCGCCTTCATCCTGCCCGGCACCAACATCCGCTACGGCATCGACGGCCTGATCGGGCTGATCCCCGTCGTCGGCGACATCATCACCACCGCGATCTCGCTGTGGCTGGTGCGCGAGGCCCGCGCGCTGGGCGCGCCCTGGTACCTCACCGCGCGCATGCTCGGCAACGTCGCGGTCGATGGCGTGGTCGGCATGGTTCCGCTTGCGGGCGACGCCTTCGACGTCATGTTCCGCGCCAACATGCGCAATATGCGCCTGCTCCGCCGCTGGCTCGACAAGCAGCCGCGCTTGTAACGCTTGCGCAGGTCTTCGCCTCTCCCCGCGTGCGGGGAGAGGGGAAGAAAGGCGTCAGAAACGCAAAAAGCGCGATAGCCTTTCGGCCATCGCGCCTTCCGCGCACATCGGGCTTGGCGAAAAACTTATGCCGCGTCGGCGTCGGTCTCGGCGGCCGGCTCGGGCTTGCGGCGACGGGGCAGCGGGAAGGCTTCGCTCTCATAGAGCAAGCGGATGCCGTTCTGGTCGAAGCGCGCTTCCTCGACCTGGAGATAGGCGCCGTTCAGCGAATCCGTCGGCAACTGCTCCATCGCGAACTGCACGGCCTCGGCGGCGGTGCCGAACCGGCGATAGGTGAAGCCGGCACGCTTCTTCTTGCGGATCGCGGCGGGGAAGAGTTCGGCGGAGGTGTTGAAGTTGAACGGACGCAGTGGACGCATGGTCAAAGACCTCGTGATCTTCTCTGGGGCTTTAAGCGCGTGGGGTTTGGGAGGGCGGAGGCCAATCGCGTGGGCCCGCCGCACATGTCATTTTCGCCCTCTAATATAGGCCGTTTTGACAAAATTGCGACCCCTGCGATGGGAGATGATGAATCCGCGCATGGCAGCCCCGCAAGGGCTATAAACCAAGTAATTTCAACAAGTTAAATGGTTTATAGTTTGCCAAGAAGCAGCAGCACGATCAGCACCACGAGGACGACGCCGCCGATTCCCATGCCGGAATGGCCCATGCCATAGCCGTAACCGCCGACGCGGCCGGACAGGCCGCCGAGCAGGTAGATGATCACCAGGATGATCAGGATGGTCCCGAGTGTCATGGCATCCTCCCTGGCGGCCGCCAAAACGCGATGATTGGCCACACCGCCAGAGAAGAAAAGCACATCGCGCCGCCGGGTTCCATGGCGGAACCCGGCGGCGCGCGACGTTTATTTCGGCTCGAGCTTCAGCGCCGCCGAGTTGATGCAGTAGCGCAGGCCCGTCGGGCCGGGGCCGTCGGGGAAGACATGGCCGAGATGGCCGCTGCACTTGGCACAGAGCACCTCGGTGCGGACCATGCCGTGGCTCACGTCCCTTTCCTCGTCGACATGGCTCTCGACGGCGGGCTGGGTGAAGCTCGGCCAGCCGCAGCCGGAATCGAACTTGGCGTCGGACTCGAACAGCACGTTGCCGCAGCCGGCGCAGACATAGGTGCCGGCACGGTGGTCGTGCTCATACTCGCCGGAGAAGGGACGCTCGGTCGCCTTCTCGCGCAGCACCGCGTACTGCATCGGCGACAGCTCGCGCCGCCACTGCTCTTCGCTCTTGATGACTTTGTCGTCCGTGGTTTTCGTCTTGGCGTCGGGCATGGGTCTCCCGTTTTTTGGTGATCTTGCGATCAGTTGGTGGCCTTGCTGGCATTCACCAGCGTCGGCTTCTCGATGTAGTTATCCGCGAACAGCTTTTTCAGGTTCTCGATCTTGGGGAGGTCGTTATAGGCGATGTAGGGCTGGTTCGGATGCAGCGTCAGATAGTCCTGATGATAGGCCTCCGCCGGATAGAACGCCTCCAGCGCGCCGACCTTGGTCGCGATCGGTTTGCCGAACACCTTGGCGCCGTTGAGCTGGGCGATATAGGCCTCCGCCACCTTCTTCTGCTCGTCGGAGGTCGTGAAGATCGCCGAGCGATATTGCGTGCCGGTGTCGGGACCCTGGCGGTTGAGCTGGGTCGGGTCGTGCGCGACCGAGAAGTAGATCTGGAGGATCTTTCCGTAACTGATCTTCTTCGGGTCGTACTTGATCTCGACCGATTCCGCATGGCCGGTCCGGCCGCTCGAGACGGTCTGGTAGTCGGCGGTCGCCTTGGTGCCGCCGGCATAGCCGGAGACCGCGTTGACGACGCCCGCAGTGTGCTGGAATACGCCCTGCACGCCCCAGAAGCAGCCGCCGGCGACCACGGCGGTCTGGATGCCGCTCGCCGGTGCCGCGTCCATGGTCGGGGCGGGGATCACGACCGCATCCTCGGCGGCCCGGGACGGCACGGCAAAGGCCAGCGTCAGGGCGGTCGTGGCAGCCAGCAGGGACAGGAGGGCGGGACGGCGCATGGCAGATCCTCTTTCCGGAAGGTGGATATTCTAGGTCGGTTGGCGCCGCGCGAACAGCCTTGCCCGGCGGCATTCGGTCACCTGAGATACGGGGACAGGTGCCGATTGTTACGCCGCGGCGGACACGACTCTGTGAAAAACGCGGCCCGAGACAGCCCGGCTTGGCGCTGTGAGGAACTCTGCGCTAGATGAACCCGCGCGATCGACGATCGACCTAAAAAAGTGGTGGCTGGAGCTGGCCTGACAACATGCTGCGCGTCGTTTCCCTGACACTTGTCATCCTGGCCGCCTGCGCGTCGATCGCCGTGGCCGATCCGCAATCCGGCGACGACCTCGCCATTTGCCGCGACCGCCAGGCGGAGGCGCAGGCCCGCGCGGTGGCCTGCGACAATCTGCTCAACGCCGACCGGCTCACCGGCAAGGACAAGGCGGTCGCGTTGTCCGTGCGCGGCAACACCCTGATCAACAAGCGCGACCACGTCCACGCGATCGAGACCTTGTCCATGGCCGTCGATCTCGATCCGGACAACGTGATTGCGCTCAACCTGCGCGGTCTCGCCTATGAGCGCAGCGGGCAGGACGACCTCGCGATGGCCGACTACAACCTCGCGCTCCAGAAGCGCCCGGCCTACGGCGTCCCCTACAACAACCGCGGCATCATCCAGGCGCGCCGGGGCGCGCTGCAAAGCGCGCTCGACGATTTCAACATGTCGATCAAATACACGCCCAAATTCCTGCTCGGCTGGACCAATCGCGCCCGCGTTCGCACGCTGATGAAGGATTTCGACGGCGCGATCGACGATTTCGCGGAGGCCGAGAAGATCGATCCGACCGCGCCGCAGATCGCCGGCAACCGCTGCATCACCTGGGGCATGATGGGCAAGTTCGACCGGGCCCTTGCCGACTGCAACGGCCTGATCGAGAAGCAGCCGAAGAACGTGTTCGCGATCAACAATCGCGCCGACGTCAACATGATGAAGGGCGACGTCGACGCCGCGCTGAAGGACTACAACACGGCCATCCAGATCAACCCGAACAATGTCCGGGCCCATTCAGGCCGCGGCCAGATCTACGAGCGGAAGAATGATCTCGCCCAGGCCCGCGCCGACTATCGCGCGGCGGCCTATTCGCTGACCAAGTTCGACGAGACCGAGGTCGCGCGCGCCCGCGCCATCGCGCAGGCGCGGCTCGCCGCGCTGACGCCGCAGGCGCCGGCCGGGGTGACCGGGCGCCGCGTTGCGCTCGTGATCGGTAACGGCGCCTACAAGAACGTCCACGCCTTGCCCAATCCGCCACGCGACTCGAAGCTGATCGCCGACGTGCTGCGCGAGGTCGGCT
The DNA here is from genome assembly GCF_028128935.1 of Bradyrhizobium sp. CCBAU 11361. Taxonomy (NCBI): domain Bacteria; kingdom Pseudomonadati; phylum Pseudomonadota; class Alphaproteobacteria; order Hyphomicrobiales; family Nitrobacteraceae; genus Bradyrhizobium; species Bradyrhizobium sp. CCBAU 11361. The sequence goes on from NZ_LBJZ01000169.1 coordinate 6,951, forward strand.
TCCAGACCGTGATCTCCGTCAGCGACCTGACCCGCGACAAGTTCTTCGAAGCGCTGCAAACGTTCGCTGCCGAAGCGGAGAAGGCCGACTGGGCGGTGGTCTATTACGCCGGCCACGGATTCGAGATCGGCGGGGTGAACTATCTCGTTCCTGTCGACGCCAAGCTGGCCGCCGACAGGGATGCCGAGGCTCAGGCCGTCGCTCTGGAGCAGGTGATCGCAGCGGTGGGCGCTGCGAGAAAAGTGCGTCTGGTGATGCTGGATGCATGCCGCGACAATCCGTTCGCGCCGACCATGCAGCGGACGCTATCACTCAAGCTGGTCGACAAGGGCTTTTCCAACATCGAGCCCGGCGCCGGCTTCATGGTGGTCTACGCCGCCAAGCACGGCGAGACCGCGATGGACGGTGACGGCGGCGCCGACAGCCCGTTCGCCACCGCGCTCGCCCGCGAGATCAAGCAGCCGCGCGTCGAAATCAGGAAACTGTTCGACATCGTCCGCGACGACGTCTGGTCCGCGACCAGGCACGGGCAGCAGCCGTTCACCTACGGCTCGCCGCCGGGGCGCGAGGATTTCTACTTCGTGGCGGGGAAGTGAGGGCTGCGTGGGGGATGCGTCGGCGGAGCCTCATTCCCGGTGTCGTCCCGGCGAAGGCCGGGACCCATAACCACAGGACGTAGTTTGACGAAGACTCGCAGTGATCGAATTTCGTTAGTACGAGCACCATCGAATACAGTTAGATTCCGCGGTATGGGTCCCGGCCTTCGCCGGGACGACGCTAGACGACAATACTCAACCGCTTCGCCGCGCGCGTAATCCCCGTGTACAGCCACCGCGCCCGGCTATCCTGAAACGCAAAACTCTCGTCGAACAGCACGACGTCGTCCCATTGCGAGCCCTGCGACTTGTGCACGGTCAGCACGTAGCCGTAGTCGAACTCGTCATAGGGCTTGCGCTGCTCCCAGGCGATCTGCTCGACGCCGCCCTCGAAGCAGTCGGCGCGCACCGAGACCTTCGTCACCTTGTGGCCAAGATCCTCGTCCGGCGACAGCCGCATGCTGAGGATGCGCGATTTCGAGCGCGAGGTGTTGCGCGACTTCACGCGCCAGAGGCCGCCGTTGAACAGGCCCTTCTTGCGGTTGTTGCGCAGGCACACCAGCTTGTCGCCGGCGACCGGAAAGGCGTCCTCGATGTTCTGGCGCTGGCGCACCCGCATATTGTACGCGCGTCGCGTGTTGTTGCGGCCGACCAGCACCTGGTCGGCGCCCATGACGCGATCAGGGTCGAGCTCCTTGCGCGACACCACCTCGCTCTCGCCATAGCGGCCGATGTCGAGCTCGCGCCCTTCGCGGACGTCCATCGACATCCGCACGATCGGATCGTCCTGGGCCTGGCGGTGCACCTCGGTCAGCATCGCGTCGGGCTCGGTGTTGGTGAAGAAGCCGCCGCCCTGGATCGGCGGCAGCTGCGCGGGATCGCCCAGCACCAGCAGCGGACAGTCGAACGACATCAGGTCGCGCCCGAGTTCAGCATCGACCATCGAGCATTCGTCGATCACGATCAGCTTGGCCTTGGACGCCGGCGCGTCGTCCCACAATTCGAAGCTCGGCTGCTCCTCGCCGGATTCGCGGGCGCGGTAGATCAGCGAGTGGATGGTGGAGGCCTCGTCGCAACCCTTGTTGCGCATGACCAGCGCCGCCTTGCCGGTGAAGGCGGCGAACTTCACCTCGCCGTCGACGCCCTCGGCGATGTGCCGTGCCAGCGTGGTCTTGCCGGTGCCGGCAAAGCCGAACAGGCGGAACACGGGCGGCGTGCCACCTCGGCCGGGCTTGGCCTTGAGCCAGTCACCGACGGCCTTGAGGGCGGCATCCTGATGCGGGGTGAATGTGGGCATATCTGTCTTGAGGAGGGGCGAGCCGAAGCGATTCGCCATCCCTCAAAACTAACCATTCGGCCCGCCGGTTCAAGCGCAGGTGAGGTCGTCATGCCCGGGCTTGTCCCGGGCATCCACGTTCTTCGTGCCGCGTGGCCAGGCGTGGATGGCCGGGTCAAGCCCGGCCATGACGCCGTGGAGGCGTTGGCGCCCAAACAGCGTACAACTGCCCCCTACTGCCAGCCGGGAACGCCGCGCATGTCGGGCAGATGGTGGGCGATGCCCTTGTGGCAGTCGATGCAGGTCTTCTCCCCCGTGAACAGGAAGCGCTGGTGCGCCACCGAAGCCCGCGGCGACTGCTTCGTGATGTCCATGGAATCGGCGCTGTGGCAGTTGCGGCATTCCAGGGAATCATTGGCCTTGAAACGCGCCCATTCATGTGCGGCGAGTTCGAGCCGGTGATCGAGGAATTTCTCGCGGGTGTCGATGGTGCCAAAAATCTTGCCCCAGACTTCCTTGGAGGCCTGCATCTTGCGCGCGATCTTGTCGGTCCAGTTGTGCGGCACGTGGCAGTCCGGGCAGGTCGCGCGCACGCCGGAGCGGTTGCTGAAGTGGATGGTCGACTTCAGCTCGGCATAGACGTTGTCCTTCATCTCGTGGCAGCTGGTGCAGAACTTCTCGGTGTTGGTCAGTTCCAGCGCGGTGTTGAAGCCGCCCCAGAAGATCACGCCGGCCGCAAAGCCCGCGAGCACCAGCACGCCGAGCCCGAACACCGAGCTCGGCCGGATCAGCACCTGCCAGAGCTCGCGCGCGAAGTCCCAGCAGCGCAGGATAAAGCTACGCTTGGCTTCCACCTTTCCCTTGGGCTCGTCAGCAGCCGTCGTCATCGGCGGCCACCGGGGCTTGTGCGCGACAGCAGCGTGTCGATGTCGGTGAAGTCGTTGCTGACGGGCGGCGTGGCGGTGTTCTGCGGCACGTGGCATTCCGTGCAGAAGAAGCGCCGCGGCGAGATCGAGGCCAGGAACTGGCCGTCGCGGTCCATGAAATGCGTGATCGAGACCATCGGCGCCTGCGATTCCGCGATGCGTGCCCGCGCATGGCAGGACAGGCATTTGTTGCCGTTGAGGTCGATCTGATAGCCGTCGATCGTGTGCGGGATCACCGGCGGCTGCTCCGGATAATTGCGCACCTCCCGCTCGGACGTGTTGCGGTTCGGCAGCATCGGCGGCGCCGGGCCCTCGTCATTGAGCGGGGCCGGGCCGCGCAGGCCTGACGTCACCGTCTGCGCGGTCAGAGAGCTCGCGCCCGCAGCGATCGCGACCGCGAGCAGGGCTATGCCAAATCGTTTCATCATGACAGGTTCACCCGCTCGATGCGCACGGCGCATTTCTTGTAGTCGGTCTGCAGCGAGATCGGATCGGTGGCGTCCAGCGTCACCTTGTTGATCATCTTGGATTCGTCGAACCACGGCACGAACACGAGGCCACGCGGCGGCCGGTCGCGGCCGCGCGTCTCGACGCGGGCGCGGATGAAACCGCGACGGGATTCCACCTTCACCTCGTCGCCGCGCCGGAGCTTGGCTTCCGACGCATCGTCGGGATGCATGAAGCAGACCGCCTCGGGGAACGCCTTGTAGAGCTCGGGCACGCGGCGCGTCATGGTGCCGGAGTGCCAGTGCTCCAGCACGCGGCCGGTCGAGAGCCAGAACGGATATTCGCTGTCGGGCGATTCCGCCGGCGGCTCGTAAGGCAGCGCGAAGATCCGCGCCTTGCCGTCGGGATAGCCGTAGAACTGCACGTCGGTGCCCTGCTTGACGTAGGGATCGCTGCCCTCGCGGAAACGCCATTTGGTTTCCTGGCCGTTGACGACGGGCCAGCGCAGCCCACGCTCGCGGTGATAGGCCTCGAACGGCGCGAGGTCGTGGCCATGGCCGCGGCCGAACGAGGCGTACTCTTCAAAGAGTCCCTTCTGCACGTAGAAGCCGAATGCCTTGGATTCCGCGTTGGCGTAGCCTTCCTCGATCTCCGAGGTCGGAAACTTGTCGACCTGGCCGTTCTTGTAGAGCACGTCGAACAACGTCTTGCCGCGAACCTCAGGCTTCTTGGCGATCAGCTCCTCCGGCCAGACCTCCTCGATCTTGAAGCGCTTTGAGAACTCCATGAGCTGCCAGAGATCGGACCTGGCCTCGCCGGGCGCGTTGACGAGCTGGTGCCAGAACTGCGTGCGCCGCTCGGCATTGCCGTAGGCGCCTTCCTTCTCCACCCACATCGCGGTCGGCAGGATCAAATCGGCGGCCAGCGCCGTCACCGACGGATAGGCGTCCGAGACCACGATGAAATTGTCGGGGTTGCGGAAGCCCGGATAGGTCTCCTCGTTGGCGTTGGGACCGGCCTGGAGGTTGTTGTTGACCTGCACCCAATAGGCGTTGATCAGGCCGTCCTTCAGCATCCGGCTTTGCAGCACGGCGTGGGCGCCGTTCTTGTCGGGAATGGTGCCTTCGGGCAGCAGCCAGAGATGCTCGGTCTTGGTGCGGTGTTCCTTGTTGGTGACGACCATGTCGGCAGGCAGGCGGTGCGAGAAGGTGCCGACCTCGCGCGCGGTGCCGCAGGCCGAGGGCTGGCCGGTCAGCGAGAACGGGCTGTTGCCGGGCGAGGAGATCTTTCCGGTCAACAGATGGATGTTGTAGACGAGGTTGTTGCACCAGACGCCGCGGGTGTGCTGGTTGAAGCCCATGGTCCAGAACGAGACCACTTTTGTCTTCGGATCCGCGTAGAGCTCGGCGAGCGCCTCCAGCCGGTTCATCGGTACGCCGGACATCTCGGCTGCCTTCTCCAGCGTGTAGTCCGAGACGAACTTGACGTACTCGTCGTAGCTCATGTCGGTGGAGTCGTTGGCCTTCGCCGCGCCCGTCGCCTTCTTCTGCAGCGGATGCTCGGGCCGCAGCCCATAGCCGATGTCGGTCTGGCCGCGCCGGAAGATCGTATGCGCGGCAACAAAATCCTTGTTGACCCGACCGGTCTTGATGATGTGGTTGGCGATGGCGTTGAGGATGTAGAGGTCGGTCTGCGGCTTGAACACCATGCCGATGTCGGCGAGGTCGAACGAGCGGTGCTCGAAGGTCGAGAGCACGGCGACGCGGACATGCGGCGCGGACAGCCGGCGGTCGGCGAGGCGCGTCCACAGGATGGGGTGCATCTCCGCCATGTTGGAGCCCCACAGCACGAAGGCGTCGGTGGCCTCGATGTCGTCATAGCAGCCGGCCGGCTCGTCGATGCCGAAGGTGCGCATCATGCCGGCGACGGCGGAGGCCATGCAGTGCCGCGCATTGGGGTCGATGTTGTTGGTACGGAAGCCGGCCTTGAACAGCTTTGATGCGGCGTAGCCTTCCCAGATCGTCCACTGGCCGGAGCCGAACATGGCGACGCCGTTGGGCCCACGCTTCTTGAAGGCTTCCTTCCACTTCACCTCCATGATGTCGAAGGCTTCGGTCCAGCTGATTGGCGTGAACTCGCCGTTCTTGTCGTACTTGCCGCCTGTCTTACGCAGCATCGGCTGCGTCAGGCGGTCGTGGCCGTACATGATCTTGGAGAGGAAGTAGCCCTTGACGCAGTTGAGGCCGCGGTTGACTTCGGCCTTGATGTCGCCGTGGGTGGCGACGACGCGGTTGTCCTTGGTCGCGACCATCACGGAGCAGCCGGTGCCGCAGAAGCGGCAGGCGGCCTTGTCCCATTTCAGTTCGCTGTTGTCGCGCTCGGCGACGAGATTGGCGGCGAGCGCCGGTGCCGGGAGCCCAGCGGCAGCGGCCGCGATCGCGGCGGCCTCGAGCTTCAGCATCTGGCGGCGGTCGAGCTTCGGCGATGTCATGATGGCTCTCCCGGCCCTTAGGCGGTTTCGATGGCGTGGAAGACCAGCGCCGCGGAATAGACGTTCGGCAGCGACTGGATGGTGTTGAGCAGGGTGCCGAGGCTGCCGGCATCCGGCGCTTCGGTCACGACGACGAGCTTGCCGCGCGGATCGCGGCCGTGGATCTCGCAGCCGGGCAGCGCGGTGATCTCGGCTTCCAGCTCATCCAGGCGTTCGGGACGCGCCTGCACGATGATGCTGGCGATCTCGCAGCCTGGCGGCGCGACGACGCGGTCGGCGGTGAGCACCCGGCCGGTGATCAATGCGCGGCGGTTGAGTGTGGCTTTGTCGAGTAAGCCTTTGTTCAGTGAGGCTCGGGCCATGACGCCTGTCTTTCGCTGTTCGGGGATCAATGCGGGGAGGGCGGTGGGCCGGGAGGGCCGGCGAACATCTGGTAGATCCAGACGCCGAGCCCGTAAGAGCCGACGGTCCCAACCGCGAGGACGGGCATCACGATCGCGGTCAGGAACAGGAAGGCGAAAATTTCCATGCGCTTACGGCGCACGCGCCCAGTCGTGTCGTCAGGGGCCGACATATTCGGTCTCTTCGAAATGGTATGGGAATCGGGACGGCATCCGGGCCGTTGCCTTGCCGCACTTTAGATACGTTCGAGCCGTTAACGCGTTGATCTGGATCAATTCATCGACTTGCAGCGGGGACCGCAGCAGTGGTCAAAGCCGCAAGTTTGGGTTGTGCACGCGCGAAGGCGATGCGAGAGTTGAGCTCTCGAATGGGGTTCCCAGGGTGTGAACGGGATGGGGCTCACGGCCATCGATCTTGGGCTGCGCGGTGCGACGAGCGGCGTGTTGCTGCTGATCATTCTCATCGCATTGCTGCGTCGTGCGACCGGCCAACAGGTTTTGCTGGGCATCGCGATGTGCGCAGGCGGCATTTTCTATGCGATTGTGACCGCGCCCAACTTCCCCAAAATGGCTTGGTGGTGGACGTTGCCGATCCTGTCCGCCCAGCCCGCCGTATTCTGGCTGTGGGCGCGCGCGGCGTTAGACGACGATTTCGTGCTGAAGCGGTGGCACGGCGCCCTTTGGCTGAGCATCGTGGCCTATGGGTTCGTGATCACGCTGAGCTGGGCGCACTGGCCCGCTTTGGCTGGCGCAGGCGGGCAAGTCCTGGCGCTGGCCACCCTGGTGCTGGCCCTCGCTGCCGCGGTTCAGACGGTCAAGACCTGGCGGGCCGATTTGGTCGCGCGGCGCCGCCGACTGCGGCTGGCGATGCTTGCGATCAACGTCGTGCTCATCGCGGCCGTCGCCGTCGCCGGCTTCGCCGCAATTCCTGTCGCGGTTCCCGGCGCGCCCGGCAGTCTCCCGACCGCGTTCGGCCTGTTTGCGGTGGCGATGCTCGCCGGATTGGGTGCTTTCGCCACCCAGCCGGCCGCCGCCGTCAACGACGCCACGGCGGCAATCGCATCCGGCGATGCGCGCGGGGCTGATCGTGCTCCCGCCGGCCGGGTCATCGTCGACCCGATCCTGCTCCGGCGTCTCGACCATCTGATGACCGTGGATCGAACCTACCGGCAGGAAGGTCTTGCGATCGGGGCGCTCGCGGCTCGGCTCGACGTTCCCGAGCACCGGCTCCGCCAGGCCATCAACGAAGGGTTGGGTTATCGAAACTTCAACGCGTTCCTCAATCGCTATCGCATCGAGGATGCCAAGCTGGCGCTGTCCGATGCGACGCAACGGGAGGTCCCGGTGCTGACCATCGCCATGGATGCAGGCTTCCAGTCGATCGGACCGTTCAACCGCGCCTTCAAGGCCGAGACCGGCGTGACCCCGACCGAATTCCGGCGCGAGGCGCTGACCCGGCCGGAAACCGACTGCGATCCCGGGATCAGCCAGCCGCGCCGAGAAATCGGCTAGCCGATTTTTGGATCGGGCGAGAGGGCCGCGCCCCGATTGGGCAGACTGTCCAGCGAGAAACCCCTCACCAGCCTGTACGAGCCCCGTCCATGTCCCATTCGACCGCCGCCGCCCCCGCATCGGAACGATTGCACGCCCTTGATGCGCTCAGGGGCGGCGCCTTGCTGCTCGGCATCGTCCTGCACGCGGCAATGTCGTTCGTGCCCGCCACGCCCCGGTTCTGGTTCATCCAGGACACCCATCCAAGCCTCCTCCTGGGCCTGCTGACCTTCACCATCCACGTCTTCCGGATGACGACCTTCTTTCTGATGGCCGGTTTCTTTGCCCGCATGAGTTTCCATCGCCGGGGGAGCTGGGGCTTTGTCAGGGACAGGTTGCAGCGGATCGGGCTCCCGTTCGTGATCGGCTGGCCGATCGTGTTTACGCCGATGGCTCTGGTGGTCATCTGGGCCTCCGGCTTTCCCAATGGCGGTCCGACTCCCGGCATGCGCAATTGGCCGCCGGTATTGCCGAATTTCCCCCTGACCCATCTCTGGTTTCTCTATGTGCTGCTGGAGCTCTACGTCGCGATGCTGCTGCTGCGCGGCGCCGTCGTCTGGTTCGATGTAACAGGCACTTGGCGAGCGGTCGTTGACCGTGTCTTCGCTGGCATCGTGCGAAGCCCGCTGGCCCCCCTGCTTCTGGCGCTCCCGATCGGCATCGCTTTCTGTCTCGACCAGCGCTGGATCAACGTGATGGGGGTGAGGACCCCGGATCAGTCGCTCATCACCAACGCGCAGGCCTGGATCGGCTTCGGCACCGCCTTCGGGGTCGGCTGGCTGTTGCATCGGCAGGTCGATCTGCTGCGGCTGCTCGAGCGACGCTGGCTCCCGCATCTCCTGCTTGCGGTCGTGCTGATCCTGATCAGCTTCGTGCTCTCGGGTGTGATCCTGTCCGTGCCGGGTGCGCCGAAACTGCCCTTCAGCGCTGCCACGCTCAGGCTTGTCTCCGCGATCCTCTATGCACCGGCGATCTGGATCTCGACCTTCGCGGCCATCGGTCTCGCGCTTCGCTTCATGTCCGGCTTCAGCCCGATCTGGCGCTACCTCGCCGATGCGTCCTACTGGCTCTATCTGATCCACATGCCGATCGTGATGGCGCTGCAGGTCGTGCTGTCGCAACTCGACTGGCCCGGGCTGATCAAGTTTGCCGTCATTGTCGTCGTCGCAATTCCGGCGATGCTGGCAAGCTATCATTGGCTGGTGCGCTTCACCTTCATTGGTGCGATCCTGAATGGCCGCCGCGCCGTGCGGCGTGTTCTCCCGCAAGGCGGAATTGCGACTGCGTAGACAGCGCCGCCCCGCTCATTAAGATGCCCGCAACAAAAATAAGCGGGAGGCGTCATGAAGTTCGGCATCTTCTATGAGCTGCAACTGCCGCGGCCCTGGGTGGCGGGCGACGAGCTCAAGCTCTACCAGAACGCACTCTCGCAGATGGAACTCGCCGACAAGCTGGGCTACGACCATGCCTGGGTCGTCGAGCATCACTTCCTCGAGGAATATTCGCACTCGCCCTCGCCGGAATCGTTCCTGGCCGCGGCGAGCCAGCGCACGAAGAACATCCGGCTCGGCCACGGCATCCTCCAGCTCACCACCAACCATCCCGCGCGCGTTGCCGAGCGCGTCGCGGTGCTCGACCTGCTCTCCAATGGCCGCTGCGAATTCGGCATGGGCGAGAGCGCCTCCATCACCGAGCTCGAACCGTTCGGCCGCGACATGGAGACCAAGAAGGAGGTGTTCGAGGAGGCCGTCGCCGCAATCTTTCCGATGTTCAGGGACGCGGGCAGCGAGCACCACGGCAAGTATTTCGACATCCCCTTGCGCAACGTCGTGCCGAAGCCGGTGCAGAAGCCGCATCCGCCGCTGTGGATGGCCTGCTCGCAGCTGCCGACCATCGAGCGCGCCGGCCGCCACGGTTTTGGCGCGCTCGGCTTCCAGTTTGTCAGCGCCGACGCCGCCCATGCCTGGGTGCACGCCTATTACAACGCCATGACCAAGCGGCTGCACAAGCTTGCCGACTACGAGATCAACCCGAACATGGCGCTGGTGTCGTTCTTCATGTGCGCGAAGACGGATGAAGAGGCCCGCGCCCGCGCCGACGGCGCCACCTTCTTCCAGTTCGCGCTGCGCTTCTACGGCGCCGCGCAGAACCGCCAGCGGCCCGCGCCCTACACCGTCAACATGTGGGACGAGTACAACAAGTGGAAGCGCGACAATCCCGAGGCCCAGGAGGCCGCGCTGCGCGGCGGCCTGATCGGCTCCCCGGAGACGATCCGCAGGAAGCTCAAGCGCTTCCAGAGCTCGCATATCGACCAGGTGATCCTGCTCAACCAGGCCGGCAAGAACAGCCACGAGTACATCTGTGAATCGCTCGAATTGTTCGGCCGCGAGGTGATGCCGGAGTTCCAGAACGATCCGGCGCAGGCGGCGTGGAAGAGGGGCGTCATGAGCGGCGAGATCAAGCTCGAGGAGATCGACACCCAGGCCTTCACCGACCGTTACGGCAAGCTCGCCGTCAACGTCGCCCCGGCGAAGGTGGCGGCCGCGGGATAGGGGTGTACGTTTGACGTCGGCCATGCCTCTATTGGCGGCGCGGGGCCTCCGCATGGGGCTAATCGCCCACTCCCGCGCGCTGGCGCAACCCCTGCTGATCGATCAGCTCATCTAAATCCTTCGGTTGCAAAAGACCGTTAACCGTATGATGCGTTCAACATCCTGTTTGCGCGGAAGAATGCCGGTTGGGACCGCAATAGTCCGTACTTGATCTCCCCCAAGGGCTCTGTTTGGATATTTGCGTTCGCCAATTCGAATTTCGGGGAATCGCAGTGAACAAGAGAAGTGGATACCGTTGTTCATGACGGCTCGTGCACCGGAAAGCATCGCGACCGTCCACCGCACTGGCGTCGGCAATCGGTTGCTGGCAGCGTTGCCGCCGGCGGATCTCGGCTTGCTCACGCCCCACTTCCAGAAGGTTTCGTTCGAGCCCGATACCGTCCTGGTGCGGTCGGGCGATGAGCTCGACCCGGTTTACTTTCCCCACAGCGGGGCAATCGCCTTCATGCTCGATATGCCGGACGGGCAAACGGTTGCAACCACGTTGATCGGACGGGAAGGCGCTTTGGCCTCGTTCTCCGCGCTCGGCCCGTCGCTTTCATCCGTGACCGCGGTTGCTCGCGTGGCCGGCACGGCATCGCAAATCTCCGCCGCCAGGTTTCGGGCTGCCTATGCGCGAAGCGAGGCCATCAGGAATGTCGTGCAGGTCCACGTCCGCGCGTTGCTGTTGCAGCTCCAGCACGTTGCGGCCTGCAACGCGCTGCACCTTGTGGATGGCCGCATGGCGCGGTGGCTCCTGCAGCTCCACGACCGCGTTCCCAACGATCTCCTCCCGGTGACGCAGGAGGCGCTTGCGCAGTTGCTTGGAGTGCGGCGGACAACAGCGACGCTGACGATGAGCAAGCTGCGTGCGGCCGGCGCCGTCCCGTCCGACCGGCGCGGGTTTATCGAGATCGACCGGGTGCGGCTCGAGCGCGTTGCATGCGATTGTTATGCGCTCATGCAGGACAAGATCGATCGGATGTATTGCCAGGAATTGTCGGCGCCGCAGCCTGTCCTTGCGCCATTCCCGGAAACAACCGCGCGGTAGTCAGGGCGCATATGAGGTCCGCTGCGCCCCGTTCGCGAGGACTCACTCTGGACGGCTCGGCGTCCTCCGCGCTGGAGCAAGCTTGCGCCGTCGCGCCGCGATCTCATGCGGGCTCCCCCGTCCTGCTCGATCATGAACGGCGGGCTGCAACTGGGCCAGGCCCCGTCTTGCCTATCGCGTCCTTGAGACTGCGGGATGGGTTATCCAACTTGGGCGCAGCGTAGAACTCGAGTGGCTCTGCCACCTTGGCATGAGGCGGCAATACGTCCTCGTTGAACGCGTGCTCGCACTTGCGCAGAGCGACTGACATTTTCCGGTCTCCGCCAAGATCAAGTGGCCTGCCATTTCTCAGACCATGCTGCAGAGTGCGTCCGCGCACGCCGATATGCTGGACGGCCAGGCCGCTGGATTCGTCGATGTCACCGTCGATTGCGTCTGATGCCATGTCGTGCAATTTCCGTGTTGCGCGCGCGGATCGCCTCACTGCGCGGACAGCCATGAGTCGACCGCCGCAAGCCTACGCTGCCGTCCAGCCGCCATCGATCGCGAGATTGGCGCCGGTGATCTGCGCGGCTTCGTCACTGCACAGAAAAAGTGCGAGCGAAGCCACCTGTTCGACAGTGACAAATTCCTTGGTGGGTTGGGCCGCGAGCAGCACGTCGCTGATGACCTCATCTCTCCTCATCTTGCGTGCATTCATCGTGTTCGGGATCTGCTTTTCCACCAGCGGGGTCCAAACATACCCGGGGCTGATGCAGTTGCAGGTGATCTTCGAACGCGCAAGCTCCAGCGCGACGGTCTTGGTCAGGCCGGCGATCCCGTGCTTGGCTGCGACGTAGGCCGACTTGAACGGCGAAGCTACACGCGAATGCGCCGAAGCCGTCGTGATGATCCGGCCCCAGCCACGCTTCTTCATGCCCGGCACAGCCGCACGGATTGCATGGAATGCGGCGGATAGATTGATGGCGATGACCGCATCCCATTTCTCGAGCGGAAACTCTTCGATTGGAGAGACGTGCTGGACGCCGGCATTGTTGACGAGGATATCCACACCCCCGAACGTCGCTTCACCCAACGCGATCAGCCCGGCGATTTCGCTTGGCTTCGCCATGTCCGCGGGCGAATAGATCGCCTTGACGGCGAACTCGCTTTCGATTGCCAAGCGCTCCTTCTCGACATCGGCCGCCTCGCCCATTCCGTTTAGCACGATGTTTGCGCCGGCACCTGCGAAGGCGCGCGCACATGCGAGGCCGATGCCGCTCGTCGAGCCGGTCACGATCGCAGTTTTGCCCTTAATAACCATCTCAGTCACTTTGCTCCGTGTGTTGCGCCAGCTGGCGAAGCCTCGCGGTTCATGCGCCAGTTGGTTTTGTGGATTTCCGATCAGGTGACCAGACTTCGTTCTGAAGCCCGGAACGGACGTCGCGCTGGCTCTTGCAGATAGTCATGGGCCACTCTGCCAAGTCCCAGCGTGAGGTCTGCACGGATGTGAAGCGCCGAGACGATCTCCAGAACGGGCAGATCAGCGACCGGCGCCAAGGCGTGCGGTGTCAGGGAGAGAGCCGCGGGTCCGGTCCAGGCGCCCTTCAACGCGATCTGCTCGAGGCGATATTCAACGAGCTCGCAGATGCGCGGGCTGCCATCGACATGCGGGATGATCTTGAGCAGAAAATTCGGCTCCTCGAGCGCGGCCTTGACCTGGCCAAGATCGGCTTCGCGGTGCTTGTAGCCCATCGTGCCCGTCGCCACCCGCAAGGGCCCGTAGTCGAGCGTACCGATCAGCGTGTCGATCTCGGTCCGCAATGTCGGCTGGCCGAGCTTTTTCGGAAAGCCCCAGAGCTCGCGTCCCCCGGCAATCGGTCCTTCGTCGTTGAGGAACATGCAGTGGTTGTAGCCGCCCGTGTGGCCACGGAACGAGATCGGAATGACCTGGCCGCTTTCCGTGTAGTCGCCGAAGCCATTCGAATCCGGCATGCGGATGAATTCATACTTGACGAGCGGGTTGCGGTCATCGAGTTCCAGCGGTTCGGGCACCACAGCGCGCAGCCTTGCCGGGTCGGTGCGATAGGTGATGATCAGGTACTCGCGATCCACAAACCGATAGGGGCCTGGCGGATAGGCCGGGCTGGTGAGCGGCATCGCAAAGGCGCGCTTGCGCACATCGTTCTCACGCATGGGGTTCTCCGTGCATCAAATCAGCGCTCTATTCACGGCCATCGTGCTCCAGATCGAATGTGGAAACTCCGTCCGAGGTGACCGGGCGTGCGAGCACCTCGGGATGACGCAAGGTGCGAAGCGCATCGTGGTAGCCGGCGCGCCAATGGTCTTGCATCGAAAGGCGGGAGAACTCGTAGTCCTTGGAGTGGCCTTCGTGGTTGCGCGCCCGATAGATCAGGTGAACGATGTTGTAGACGTTGGGAGACACCGCAGTGTTCAGGAGCTTCACATCCTCGTGCTCCCTGAGTTCTTCGGGAATCCGGTCCAGGAGCGTCGTGAGCGCACGTCGCAGGCGCTGCACGTGCTTGAACTGGTCGGTGCTCGCGCGCGTTCGACTGGAATATTGAATTTCCTTCTGACGCGTGACGACCTCGGGCAGATTGCCCGGAAGCTGCCCCTTCGCGCTCCAGAGATCGACCTGAAACGCCAACATGTCCTGCGGCACACCCCCATCGATGACCCATTGCAGCGGCGTATTGGAGACAAGGCCGCCGTCCCAGTAATGCTCGCCCTCGATCTCCACGGCGGGGAAGCCCGGTGGCAGCGCGCCGCTTGCCATGATGTGCTCTGGGCGAATCGTGTGGGTGCTGTTGTCGAAATAGACGAAATTGCCTGTTCTCACGTTGACTGCTCCTGCACTGAACCGCGTCATCCCCGCGTTGATGCGATCGAAGTCAATCAGGCGCTCCAGCGTGCTCTTCAACGCGCCGGTGTCGTAGAAGCTGGTGGCTTCGGTCGTGCCGCCGGCGTGGAGCCATGGCAGGAGGGGGCGCGCGGAGAAGAACCCGTTTGCGCCGCATGCCGCGGCAAGGCCCGCGCTCATCTGGTTGAGGATATTGCGCGCATTCTCGTTGCGCGCATCGAGAAATGGGTTTCCGGCCCAGTCCCAAGGTGCAGTCGAAGTTACCTGCGTCCAGAAATCGCGCAGCCGATCAACACGCGACTCGGCCGGGTTGCCCGCGATGATCGCGGCATTGATCGCGCCGATGGAAATGCCGGCAACCCAATCGGGGTGGATGCCAGCTTCCGCCAGCGCCTCGTACACCCCCGCCTGGTAGGCGCCGAGAGCGCCGCCGCCTTGCAACAACAGGGCTATGCAATCGAATGGCAGCCGCCGTTGGGTGGCCGGCAGGTGTGATCGGGGCTGGAAATTCATGACTGGTCTTGCTCTCGGGTGTGGGATGATCGAGCCGGCATTGCGGAAGCCGCGATGACCGTTCGCTAAAACAAACTATACGGTGTAGTGTATATATCGTGCGCTAATGCGCAACTCACGAGATCGTGCTTCAGTGGCGCGTCGTCGTGGTTAGTGCTGAGTTGACCGCTGTCCGACCTTGGGTGGCTCGAGCATCACTTCCTTCAGGCGATCGCTGGTAGCGATGACGACCACGAAGTTGAGCTTGCCATCCTGTTTCACCAACCCGCCAGCGAGCGCCCGTCCGTCCGCCGCGCTTTCCGCGACCCGCACCGCGTCCGACAACTCCTGCTTGATCCACTTCAGGGCGATGATTTTGGCGAGGTCCGCGCGATCGAGTTCCTTGAGCGATGACGCGATCTCCGTTTGCGATACCCTTCCGGTGTTCGCATCTATGACATTCTCAAAGACCCGCTCGTTCTTGATCGTGCGCACGCGGTAGACCGGCGGACCGGATATCTCGAAGCTGATGTCTGCGGTCCTCGATCCATCGTGCAGACCCTCCGCAATCGCCATGGCCTGTCCGATCGGGACCTTCGTGGTGTGGAACTGCTCCAGCACGCGGCGAATGGCTGCCTCCTCGACGTTGCCCTGCGCGGTCGCGCTTTGCTGTTCGGCGTCGGCAGGTACCTGCGTGACACCGGCCAGAGCACCGGTGCCGGCGAGGGCCGCGGAACAAACGATCAGGGCAAACAGCTTCTTTGGCATCGCGCATAATCCTGTGATGTTCTTCATGATCGGTGGACTAGTTCGGCACGAAGGCGTACCGGCTGATCTGGAAGCCCGGATGCCGAGCAGATCGCCACAACTTTCGAGCCCGCGCCGGAGCGAGCTTGCGACGTCGCGCCGTGATCTCATGTAGCCTTCCGCCCCGCCCTGCTTGATCATGAACGGCGGGCTGTAACTGGGCCAGGCTTTCGCGAACGCGTAGATCGGCCGCCGCCGGGTTGCCGTCATCGTCACGCACAACGGCGTCGCCGACTTCAGTCTCCGGCAACTGCGCCTGGGCGATATCGTGCTCGGCGGGCGCCGGACGCTGTCCGAACCCGCTGGTGTCGATGACGGCCGCTTCGGGTCCCCTCCGCTCCGAGTGAATCCGGATCGGCGGCAACGCGGAATGCGAGTCCAAGAGCCGGCTCGGCGAAGGTGCGGGCAACACCCAGTCGGCCGCCAGAAGCAGGAGGAGCAGCGCGCCTCCCACCGAGAGAAAATACGCCCGCAGGGGTAGCTCGGGCTCGACGACGGCGCGCGCACGCGACAGCACAGACTTTCTGCTCACGGCCGCCAGCTCCCAGGCATGAAATGATTCCGTCTCATTTTCAAAAGCTCGTGGGCCGCGGGTGCCGGGACGCGCGTTCGGCGTCGAGATAGCCGCGCTCGTCGAGCCATTCGATCGGGCAGTAGGACATCGCCTTCGGGTCGATCATGTGCCCGTCGCGCTCGAGGGCCGCTCGCGTGCCGGTGAGTCCGCTCCAGACCGAAGAGCCGGTGGCCGGCTCCACGTCCATGACGTCGAACACTTCGATGAAGTTGAGCATGTCGAACGTCCAGGATGCTCACGCGGCGGGCGGGGAAGGGGGCTCGACGCCTTCAAGCGCGACGCCTCTGCGGACGAGTTCGGATTCGATCGCGTCGAAGATGGGTTCGACCGGCGCGAGCCACACCGTGACCCAGCAGATGATGCAATTGCGCGCAAGCAACAGCCCCGACGTCATGCGAGGCTCCTCCGGTTGGCCGCATGCCGCACCGGCGCGGCGTCGCCACCGGCGAGCGCGTGCACCCAGGCGAGCACCGAAATGGTGAGACCCAGCAGCAGGCTCACGCCCACCAGCGACACGGCCACCATCAGATTGAGCGACGCGACGGCAATCCCGGGCCAGGGATTTTCCCGCACGAGCGCCAGGAACAGGCTTGACATCTTCCGTCTCCTAAATAAACTACACCGTATATTTCATATACAACGCGGATCGCGGGATGTGTCAAGAGCCGAGACTCACAAGCCCGTGTTCGTCCTGGTCGGACGAGGGAGACTTCGGAGTGAGGCCAAGGGTCCCTTTGAAAGCAGATGCCTCAACTCGAGAAAGGATTCGATATGTTGAAGAACCGGTTGGTGCTCGCAGTGCTGGTGCTCTTTGCGTGGGACGCCGCTGCGTTCGCGCAGGAGGACCGCGGCACAGCTGAGCAGAGAGCGGCGTGCACTTCGGACGCGTTTCGCCTGTGCGCGGGCTACATCCCCGATCCCACTAATGTGGAAGCCTGTCTCAGGCAAAGAAAGTCGGACCTGAACGAAGCTTGCAGGGCCGTCTTCGACCATGCAGCCGCTGGAGCTTCGGTCAGGACCGTGGGATCGCGCCGATAGCGCGACGCCAGGAATGAGGAACGATCGTATGAACACAATATATGCTCCTGCTTTCGCCGCGTTCGGAGGTTCGGCCTTCGGAGCGATTTCCACGATCGTGACGGGATGGATGAGCCGGCGCCGCAGACTCCGCGAGCGCCATCACGCGCACGCGACGTCGAAGCGTGAAAAGCTCTATCGAAGCTTTATTGAGGAGGCGTCCCGACTTTACGCGGACGCGCTCACCAGCGACAAATCCGAGATCCCGGCATTGGTGAATTTGTATGCGCTTATCGGGCGCATGCGGATTCTGTCCGACGATGATGTGGTCCATGCCGCAGAGCGGGCAGGCCGGCTGATCATCGAGACCTACCTCGCACCGAACACGTCGTTCGTCGACCTGCCGGGCTTCTTGGAGGAGATGGATCCGTTGCGTGAATTCGGCGAGGCCTGTCGGCGTGAGATGCACGCGATTCCGTTGCGTTGAGGCCGAGCATGCTGAAGGCGCAGACGACCCGCCAGGCTTCATTGTTGTGCACGCGTGAACGCATTGTGCAGGCTGCAATCCGCTTGTACCGGGAGATCGGGTACCGAAAGACCACGGTTGCCGACGTCGCTCGCGACGCATCCATGTCTCCCGCAAATCTCTACCGGTTCTATCCCTCCCGCCGAGCGCTCGAAGAGGCCGTCGTGACGGCGCTGCTCGAGGAGGTGTCGGCGGCGGCCGCAAGTGCAGCGCGAAGCGGCCGCTCAAGCCTGGAGCGGCTGAATGCAGCGTTTGGTGCGGTCTCCCGGATGCATGAAGACCGGCTGGCAAACGATGTCCGATTGCACGAACTGGTGGTGGCTGCAGGACAGGCGAATTGGCTGGCCAGCCTGTCTCATGCGGATCGGCTTCGCGGCGTCGTGCGGTCGATCATCGCGGCTGGGCAGGTGAACGGGGAGTTCCGGGGCGGCAGCCCGATGGCGCTCGCCTGCTGTCTGCTGGACGCGATGGATGCTTACCTCAATCCCTCCCGTGTCAGGGCGACCGCGCTTCGGCCGGCGTTCGACGAGATGATGCGCTTTTGCGCGGGGGCGCTTGGCAACGCGGCGTTCGCTGGCCCGGCGCCTCCTCAACTCATCAACGTTCAGGCCGGCTTGCGCCATAAATCCACCTGTTGAGCCCAGCGCTAGCTCACGGCGTCCAGTCTGCCTCACAGGCCGCAAGGAAGAAGCCGACACGTTCGCGCATGAAGGACGGCAGCTCCCGTCTCAGCTCCTTCGGTGTCTCCCCGACCAGCGAACGAAACAGCATCGGCAACAGGATCAGATCCAGGAAGATCTGAGCGGTGGCAAGGCTTCGCTTGCCGCTGAAGGGCCCCTTGGGAGCGCGCACGAGCTTCTGCGTCGTTTCATTCAAGAGTTGGGAAACGGCATTGACGGAGCGATCGCGCGCGGCGTCGTGGACGTTGCGGCTCAACTCGGGAAAACGCTGCGCTTCGGCGATCGTGGCGCGAACCATGCCGAGCGATTCCTCGATGAGATTTTCCACGATGGTGGTGCCGAGGTTCGAGAGCTTGTCATGAAGGGTGCGGCCCTCGGGCTCGATGCCTTCGAAATCCGTCAGCCTGCTGATGGTGCGGGCCACCACCGCTGCGAACAGTGCCTCTTTGCCGGGGAAGTGCGCGTAGATGGTCGGCTTGCTCGCCGGCGCCAGCTCGGAGATGTCGTCGATGCTGGCACTACGATAGCCCTTCTCGAGAAAAAGCTGCTGGGCCGCGTCAAGGATCCGGACCTGGACGTCGCCGGCAAGGTCTTTGGGCGGTCTGCCCCGTTTCGGGGTGCTCTTCTTGGTCATCCGTCGATCCTCCAGTCACGAGTCTGTGCGCGCGCAGATCGCACTTGACATGGCGGGCCGGAAAAGGCAACAAAAAGAAAATATACGGTATAGTTTATTTAATCGCCACGACGTCCATCGGGACCAGCGGCGGCACCTCCCGGACAGTCGAGGCCGCAAACCTTGGCCCAGCGATCGTCCGGTCGACCTCAGGAGAGAGTGAATATGTCGTGCCCCGACCCGGACCGCCCACACCACGGCATCCTGCTGCGCGAGTTGCATCACAGGGTCGATAAAGGGATCGCCTCGGCGATCGATCTGGTCTCGGCCGCGGTCATCCGCGCCGACGGGGCGGAAGCCAAGGCCGCCTTGAGCGACGTTGTCGAGCTGCTGCACGGACATGCGGAGCTGCATCGGGCGCTGGCCATGCCCGAGGGCGATGTCCTCATCGATGCCGCGACTTACATTCGCAGGCTGGGCTGCGCCGTGCGCCAGTCCTTTCTGGACCGAATGGGGATCCGGCTGGCGCTCACCACCGAATCTCTCCCGCTTCAGCCAGAGCGGTGCGGACGGCTTGGCCTGATCGTCCACGACCTCATCGTCAACGCCGCGAAGCATGCGTATTTCGATGCGCGCTCCGGCGAGATCAAGGTCAAGTTGTCGCGCATCGGCTCGGTCGCGAACTGCGTGGTGCTGGACAACGGCTCGCGGCCGGCGCGGGCCTTGGGCCGGGAGTTCCAGATCAGCAATGATCTTGCGAAGGGGCTCGGCGGACGGATCGAGCACGGCTTCGCTGCCGAGTTCACATCCGTCGTGGTCTCGTTTCATTTGAGCGAGCGGGAGCGGCAGGCAAGCTGGTCGATGGCGACGCGGCGCATGAGGTCGCCGCGCCGGCTGAAGACCAGCGCGCCCGTGACACCCGGCTCCGGCCTCTCGGAGCAGATCGAGCGTTCCTTGCGGGCGCGCGAACGGGCGACGCTCGGCACGGGCCCGGACGTCCTGGGCAATTTCCTGTCACCCTCTCACCACACGGACGCGCTATGAACCCGCGCTATTCGAACCTCCCCAAAATCGGTCGAACCGAGCGCTTGCTGAAGCCTCTCGGCGGCCTGGCCCTCGCGCTTATTGCTGCCGCGCTCGGCGGCTGCGACGATCACGCCACCGTTCCTTCCGCGCGCGCCGCTGTCGTGCGCACGGAAATCGTGCAGCCGAGGGATCGGCAATCCTCGATTACCTTGACCGGTGAGGTGCAGGCCCGCTTTCGGGCGGATCTCTCGTTCCGCGTCAGCGGGCGCGTCCTCGCGCGCTATGTCGATGTCGGGATCCACGTGAAGGCCGGCGAAGTGCTGGCCATTCTCGACCCGGCCGAGCAGGAGGCCGATGTCGACGCCGCCACCGCCGCCGTTCTCGCCGCAGAATCCCAGCTGCGCGTCGCAAAGGCGACTTTCGATCGGCAGACGGCGCTGATCGCAAGCGGCTTCACCACGCGCACGGCCTACGACCAGGCGCAGGAAGGGTTGCGAACCACCGAAGGCGTGCTTGAAGCGGCAAGAGCGCAACTCGGAACCGCGAAGGATGTGCTCGGCTATACCGCGCTGCGAGCCGAAGCCGACGGCGTCGTCACCGCACGCAGTCTGGAATCCGGTCAAGTCGTACAGGCTGCCCAGCCGGTATTTTCGCTGGCGCAGGACGGGGAGCGAGACGTCGTCTTTGACGTCTATGAGTCCATTTTCCTCGGAACTGCCGACCGAAGCAGCGTTTCGTTGATGCTGATCTCCGATGCGACCGTGACTGCAAGCGGCGAGGTTCGGGAGGTTTCGCCGGCCGTCGACGCCAGGAGCTCGACCATTCGGGTCAAGGTAGCGATCAAGGACCCGCCTGCCGCGATGACGCTTGGAAGCCCCGTCGCGGGGACTGTGAGAGTGACGGCCGAGCGGCAGATCGCATTGCCCTGGCGTGCATTGATGGCGGCGGGCACCAGCCCTGCGGTCTGGACCGTCGATCCGGTGACGCGGACCGCCTCGCTGAAGCCGGTGACAGTCGGTGGCTACGAGGCCGGAGAAGTATTGATCAAGGCAGGTCTCGATCCGGGCGAGCGCGTCGTCGTCGATGGCGGCAAGCTTTTGAGCGTGGGCCAGCTCGTGACTTATGAAGGAGAACCCTCGTGACGGGTCGCGCAATGATCGTGGCGGGTCCGCTTGCATGCGCGCTCGCGCTTGCCGGATGCCAGCAGGAGACAAAGGCGCCCGAGGCCGTGCGGCCCGTCCAATCGCTGCTTCTCGCAGCGGACCACGCGGACGATGCCGTTGCGGTGGGCATTATCGAGCCGCGCTACAAAACCAATCTCGGCTTCCGCGTGCTGGGACGACTGATCACGCGTCCCGTCTACGTCGGTGATCTCGTGAGTGAAGGACAGACGGTCGGAACGATTGACTCGACCGCCCTCGAGCTTGCCGTTCGTGCCTCCAAAGGCCAGCTTGCCAAGGCCGAGGCGCAGTTCGCGACCGCGCGCGCGACCGAGGAACGGCAGCGAACGCTCATCACCACCGATGCAACCACGAGGCAGACGCTGGATAACGCCGAGCAGGCGCGTGCCGGCGCCGAAGCGACGGTTGCGCGCGAGCAGGCAAATCTGACCAAGGCGATCGAGCAGCTCGGCTATTCGCAGATCAAGGCCGACTTCGCCGGTGTGGTCACTGCGGTCGGTGCGGACGTCGGCCAGGTGGTGTCGCCCGGGCAAAGCGTGGTGACGATCGCAAGGCCCGATATCCGCGAAGCGGTCGTCGATATCGGACCGGACTTTCCGCTGCCGCTGGAGGTCGGTCTGGCGTTCACGGTCAGCCTGCAGCTCCTGCCGGCGGTTCAAGTGGAAGGCAGCGTGCGCGAGATTACGCCGCAAGCCGATCCGGTAACGCGCCTGCGGCGGGTCCGCATTGCGCTCAGCAATCCGCCTGACAGCTTCCGGCTCGGCGCGACCGTCACGGCGAAGCTCGGCAGGCAGCAAGGCCCGGTTCTCCAACTGCCTGCGTCGGCGCTGCTCGCCAGGGATGGCGCCAATTTCGTCTGGATCGTCAATCAGCCCGCCAGCACGGTGTCGCTGCAAAGGATCGATGTGGTGGCTGGCCAAACCGGGGCGCGCGTCACCGGTGGACTTGCTCCTGGCGCACGCGTCGTCACCGCCGGGGTCCACAGTCTCAAGCAAGGACAGCAAGTCCGCATCGAACAGGATCAGCAGCCATGAAGTCGTTCAATCTCTCCGACTGGGCGCTCAGTCATCGCTCGCTCGTCTGGTATTTCATGATCGCCTTCATGGCGGCGGGGCTTTTTGCCTATCTCCAGCTGGGACGGCAGGAAGACCCCGACTTCACCATCAAGACCATGGTCGTCCAGGCGCAGTGGCCGGGTGCGTCACCCGAGGAGATGACGCGCCAGATCACCGACCGGATCGAGAAGAAGCTCGAGGAGCTGGAGTCGCTCGATTACACCAAGAGCGTGACGGTTGCGGGCCAGACCACCGTCTTCGTCTATCTGCGCGACAGCACCAAGGCTGCCGACGTGAAGCCGACCTGGATTCGTGTTCGCAACATGATCGCTGATATCAAGGGCGACTTCCCGCAAGGGGTGATCGGGCCCGGTTTCAACGATCGCTTCGGCGACGTGTTCGGCAACATCTATGCCTTCACCAGCGACGGCCTGAGCCAGCGTCAGCTGCGCGATCATGTGGAGGACATCCGTGCCAAGGTCCTGACTGTGCCCGATGTCGGCAAGGTGGACATCCTGGGCGCACAGGACGAGGTGATCTATCTCGAATTCTCCACCCGCAAGATCGCGGCCCTTGGCCTCGACGTTCACGCGATCATGAGCTCCTTGCAGGGGCAGAATGCGGTCACCCCATCCGGCGTATTCCAGGAGGGGCCTGAGCGGATCAGCGTACGCGTGAACGGCCAGTTCACGTCAGAGGCAAGTCTGAAGGCGGTCAATCTGCGCATCAACGACCGCTTCTTTCCCCTGACCGACGTCGCAACCGTCAAGCGCGGTTATGCCGATCCGGCCAAGACCCTGTTCAGGTATAACGGGGAGCCGGCGATCGCCCTTGCCATCGGCATGAAGTCCGGTGCGAATCTGCTGCACTTCGGCGAGGCGCTGAAGGAGGAGATGTCGAGAATTACTGCCGACTTGCCGGTCGGCGTCGGCGTTCACCTCGTCGCCGATCAGCCCGTCGTTGTCGAGCATGCCGTGTCCGGCTTCACCGAGGCGCTGTTCGAGGCCGTGATCATCGTTCTCGGCATCAGCTTTCTCAGCCTGGGCATGCGCGCCGGCCTCGTCGTGGCGATCGCGATTCCGCTGGTTCTCGCCATCACCTTCGTCGTGATGGCCTATGCCGGCATTTCGCTGCAGCGAATTTCGCTTGGCGCCCTGATCATCGCGCTCGGCCTGCTGGTCGATGATGCCATGATTGCCGTCGAGATGATGGTCGCGCGGCTCGAGGTCGGCGATCCCCTGGAAAAGGCGGCAACGCACGTCTACACCTCGACCGCCTTTCCCATGCTGACCGGAACGCTGGTGACCGTGGCCGGCTTCATTCCGATCGGGCTCAATAGCAGCAATGCGGGCGAGTTCACCTTCACGCTGTTCGTGGTGATCGCCGTCTCGCTGATCGTCTCGTGGATCGTGGCGGTGCTGTTCACGCCTTTGCTCGGCGTCACCATCCTGCCCGCCAGGATGACGGGCCATCATGGGCAGAAGGGGCGCGTGGCGCAGTTGTTCGCCCGTCTCCTGCTCTTCTGCATGCATCGCCGCTGGACGACGATCGGCGTTACGGTTGCAGCCTTTCTGCTGGCGCTGTTCGGCATGAATTTCGTGCAACAGCAATTCTTCCCGTCCTCGGATCGCGCCGAGCTCGTGGTCGACTGGAATTTGCCGCAGAACGCATCCATTGCCGATACCAACGCGCAGATGGCGCGCTTCGAGCGCGAACAGCTCCAGGGCAACAATTCGGTCGACCACTGGTCGTCCTATGTCGGCACCGGCTCGCCGCGCTTCGTCCTGTCCTTCGACGTGCAGACCGCCAACACCTGGTTCGGCCAGATGGTGGTCGTGACCAAGGGCGGCATCAAGGCCCGCGACCAGGTCAAGGTGCAGTTCGAGGACTACCTGAAGAAGACGTTCCCCGGCACCGACACCTACGTCAAGCTGCTCGAGGTCGGCCCCCCGGTGGGGCGTCCCGTGCAGTATCGCCTGAGTGGGCCCGACATCGCCAAGGTGCGAGACCTCTCGCAGAAGCTTGCCGGCATCGTGCGGGGCAGCCCCGATCTCGGCAATGTCGTGTTCGACTGGATGGAGCCGGCCCGCGTCGTCAAGGTGGACGTTCTCCAGGACAAGGCGCGCCAGCTCGGCGTCACCTCGGAGGACATTGCCACCACCTTGAACTCCGTGCTCGAGGGCACGCCGATCACCCAGGTGCGCGACAGCATCTATCTCGTCAATGTCACGGGACGTGCGACGGCGCCGGAGCGTGCCTCCATCGACACCCTGCGCGACCTGCAATTGACCGGGCTCGGCGGCCAAGCCGTGCCGCTCGGTGCCGTGGCCAATCTGCGTTACGAGCTCGAGCAGCCGACGATCTGGCGGCGCGCGCGGATCCCCACCATCACGTTGAAGGCCGGCATCGTCGGTAACGTGCAGCCCAAGACGATCGTGGACGAGCTCGCGCCGAAAGTCGCGGAGTTTACCAAGGCGCTGCCGGCCGGCTATTCGGTGAAGATCGGCGGGTCCGTCGAGGAGAGCGCCAAGAGCCAGGCGCCGATCGTTGCCGTCGTTCCGCTCATGCTCTCCGTCATGGCGACGGTGCTGATGATCCAGTTGCAGAGCTTCCATCGCCTGGTCCTGGTGTTCGCGGTCGCGCCGCTGGCCGTGATCGGCGTCGTCATGGCGCTGCTGCCGAGCGGTGCTCCGCTCGGCTTCGTCGCCATCCTCGGCGTGCTCGCCCTGATCGGCATCCTTGTCCGAAATTCGGTGATCCTGATCGTGCAGATCGAGGATCTCAGGAAGGAGGGGCGACCAGCCTGGGACGCGGTGGTGGAAGCGACCGAGCATCGTATGCGGCCAATTCTGTTGACGGCGGCCGCGGCAAGCCTGGCGCTGATTCCGATCGCGCGCGAGATCTTCTGGGGCCCAATGGCCTACGCGATGATGGGCGGCATCATCGTTGGCACGTTGCTGACGCTGCTGTTCCTGCCCGCACTGTATGTGGCCTGGTTCCGCATTCACCCGGATCCCGACGATCACTCGTCCACGCACGAGCCCGCCGCGCCTGCGCACGACACGCCAGCCACGGAGGCGATCTCCGTATCCAAGCCCGTGCCAGTTCTCGAAACACAGATCTAAACAGGAGAAAAGACTATGTCCCACAAGATACTTCCAATGCTGCCGCTTACCGCAGCGCTAGCAATCATGACGTTGTCTTCCAATGCAGCGTTCGCGCAGTTCCCTCCGCCGCCCCCGATGGCCGGGCCTCCGCCGATTGCGGCCGGCGGGCCGCCTCCGATGGCAGCCGGAGGTCCTGCGGCCTTCGCAGCGCGTCCTCCGATGGGACCTGGCGGTGCGCCACGTGCCGGCCTCGGCGGCCCGGCGCCTCGTCTCGGTGCCGGAGCTGCACCGCGGGGTGCCCTCGCAGGGGCCGGGCGGGGCGGACCGGCGGTGGCGAACGCAGCGCGTGCCACATCGGTGACCTACAACCGCGTCGGAGGCTACGGCCGCTACGGTGGAGCCCGATACGGCTATCGCGGCGCCGCGTATGCGGCCAGCGCTTACGCCGGAGCCGTTGCCGGCTACGCCTATGGGCACGACACCTCTTCCGATGGCGATTGCGCCTACGTCTACCGACGATACAGGCGCGTCCTGGTCTGCAATTAGCCCTCGCGATCCCGCGCAGGACTGACTTCATCCCGGGAGTACCGTGCCGAAACCAAAACGATGGAGAAACAACATGAAAAAGATGCTCGCCGGCACGCTGGGCATTGTCGTATTGGCAGGCGCGGCCTGCCTGGAGCCAACTGAGCCGGTCGCGGCACATGATTACGCATTCTGTCGCCAGGATGCGTCGTCCGGCATGCGGTCGTGTGACTTCGAGACGATGGAGCAGTGCCTCGCCATGATCTCCGGGCGTGGTGGCTCGTGCACGCGCGATCCCTACGTGACCCAATCGGGCCAATCCTACGCCTATGCGCCGAAGCGGGACGGTCGTCCGCACCGCTGACATGTCGGCGAGAGCCGGCGGAATGCATTCTGGCGCGCTATCGCGCCAGGCGTAGCCGGATTTCTTCCGCAGAAGGCCTGTTGCTGATATCGTCCGCCAAAAGAGCTTCGACGGAGGAAACGATGCGGCCCCACGGGATGGGTGGTGGCGGAGTAGGGCGTGTACTCCCCTAGATCAATGCTTTGCTGGACGCGTCTTTTGCCGCCGATTGTCCGCCAGCGTCATAGCGCCGGCAGCCACCAGGACAATGACGATGACCATGGCAAGCGCCTCCACCGAGGCTAGGGTGTCGTACCAGCTGTTCCAAAGCTCAAGCATGCGCTGGCCTCCATCTGAGCGGGCGTCCACCAGCGATAAAATACGCTCTGTCGAAAGGACGTGCCTTCACGCACGGGGACAATGCTACGTTTCGTCGCGCGCGTTTTGATCGCGCGGCAACATGACCTATGCCCGGCGCCCGAATATCGAGCGAATGTAGGTTCCGGTCGCCGTGCACTGAGATCGCCCGCGGCTATGCCGAAGATGTTGGCCGACTGTGAAGTAGCTTACATCCCGTGTTCTCGGCCCGGGCTAATGTCGCGGAAGCTTCTTGCTTTGAAGGAGGCATCCAATGCTCGCAGCAATCAAATGGAACTCCCGATACAACGCTCGCGAATGGGGGATGAAGGTTGGGATGCTCGCCGTCCAACTCCGTGCACTGAATGCAAATCGGCAGAAGGGCGAAAGCAAGCCGAGGCGGCCACCCTGGAAACACTTCGACGACACCCATCATTGGGACACAGCCGCGGAGGAATGGGTCCCCAACAATGATCGGTGATCAGGCTTCAAGATCCCTTTCGCTGATGGACCTGCCGAGCGGTGCGGTCACGTACAAGCAGCTGGATCGGGATGTGCGTTGGGACTTCCCGAATGAGTGACGCCGCGGCGCTCCGCCGAAGGGGCGTAGCGCTGCGACGCCGGGCCGGGACCCGGAGGCGGCCTGGTAACGGCCAGCTTCCGGCACGCCGCCCTTGCTGATACTCTCCGCCAAAAGACGTTTGGCGGAGGATAACGATGCGGGCCCACGGGATGGCCTCGAATGTAGCGGCTGGCGATGTCACGCCCGCGGTGCTCGCCATCGGCCGGCCGGATTTTCCGGAAGTGCTCATCGAGACGCTGCGCCGGCAGGCGGCCGTCGGCCATTGCATGGTGTTTTCGCTGAGCCGCGCGGGCGCCGCGCACTGCCTGCTCGACGCCGGCAACATCCCGATCGGCGCGGACCTCGGTGCGGCCTATGCCGGACAGTTCCATGAATCCGATCCCAATCGCGATGCGATGTTCGAGGGCGAGGGCGGCGCGTCGATCATGCTGCCGGCCTTCGCACCGCGCATGTATGGCGCGCGCTACCGCAAGATCTTCTTCCAGGATTCCGGCATCGTCGACAAATGCGCGACCGCAATCTGGGTCGATGACACCTGCTTCTACGTCAATTTCTATCGTATCGCCGCGCAGGGCCGCTTCAGCGACGCCCAGCGCGAGCGTCTCCGGGCGATCGCACCTGCGATCGGGGCGAGCGTCGCACGCCACTTTCAGCGCAGTGCAACGCCCGATCAGTCGCTCGCCGCGCTGTTCGCGACGCGCACGCCGCTCGCTAGCCTCACGCCGCGCGAGCGGGAGGTTTGCCGTCGCATCCTCGAAGGCTTCAGCTCCGAAGCGATCTCGCAAGCGCTCGGCATCAGCGTGCATTCAACGCTGACCTACCGCAAGCGCGCCTATGGACGGCTCGGCATCTCCTCGCAGAGCGAGCTGTTTGCGATCGTGCTGCGCCTGCTCGCCGGCCCGAGCGGCCTGAACTAAGGGGTACTCTTAGGTCCGCGATCTCGGCTTCCAAGAGCAAAGCGGACACGCGGCCAGCCCGCCGGGATCGTCGCCTTTTTGACCCATTTCAGACTTCGAGGGGAGGGCTTGCTGGCAGTTGCGCGCTCCACTAACTCGAAATGGGTAGTTTCCTCAACGAACCCAATGCGCGATAAGCCGATGCCGATGCCGATCGGCATCGGCAGAGAGTTTGCCCTCGTGAACCAAGCACGCGCCATCTCTTCGTCCGTCGGCAGACTGCGATGATCAATCCGATCTGAGCGCATCTCGCCGAGTTTTGCATTGTCGCGCCGATCGGTCGTAGGGGTCTCGATCAACCGCTTGGTAAACGGGAAAGTAGCGATCTTCGATCTTTATCAGGGAGATCAAAAGATCAG
This sequence comes from Bradyrhizobium sp. CCBAU 11361, assembly GCF_028128935.1. NCBI lineage: Bacteria > Pseudomonadati > Pseudomonadota > Alphaproteobacteria > Hyphomicrobiales > Nitrobacteraceae > Bradyrhizobium > Bradyrhizobium sp. CCBAU 11361. The sequence goes on from NZ_LBJZ01000169.1 coordinate 35,342, forward strand.
TCATGATGGACAATCCAACTGCCTGGTTCAGGCGTCGACGATGTCCGATCCACGATCGCTAACGCCGCAGATAAATTTCCGCCGAGGCGCCAGGTATGCCGGCGGCCTGGTCGCGATTGGAGTGATCTATTTCGTCCTGGCAAAAGGCGGCCTCGCTCTCGCCTCTGTTCATCCCAGTGCAACGCCAATTTGGCCACCGACGGGTCTCGCGCTGGCGGCGGTGCTGTTGTGGGGATATCGGACCTGGCCCGCGATCTTCATTGCAGCGGTGATCGCCAATGCGACCACCGCCGGCTCCGTTGCCACCGCAATTGCGATTGCGACCGGCAACACTCTTGAGGCCGTTGTTGGCGCTTATCTGGTCAATCGATGGTCGCGCGGACGTCATACGTTTTCGAGGCCAAATTCCGTCGCGAAGTTTGCTCTGATCTGCATCGTGATCGCGACGCCGATCAGCGCCAGCATTGGACTGACCAGCCTGGCGACCGCCGGGTACATCGATCGGACCAATTTCGCGGATGCCTGGGTCACATGGTGGCTGGGAGATGTGACCGGCGCGCTGGTCATTGCCCCCGTTATCGTGCTTTGGGCATCAAGCCACGACCATGCTTTCAACCGCGATGATTTCATGGAGACGGTCGGCGTCCTCGCAACAGCGGCGGCCGTTGGACTCATTGCTTTCAGTCCCCTGATCGCGCAAACGCCGGGCAGAGATCCACTGGGTTTTCTCGCGATCCTGCCAATGTTGTGGGCGGCGCTGCGCCGCGGCCCACGTGACACCGCAACGGTTGCGCTGGTGCTTGCCGGCATCACGGTCTGGGGGACGCTCACGGGCGGCGGCCCCTTCACGACGGCGGACCTCAACGTTTCATTCCTGCTGGTGTTGATGTTCCTGATCAGCATTACGGTTCCGAGCTTGTTACTGAGCGCCGACGTCGAGGTCCGCAAGAGGGGGGAGAAACGTCTGCGCCGCGCGCAGGTCGAACTCGAACGGAAGGTCGCGGAGCGTACGCAGGAGCTCGAGCTCGCCAATGCAGCAAAATCGCGCTTCCTTGCCATGGCAAGCCACGATTTGCGGCAGCCGTTGCATGCACTGGGCTTGTTCATTGCCCAGCTGCGCATGCCGCTCAGATCGGGGGAACGGACAAGGACGATCGAGCTGGTCGATGCGACGCGCAAGGAAATGGATGAAATGCTCAATTCGTTGCTGGATATGTCCAAGCTGGATGCTGGAATCCTCATCCCCACAATTACCGAATTCCCGATCGCGCGCCTGTTGCAAAAAATTGAGACGACGTTTGATCAGGCAACGCGAGAAACGGGCTTGCGTCTACGCGTCAGGCGAAGCGACGCCTGGGTGCGGAGCGACGCCATGCTGCTCGAACGCATACTGCTCAATTTGGTATCCAACGCTGTGCGCTATACGTTGCGGGGTGGGATCATTGTCGGCTGTCGCCGCCGCGGTCAAATGTTGCGCATCGAAGTATGGGATAGTGGTCCCGGCATTCCCGAGGATCAGAAGCAGAATATCTTTGGCGAGTTCATTCAACTGGCCGCCCGAGACCGGAGCCGGTACGGCAGCATGGGGCTCGGCTTGGCTATTGTCGACAGGCTTCGCCTGCTTCTCAACCATCCAATCGACTTGGCTTCGACCGTGGGCCGAGGTTCGCGATTCGCGATCCTGGTTCCGATGGCCGATGAACGCGACACATCCGCCGAGCCCGTCGACTCTCCCCACCCCGCGGCCTTTGCAGTCGAAGGCAAGGTCGTTCTTGTTATTGCTGATGCTCCAATTGTCCAGGAGGGAACGGGCGGATTGCTGGGCAGATGGGGATACACCGCCCTTACCACCGCATCCGACGAGGCGGCACTGATCCGACTTGCGGAGCGCCAACAGCGCCCCGATCTCATCATCTCGGATTATCACCTTGCGAATGGAAAGACCGGGATCCGAGCCATTGAAAAACTCAATGCGGCGTTTGGTTCATCCATTCCCGCTATTCTCATCAGCGGCGATACGGCACCTGAACCAGCACGCGAGGTCAAGGATAGAGGATACATTTTGCTCCACAAGCCTGTCGACCCGATGCGGCTCCGCGCTGTCGTGCACGAGCTCTTGATGGATCATGACGATGGGAGGGATACCCGGGCGGCTTCATGACTCGGATTTCGACGGCGATTCCCAGCCCATTTTTCCTACTTTTATGACTGCCTCGGTGCGGCTCGTCACGCTGAGCGCCTTGAGAACGACCGTGATGTGGTTTTTCACTGTCGGCACTGCCATGTTGAGCGTCTTGGCAATGATCTTGTTGCTTTTTCCCTTCATCAGGAGCGCAAGCACTTCGATCTGCCGATCGGTCAATCCGAGACCCCTGAGAAAGTCGGGCGTCGCTGGTTCATTCGTAAGCCGCGGAGACGGTGTTTCCTCCAGAATTTCAGAGGGAATGTAAATACCGCCGGAGAACACCAACTCAATGGCGTTGAGCATGACCTCGCGTTCGGTCGTTTTAGGGATGAAACCCAGCGCGCCGAGTTTGAAAGCGCGCTTGACCGTGTCTTGATCATTCGAGGACGAAAGAATGATGATAGCAATGGTCGGATAGCTGTCTCGCAGTTCGCGGAGGACGGAGAAGCCATCTCTGTCGGGCAAATTGATATCAAGCAAGATGAGGCTGATGTCGGGATGTTCCTCGACTATGTCCACTGCCTGACGGCTGCTCGAAGCTTCAAATATGACGGCTTCTCGCTTCAGCTGTCTCAGCACGGCGCATAACGCCTCGCGTATCAATGCATGATCGTCAACAATAAGGACTTTCATGAAAAGCTCTCCGTCATCCTGTGGCGCGGAGATCCGATTTGAGAAATCATACACCCGCCTTTGGGTCCTTGGCGAGGAAGAGGCTGGCGGGAAGACTGGCCCCGAAACCGTCCATTCTTCATCGCTGGTCCAACCAGCGGCTCACGGTTAGGCACTCAAGATAGAAGTTGAATGCCGTTGTATGCTGTAATTGTAATCAGCTCACGGGACGCCAAAAAAGCGCGTGCGGACCACAGGAGGCGCGGGATTCAGACTGCAGATATCCGTAGGTACCTTGATCCTAGGACCTAGGAACCCCTCCGTGAGGACCTCCGGCTGATTTACGCGCTGTGCCGTTGAACGATAATCGTCAACCGACAGCCTCCTGCGCCAGGAGGTTCTACCAGGCGTCGCCGTAATTCGGGTTCGGCGCGGCTGATGTTTTCGTCGGTTTCGGTCCCTCTTGAAACGTGCTCGGACGCCGGACGGGGAACCAGATGCTTGATCGAACTGCCACCCCGAAGCCATTCGCAGGCGCGCTGCCGGAGCTGAACGGCTACGGCCGCGATCTGCGCATCGATGCCTGCCGTGGCATCGCGCTCTGGTGGATCTTTCTTGACCATGTCCCCAACAACATCGGGAGCTGGCTGACGCTGCGCAACTACGGCTTCAGCGATGCCGCGGAAGTATTCATGTTTCTTTCGGGTTTGACCTGTGCGCTGTCCTACGGCAAGGCACGGCAGAGCGGGGGCTGGAGCGGCGCGATCGGCCGGACGCTGTGGCGAAGCTGGGATATCTATGTCGCTTTTCTACTGCTCACCCTCGGCTGCGCCGTCGTGGTTCACCTCGCAGGCGGCGGCCCTCTTGCCGACAAGAGCAACACGCGCATTCTGTTGGATCAGCCGGGCGTGACGCTCGCGCACGCGGCGATCCTGCAATACCGCCCGGTGAATACCGACATCCTGCCGCTCTTCGTGCTTTATCACCTCTTGTTCGCGCCGCTGCTGTGGCTGCTGCTGCGAGCGCCGAACGCAACGCTGGGCGCGTCGCTGCTGCTTTACGCACTGGTGCACGTCTTCGGCTGGACCATCCCGGCATGGCCGAGCGGCCACTGGTTCTTCAATCCGCTGGCCTGGCAGCTGCCGCTTGTGCTTGGCGCGTGGTGGATCATCGAGGGCAAGCGATTTCGACCGTGGCTGACCTCGCGCACCGTGCTTGTTGCTGCGGTTCTCTATCTGCTGTTCAGCCTCATCATCGCATTGAGCTCTAGCGTCAAACCGCCGGAAGCGTTGGTCCCGCAGGCACTCCTGACGCTGTTTTACCCGATGGACAAATCGAACCTCGCTCCATTGCGACTGCTGCATTTTCTGGCCCTTGCAGTTTTGGCCGCATGGCTCGTGCCTCGCGATTGGCGAGGGCTGACGACGCCGGTGATGCGTGGCGCCATTCTCTGTGGCCAGAATTCGCTGCCGATCTACTGCCTTGGCGTTCTGCTGACGCTGGTCAGCCACCTGGCGCTGCTCGACATCTCGGAGGGGCTGACGATGCAGATCGCGCTCAGTGTTGGTGGCGTCCTGGTGATGGTCGTGGCGGCGGCGCTGCTGAATTTGATCGCGATCAAATCCAGGCAGCAGCCGCACGCGAAGGCCGTCGAGCAGCCAACCAGGTCTGAGCTGGTCATCAATCCCATGGCAGCCAGGGCGCTCGGCGTTGATATTCCGCCCGCGTTGCTCGCCTGTGCCGACGAGGTAGATCTACTAAAGATGCTGTTTGCCCCGGTGCGCGAGCCCGGCTGCGGCGCGGATCCAGTGCCAGCAATCGCGCACGCCTTCGGGCCACCAGCGAAAAGTGTGGGTCAGGACGTGGACTAGATCGCAAGGACTGACAGGGATTGTGGAGCCTGCCCCTTAATCTTGCGGTCATCGTACAGGAGCCAAGGCCATGATGTCTCAGCCAAGGACCCACAAGAGAGCGATGCTGATCGCGGCGTACGTGATGTTTGCCTGCGTAGCGGCATTTCTGTCGGTCAACCTGACATCACCCACCAGCGCCGCGCTCGGTGCGGACTGGCAGTGCAGCCGGTTTGCGCTCGTATTCACGAGCTGCATTCCGGTGGGTGCACACGAGACCGTTTCCGCTGGCATGCGCAAGCTGACCCACCAAAAGCCGCACGCCATGCTGCGAATGTGAGCGAAAATCAGAGGACACCCTCTTGCGGACCCGCTATCGTGCGCGCACCCCCTGTCCCTGTCGCTAGGGACAGACGGCAGCTCCTGAACGCGCTAGCTTGGCGGGACACAGCAGGAGAGCGAAGCTTGAGCACCGCGCCGCGCATCGACATCGACCCTGTCACGTTCTGGGCCGACCCCTATCCGATGCTCGCGACCATGCGCAAGGAGGCGCCGATCGCTTTCGTGCCGCAGCTCGGCTCGACGCTGCTGACGAGCCGCGACGACATCTCGATCTCCGAGAAGCAGATCGACGTGTTCTCCTCGCACCAGCCCGCCGGCCTGATGAACCGACTGATGGGCCATAACATGATGCGCAAGGACGGCGAGGCGCACCAGATCGAGCGACGCGCGATGTTTCCGACGGTGTCGCCGAAGACGGTGAAGGCGCATTGGACCGCGCAGTTCCAGGCGCATGCCGACCGCATCCTCGACGCCATCGAGCCCGGGCGGATCGACTTCATGCGCGATTTTGCGCTGCCGTTCTCGGGCGAATGCCTGAAGTCGATCACCGGCCTTACCAATATCGGCTTTGCCGAGATGGACGCCTGGTCGCAGGGCATGATCGAGGGCATCGCCAACTATGCCGGCGATCCCGCGGTCGAGGCGCGCTGCCATGCGGCGACGTCGGGCATCGATGCCGCGATCGACGACATCCTGCCGGTGATGAGGAAGAATCCGGACCAGAGCATTCTCGGCGTCCTGCTCGCCTCGTGCATGCCAATGGAGAGCGTGCGGGCAAATGTAAAACTCGCGATCTCAGGCGGCCAGAACGAGCCGCGCAAGGCGATCGCCGGCACGGTGTGGGCGCTGCTGACCCATCCCGAGCAGCTCGATCTCGTCCGGCGCGGCGAAGTCTCCTGGCTCCAGGCCTTCGAGGAATATGCCCGCTGGATCTCGCCGATCGGCATGTCGCCGCGCCGCATCGCCAAGCCATGGACGATCCGTGACGTGTTGTTCGAAACCGACGAGCGCGTGTTCCTGATGTTCGGCTCCGCCAACCGCGACGAGAAGCATTTCGAGCGTGCCGACCAGTTCGACGTGCGGCGCGACACCAGCAAAAGTGTGGCGTTCGGCGCCGGCCCGCATTTCTGCGCCGGCGCCTGGGCCTCGCGCGCCATGATCGCCGACGTCGCGCTGCCGACCGTGTTCGCGCGTGCCGGCCGGATCGAGATTGCCGATGACGAGCCGGTGCGGATCGGCGGCTGGGCGTTCCGGGGCTTGCAGAATTTGCCGGTGAGGTGGCAATAGCGCGCAAAGTGTCTGTGCTTCGCACCAACGGGGTTGAGGCACGCGCTTGCTACAGCTGAGGTGTCATCGCCCGCGAAGGCGGGCGATCCAGTACGCCGCGGCAGTCGTGTGAAGCATTGACGTCTCTGGAATACTGGATTCCCCGCCTTCGCGGGGAATGACAGTTGGGGCGGTGGAGGGAGCCTCGCCACGACAGCTCCCATTCGCCGATCATGCCATCATGCTCCTCTCTTGCCCGACGGGTCAAACGACTCGGCCTGCCGCGCAAGTCATTGATCGGGCTATGGTCGGCTACTGTGCATGGGGTTGTTTTCGACGCTTTATGTTCCGGCCCTGCATCGTCGCACCAAATCCGTGCGGCGCTCACATTCGCGTGCGGAAAAATTCTCCCTGCATCATCGCGGCCGCTTGAAAGATTAATCATGCACTTCGCCTCGCGCGCAGTGCTTGCATCGCTATTTTTCCCGGCGTCTCGACACTCCTCCCGCTCCGCACCATCATTCCCGAACGCGAATGAATGACGGCCGCAGGCGGCCGGGAGTGTGGAATGCAGCGTCGTGACTTTCTGAGACTTTCCGTTGGGACGGCAGCGGCAGCTGCGTTCGCCCCGCGCGCCGTCGCGCAAGGCGCGGTGAAGGAAATTCGTATCGGCTACCAGAAGACCGGCGTGCTGGTCATCACGCGCCAGCAGGCCACCCTGGAAAAACATTTCACGCCGCAGGGCATCGAAGTGAAATGGGTCGAGTTCTCCTCGGGGCCCCCGATGATGGAGGCGATGAATGTTGGCAGCGTCGACTACGGCGCGGTCGGCGATTCGCCGCCGGTGTTCGCGCAGGCCGCGGGCGCGGCGATCGTCTATGCCGCCGGCCAGCCCATCACCAATGGCCAGGGCATATTGGTGCCGAAGGATTCGCCGATCCGCTCCATCGCCGACCTGAAAGGCAAGCGTATCGGATTCACCAAAGGGTCCAGCGCCCACAATGTCGTGGTGCAGACGCTGGAGAAGGCGGGCCTCACCTATGCCGACATCACCCCGGTCTACCTGACGCCCCCGGACGCGGGTCCTGCGTTCGCCAACGGCAGTATCGAGGCCTGGGCGATCTGGGATCCGTACTTTGCGATCGGCGAGACCAAGCAGAACGGCCGCATCCTGATCAACGCGCGGGAGGTCACCAAGACCAATTCCTTCTACATCGCCAATCGCGATTTCGCCAGGAATCACGGCGCCATCCTGCAACAGATCGTCGATGTGACGACCGCGACCGGCAAATGGGCCGAACAGCACCGCGACGAAGTCGCCAAGTCGCTGGCCGCGATCACCGGCGTCCCGCTGGACATCCAGACCGTCGCCGCCAACCGCTCGAACTTCGTGATCGGTCCCGTCACCGACGACATCGTCACGACCCAGCAAGGCGTCGCCGACCGCTTCTACAAGCTCGGCCTGATCCCGAAGCCGATCGTGATCCGCGACATCGTCTGGCGCAATCCGGCAGCCTGAACGTGCCGACCAATCTCCCCGTTTCAAAAGGTCTGAACATGAGACGCATCGTTCAACGCGTGATCGCAGCCATCGTCATGTCGGTCGGCATCGTCGCGGCCGCCGTCGGCACGACCTATGGCTAGTCATCGGAGCCCATCCATGAGCCAATCCAAAAGCAACATCCTCTGGTTCCTGCCGACCCATGGCGACGGCCGTTATCTCGGCACCGGCATCGGCGGCCGCGAGGTCAACTTCAACTATCTGCGCCAGATCGCGCAGGCGGCCGACCAGCTCGGTTATTTCGGTGTGCTGCTGCCGACCGGGCGGTCTTGCGAGGATTCCTGGATCGTCGCCTCGAGCGTGGCGCCGTTCACCGAGCGCCTGCGCTATCTCGTGGCGGTCCGGCCCGGCCTGCAATCGCCGAGCGTGGCGGCGCGCATGACGGCGACGCTCGACCGCATCACCAATGGCCGGCTCCTGGTCAACGTCGTCACCGGCGGCGATCCCGTCGAGAACAAGGGCGACGGCATTTTCCTTGGCCATGACGAGCGCTACGAGGTCACCCGCGAGTTCCTCAACGTCTATAGCGACCTGCTTGCCGGCAGGACCGTCAATGTCGAGGGCAAGCACATCCATATCGAGGATGGCAAGCTGCTGTTCCACCCGGTGCAGTCGCCGCGTCCGCCGCTCTATTTCGGCGGCTCGTCGGATGCCGGCATCGATGTCGCCGTCGACACCGTCGACAAATACCTCACCTGGGGCGAGCCGCCGGCGCAGGTGGCTGAGAAGATCGCGAAGGTGAGGGACGTTGCCGCCGCGCGCGGGCGCAAGCTGTCCTTCGGCATCCGCCTTCACGTCATCGTCCGCGAGACCAATGAGGCGGCCTGGCAGGCGGCGGGCGAGCTGATCAAGCATGTCAGCGACGACACCATCGCCACGGCACAGAAGAACTTTGCGCGCATGGACTCGGTCGGCCAGCAGCGCATGGCGCAGCTGCATGGCGGCAGGCGCGACAAGCTCGAGATCGCGCCCAATCTCTGGGCCGGCGTCGGCCTCGTGCGCGGCGGCGCCGGCACGGCGCTGGTCGGCGATGCCCAGACCGTCGCGGCGCGCATCAAGGAGTATCAGGATATCGGCATCGATACCTTCATCATGTCCGGCTATCCGCATCTGGAGGAAGCCTATCGCTTTGCCGAGCTGGTGTTCCCGCTGCTCTCGCTCGACCACGGCAGCAACGTGACGCGGCTGCATCACAACAGCGGTCCGTTCGGCGAAACCGTCGGCAACGACTACCGTCCGCATAAACTGGCATCGCAATCATGAGCCTCATCGACAGTATTTCCCTGCCACGCAGGGTCCGCCTGCCGCGCGCGGACGGGCTGGTCCAGTGGATCGTGCCGCTCGCCATCATCGCGATCTGGCAGCTCGCCTGCGTCACCGGCTTCGTGCCGACGCGCGTGCTGCCGGCGCCGAGCGACGTCGCGCTCGCCGGCTGGAAGCTGCTGCTCTCCGGCGAGCTCGTGCGCAACATCTGGGTCTCGTTCTGGCGCGCCTCGATCGGCTTTTTGATCGGCGGCAGCATCGGCTTTGCCTTCGGGCTTGCCAACGGCCTGTCGCAGCTCTCGGCAAAGCTCACCGACACCACGCTCCAGATGGTCCGCAACGTGCCGCATCTGGCGCTGATCCCGCTGGTCATCCTGTGGTTCGGCATCGACGAGAGCGCAAAGCTGTTCCTGGTGGCACTCGGCGTGTTCTTCCCGATCTACCTCAACACGCTGCACGGCATCCGCACCGTCGATCCCCAGCTGATCGAGATGGGCCGCATCTACGGCATGAGCGACGGCGAATTGTTCCGCCGCGTGATCTTCCCGGGCGCGCTGCCCTCGATCTTCGTCGGCATCCGCTTTGCGCTCGGCATCATGTGGCTGACCCTGATCGTCGCGGAGACGATCGCGGCGTCCTCAGGGCTGGGCTACATGGCGATGCAGGCGCGCGAGTTCATGCTGATCGACGTCGTCGTGCTCTCGATCCTGATCTACGCCCTGCTCGGCAAGCTTGCCGACAGCGCCTCCCGCGTGCTGGAGCGGGCGACGCTCTCCTGGCACCCCGCCTTCCAGAAACGTTGAGCAGAAATACTAGGAATCATATGCAGACAGCCCTTCGGACCTCCCTTCCCGAAACCGAGATCGCCAGCCGCGCCAGTTTCGCACCTCACGCCCGCGTGGTGCGCGAGGAGCGGGTGGTGCAGACCAGCGGCCTGCCGCTCAGCATCCGTGGCCTACGCAAATCGTTCGGCGACAACGAGGTGCTGCGTGGCATCGACCTGCACATCCCCGCCGGCCAGTTCGTCGCCATCGTCGGAAAGAGCGGCTGCGGCAAGAGCACGCTGCTGCGCCTGATCGCCGGCCTGGACAAGATCGATGCCGGCAGCATCAGCTTTGGCAGTGACGTCCAGCCCGAGGACATCCGCGTGATGTTCCAGGAGCCGCGGCTGCTGCCCTGGGCGCGCGTTCTCGCCAATGTCGAGGTCGGTCTCGGCCGCGATCGTTCGTCTGCCGATGCGCATGCGCGCGCCGAGAAGGCGCTGACCGAGGTTGGCCTCGCCGACAAGCGCGACCAGTGGCCCTCGGTGCTGTCGGGCGGCCAGAAGCAGCGCGTCGCGCTCGGCCGCGCGCTGGTTTCCCGTCCGCGCGTGCTGGCCTTCGACGAGCCGCTCGGCGCGTTGGACGCGCTGACCCGCATCTCGATGCAGCGGCTGCTGGAGCGGGTCTGGCGCGACCAGGGCTTTACCGCGATCCTGGTGACCCACGACGTCTCCGAGGCGGTCGCGCTGGCGGACCGGGTGCTGGTGATCGAGGAGGGCCGGATTGCCCATGACGTCGTGGTTAACGCAGCCCGGCCGCGGGAGCGCGGCTCGGCCGAGCTGGCAGGCCTCGAAGGCTCGATCCTGAGCCACCTTTTGTCGGCGGACGATCGTACCTAAATAGAGGGAACCCCGCTTCGGGGACCACGCCATGAATGTAGTGCCTCGCGATCTCATGACTGAAATCCCCGTCTCGCCCGCCGATTTCCGCGGCGCCATGCGCCACCTCACCGGCGGCGTCAGCGTCATCACCGCCGGGCGGGGCAAGGACATCACCGGCATGACGGTGACCTCGGTCACCTCGCTGTCGGTCGAGCCGCCGACGCTGCTGGTCAGCATCAATCGCGATGCCTCGTCCTTCCCGCTGATCCGGCGTCACGGCGCCTTCGGCGTGAACATCCTCAACGCCGACCAGCTCGACGTCGCCGAGCGCTTTGCCGGCAAGGGCGGGTTCAAGGGCGCAGACCGTTTCACCGGCGCCCGGTGGGTGACGGCGGTCTCGGGAGTCCCGCTGCTGGTCGGCGCATTGTCGGCCTTCGATTGCGAGGTCGAGGAGATCGTCGAGCGGCATTCGCACGGCATCGTCATCGGCCGTGTCAGGGACGTCAAGAGTTCGACGCGGACTGCGGCGCTCGCCTATTGGCACGGCCAGTACGTGGCGGTCGACCAGGACGAAGACGCCGCAAGGCTCGCCGAGGTCAGCCTTCCCTCGCGCAGCCGGCGCGGCATTTGACCGCCGCGGGCAGAGGGCGCGGAAGGCTGGCCTTTTCCCACTCATCGCTCTAGAAGCGCCCTGAGCCGTCCCGCCGGGACGGCAATGGAGCGGAACGATGAAGCGCGTCGCGACCTGGGCCTTCTACGCCATCGGCGCGCTGGCGATCGCCTATCTCGCGCTCTACGCCTATGCGATGTTCAGCGGCCAGCCGATCATTCCCGGCGACCCCATCCACATTTTCCGCAAGCCGGACGCGCCGAGTTATTCGTGAGACTTGCGACCGTCATTCCGGGGCGCGCGTAAGCGCGAACCCGGAATCTCGAGATTCCGGGTTCGATGCTTCGCATCGCCCCGGAATGACGGGGATCACCCTCTCAGAATCGCCAGCGCCAGCGCCTGGGCGCGCGGCACGATGCTGTCGATCTCGAGATATTCCTCCGGCGTGTGCGCGAGCCCGCCGACCGGGCCGAGGCCGCAGATGGTGGGCGTGCCGACCGCGGCGGTGAAACCGGAATCGGCGCAGCCGCCGGAGAATTCGCCCTGGAGCGTGGTGAGACCGACCTGCCTTGCGGCCGCTTGATAACCTTCGAACAGCGTCTTCGAGGCCTCGCTCTGCACCACCGGCACGAACTCGCCCTTGATCGTCAGCGTTGCGCTCGTGCCCGGCACGTAGGAGGTTGCGACGATTGTCTCGATCGCGGCCATCACCGTGGCCCGGTCTGCGGGATCGACATAGCGCAGATCGATCTGGCCTTCGGCATAGGGTGCCGTCGTATTGACGGACTGGCCGCCGGAGACGAGGCCGACATTGAGCGTGATGCCCTTGTCGAGATTGGTCAACGCGTGGATCTGAACGATCTTGTGCGCGAGCTCGCCGATCGCGCTGACGCCGGCGGCGAAATTGGCGCCGGAATGCGCGGCTTTGCCGGTGATGGCCAGATGCATGAAGATGCCGCCCTTGCGCCCCGTGACGACGTTGCCCGTGGGGCGGCCCGGCTCGGAGTTGAACACCGCGCGCGCGGCGCGCCCCTCGCGCTCGATCACGGGACGCGACGAGGGCGAGCCGATCTCCTCGTCCGAGGTGATCAGCACCTTGATCGGATGCGGTGAGCCGCCGAATTTGTGGAAGGCGGTCGCCACGAACATGTTCATCACGACGCCGGACTTCATGTCGGCAACGCCGGGTCCATAGGCGCGCCCGTCGCGGATCGTGAAGGGACGCCGCCCGGCCTCGCCCTTGCCGAACACGGTGTCGCGATGCCCCATCAACAGCACCGGTTTCTCGTTGCTGCCGGGCTTTGCCACCTCGGCATGGATCGCATCGCCGAAGGTGGAATTGTTCTCGCGCCGGAACGGGATGCCGTGCTCGGCAAAGTGCCGCTCGAACCGCGCACCGACCGCATCGACGCCCTGCTTGTCGTAGGACCCGGAATCGATGTTCACGACGTCGCGCAAGAGATCGATCATCGCCTGCTTCTGCGACGCCAGCCAGTCCGTGATTTGAGCTTCAGACATGTTTACCCTCGTGTGGTTCTCACGCGGGGTTATAGGGGGTCCCGCGCGTCCGACCTAGTCGGCGAACGCGGTACGGCCATGCCAAGGTTCGCGGGTTTGGCGCGCACTGCCTCCCCATCGTCGTCCCGGCGAAGGCCGGGACCCATACCGCGAGGTCTATCGATTGTGGATGGTCGGAGTACCGAGCAGCGAGTCTTCGCCAAACTGCTCCCTGTGATTATGGGTCCCGGCCTACGCCGGGACGACACCGGGGGTGTGGACGCACAACGGCTCTCCTTCGCCAGGACGACACTGCGGGTGTGGGCACCAGCCTTAACGCTTCGGCTCCGCCATCGCCTCCACACCGCGGAGCTGGGTCGCGACGGTCAGCGCACCGATCTTCCGGCCCATGTCCTTGCCGACTTCGGTCGAGAACCGGTAGTGAAGGCCGGCCCAGATGCGCGCATTGGAGACTTCGTCGCTATAGTCCTGCAGCCGCGACCATTTGCGTGTGACCCCCGGTGCCGTGGGGCTGGTCAGAGAGAACTCGCCAAAATCCCCAACGACGCTCTGGAGCACGGTCGCAATCGCTGCCGACGTGATGCAGTGGGCGCAGGGATATTCCGGATGCATCGGCGTTTCCCCCAGCGGCAGCCAGGATGCATCACGAGGCGTTGCCGGATTCGACGTCAGGTCGGCGTTGCGTATGGCGGTGATCGGTCGCCAGAGATTGTAATGGTATTTTGCATCGAACACCGCAACGAGGGCGTCGTTGCCGGCAATTGACGTCAGCGCGAACAGTCGGGCGCAGTCGACGAGATCCATGCCCTTGGCCGTTGCAGCCTGCCTCACGATGGGATTGTAGGTGCGGGCACCGACCAAGAACCAGAATCGTCCGATCGTCGTTTGCTCGGGCGTGCGGGTCGAGCTGCCTCGTCTACCGACCTCGCGGATCTCGTTGACGTCTCTGGTCCAAACCTCTGAATCGAGCGCCGGCGGCGGTCCGGGGCGGAACTGTGATCCGGACGCCATGACCCACGGCGTTGTCGCACCCGTGGTCGAGAAAAGCGGGACGACGGTTGGAACATAGGCACCCGGTGTGGTCAGGGGCCGGTACGTTTCCACGGCGTTGCTGCCATCCTTCGCACGAAGCTCCATGATCTGCGCCGCAGCCTCTTTCCCGAGCGCGATGCCGGCGATCTTGGACTCGCCCTCGGTAATCGGTGCCAGCGCGTTCGTCAGTGTCGCATCCAGATCCGGCTTGAGGTCCGGATAGATCGACAGCAGCACGTCGTGAGCCGCAACTGCCGCTGCGGCTTCCCGCGAGGTCGCGCGGTCCGCGGACAACGAGATCTTGTAGGGCGCGTAGCGGCGGTCGATCGCGTTGACGGCTTCGAACACTGCGACGTGCATCATTGACAAGGCCCGGCTTTGCGGCGCCGGGGGAATTTGCTTTTCGGCAGCGATCGCATCGGCCTTGGCGTTCCAATCCATGATCACGTCAGCGCGTGCAAGCGGCACCGCGGCTGCGATCAGCGCTACGATCAGCGATAGGCGGGAGATGATCCACGACGAGCATTTCATGACGTGCCCTTTCGATGTGAAGGACGTTTCGCGCGGCCGTTGCGGCTCCGGCCGGCATCGCGTCGTGCTGCTCGCGGACTCTAGCGATCTTGATGCAGTTCGATTGTGAACTGCTTCACTCGCCGGTTGAGGCCTAACCGAGAAGCAGATCTTTCCTGGCCGCTAGAATAGTGGCGTTTCCGGATGGGTAGGCTTGGCTTACCGTTCGCGCTGCATTGTGGAGTCGGCTATAGTCGGCGCAAGCTGCCAGTTGGACGTGCCGAAGTCCGTGGCTCGATTTTCAAGGCAGTTCGCATGCCGTCGGCAGGCTGTGCCTTGCTCTCGTTTCAGAGCGTCTTTTCTAGGACGACATTGTCACCGGTGTAACCTCAACGGAGAGAAACATGCCGTTGTTCATCTCGTACGTCTCATACTCAAATGCCGGTATCAAGGGAATGGTCGACAAGCCGACCGATCGCACATCGGCCATCGGCGCGCTGGTCGAGAAGGCCGGTGGGAAGCTGCAGGGAGCTTTCATGACCACTGGTCAACACGATGCAGTGCTCGTCACGGAGTTTCCTGACGGCTCCGATGCCATTGCGATTGGAATGGTGGCCGCTGCGGCTGGCGCCGTCTCCAAGATCGAAACCGTACGCGCTTGGAAGATGAGCGAGTTCAAGAGCATCGCGGAGAAGGCTTCCAAACTCGTGAGCACCTACGTTCCGCCGGGCAAGTAGGCCGGCGCGGGCGCGACCAGGTCGGAGTATCTCCCCGCAGTCGTCCCGGCGAAGGCCGGGACCCATACCGCGTGATCTATCGATTGTGAGCGGCAGAAGTACCGAGCGACGGGTCTTCGCCAAACTCCTTCCTGGGGTTATGGGTCCCGGCCTTCGCCGGGACGACAGCTATTGTGTGGTGGCTGTTTGCGTTCCACTCAAAAAAATGCCCGGGCCAAGCCCGGGCATTCGTGTCCTTCACCGCGTGTGGTCCTTACGCCCCCACCATCGGCATCCGCGGATACTCACCCGGCGTCCCGGCTGGCGTAATCGGGATGCCGCCGTCGGCGTATTCGTTGAGCTTGTTGCGTAGCGTGCGGATCGAGATCCCCAGGATGTTGGCGGCGTGGGTGCGGTTGCCGAGGCAGTGCTTCAGCGTCTCCAGGATCAGGTCGCGTTCGACGTCCGCCACCGTGCGGCCGACGAGCGCGCGCGTCACCTGCTCGGCGGCCATCGTGGCATGCGCCACGGCCGGCACCGTCTTGGCGAGGTCGAGGCGGTCGCCGTCCGGGGTGAGGATCGCGTCGGGTCCGATCTCGTCGCCCTGCGCCATCAGCACGGAGCGGTGCATGGTGTTTTCGAGCTCGCGGACGTTGCCCTGCCAGCGATTGCGGGAGAGCACGCGGCGCGCTTCCGCCGAGATCGGGCGCACCGGCACGCCGTTGGCTTCGGCGTACTTCTTCACGAAGTGCTGGGCGAGCTCGAGGATGTCGAGCGGACGCTCGCGCAGCGGCGGGATCTTCAAATTGACGACGTTGAGGCGGAACAGCAGGTCCTCGCGGAACGTGCCTTCGCGCACGGCCTCGGCCAGATTGCGGTTCGAGGTCGCGATGATGCGGATGTCCACCGGCACCGGCTTGGTGCCGCCGACGCGGTCGATCACGCGCTCCTGGATGGCGCGCAGCAGCTTCGATTGCAGGCGGACGTCCATCTCCGAGATTTCGTCCAGCAGCAGCGTGCCGCCGGTCGCTTCCTCGAACTTGCCGATGCGCCGGGCGATCGCGCCGGTGAACGCGCCCTTCTCGTGGCCGAACAGCTCCGACTCCAGGAGATGCTCGGGGATCGCGGCGCAGTTGATCGAGATGAACGGCCGCTTGGCGCGGGCCGAGCGCGTGTGGACGTAGCGGGCCAGCACTTCCTTGCCTGTGCCGGATTCGCCGGTGATCATCACCGAGGCGTCCGAACCTGCGATCTGCTGCGCGAGCTTGATCACCTTCGCCATTGCCTCGTCGCGATAGACCAGCTCGCGGGAATCGTTGGCGACGGCGGCCAGCACCGCGGCGATCAGCTCCGGATCCGGCGGCAGCGGGATGTATTCCTTGGCGCCGGCGTGGATCGCGGCGACCGCGGCGCGGGCGTCGTTGGTGATGCCGCAGGCGACGATCGGGGCGTGGATGTGCTCGGCCTCGAGCCGCATCACGAGGTCGCGGATGTCGAGGGCGACGTCGACCAGCAGGAGGTCGGCGCCCTTGCCGCCGCGCAGCACGCGCATCGTCTGCTCGTGATCCTCGGCATGGGTCACGGTGGCGCCGTTCTCCATCGCGATCTTGGTGGCGGTGGTGAGCTGGCCCTTCAATGTGCCAACGATGAGAAGCCGCATGTCAGTCTCCTGTCCGTCTGGTCGCGCTGCCGCGCGTCATTCCCTGTGTTCGCGTAATAATTACGTGCGTTCGGTCTTGATGATTTCGGTCATGGTCACGCCGAGCTTGTCCTCGACCAGGACGACCTCGCCGCGGGCGACCAGCTTGTTGTTGACGTAGATGTCGATGGCCTCGCCGACGCGCCGGTCGAGTTCCAGCACGGTGCCGGGCCCGAGCTTCAAGAGCTCGCCGACGTCCATCTTGGAGCGGCCGAGCACGGCCGAGACCTGCACCGGCACGTCGAACACGGCCTCGAGGTCGGCGGCGGCGCGTGCCGCATATTCGTCCTCGCTGTAGCCGACATCGGTGCCGGTTGGCGGCATCGGGCCGTTGAGATCGGGCAGCGGGACCTGTCCGTCGGTGTCGCTCATGGCTTAGCTCCCCCTGCGGGACGCGATATAGCGTCCGACCATTTCGTCGATCTTGGCCGCGATGGCGCCGCGCTCCAGCACGACGCCGCCATCGGCCCATTCGATCCGGCAGTCGCCGGTCGCAATCTCCGGCTCGGCCAGGATCACCAGCCGGCCCTCGAAGCCGCTCTGCTTGGCGAGCCGCTCGATCTTCTCGCGGGCGCTGTCGTAGAGCTCGTCGTTGATGCGGACGACGAGATGCGGCGTCGCGACCAGGTGCGAGAAGCAGTCCTTGACCAGCGCCACGATCTCGCCGAGCGGCTCGGCGGCGACCAGATCGGCGCACAGCTTGCGCGCCACCGCGACCGCGACCTCGACCGCCTCGGTCTCCATCTTGGTCTCGATGTTGCCCATGCCCGAGGCGACGCCCCGGATCGCGATGTTGATCTCCTCCATGGCGAGCGCGACGCGGCGGTCGCTCTCGGCCTTGGCCTCGCGCTGGCCGGCAGCAAAGCCGTCCTGATAGGCGCGCGCCTCCGCTTCCGCGACCTTCTGGGCGATTTCGGCCGCCGACGCGGCCTTCTCGCGCGTCCGGTCCGGCGCGGCGAAGTCGGTGTCGAACAGGAATTTTGCCGGAGCGGCCATCAATACACCAGCTCGTCGTCGGCGCGGTTCTTGGTCAGCATGATCTCGCCCTTGGCGGCGAGGTCCTTGGCGAGGTTGACCAGCAGCGCCTGCGCCTCGTCGACGTCGCGCAGACGGACCGGGCCCATCGCCGCCATGTCGTCCTGGAGCATCTTGGCCGCGCGCGAGGACATGTTGCCGAAGAAGAAGTTGCGGACGTCCTCGTTGGCGCTCTTGAGCGCGACGCCAAGCTTGTCCTTGTCGACGTTGCGCATCAGGGTCTGGGCCGAGCCGGAATCCAGCTTCACCAGGTCGTCGAAGGTGAACATCAGCGCCTTGATGCGCTCGGCCGATTCCCGGTTGTCCTCTTCCAGCGAGGTGATGAAGCGCGTTTCGGTCTGGCGGTCGAAATTGTTGAAGATTTCGGCCATCACCTCGTGGGCGTCGCGGCGGCGGGTCTGCGACAGGTTGGACATGAATTCGGTGCGCAGCGTCTTCTCCACGCTCTCGATCACCTCCTTCTGCACCGCTTCCATCTTCAGCATGCGGTTGACGACGTCGAGCGCGAGGTCCTCGGGGAAGATGCCGAGCACGCGCGCGGCGTGCTCCGGCTTCAGCTTCGACAGCACCACCGCGATGGTCTGCGGATATTCGTTCTTGAGGTAGTTGGCGAGAACCTCTTCCTGCACGTTGGAAAGCTTCTCCCACATGTTGCGCCCGGCAGGGCCGCGGATCTCGTCCATGATGCCGTTGACGCGCTCCGGCGGCAGGTATTGCTGGAGCAGCCGCTCGGTGGCGTCGAAATTACCCATCAGCGCGCCCGAGGCCGACATCCGCGAGACGAACTCGAGCAGCATGTCCTCGACCGTGTCGACCTCGACGGTGCCGAGCGTCGACATTTCCAGCGAGAGCTGGCGCACCTCGTCGTCGTCGAGCATCGACCAGATCTTGCCGCCGTACTGCTCGCCCAACGCCAGCATCAGGATCGCGGCGCGCTTGGGTCCCGCCACCGCCTCGGACTTGCCGCCCGCACGGCTGCCCTGGCGGGCGCCGAGCGTCGAGATCACGCTGGTGATGTCGTTGGAGTTGGCGTTTTGCAAGTTGGCGGCCATGTCAGTTCACTTCTCGATCATTTCGCGGGTTCGGTCAGCCATTGACGGATGATGGCGACGGTTTCGTTGGGGTTGCGCTCGGCGAGCTCGCCGACGCGATGAACGGACTGGGCGTGGACCTGGCCCTGGATGGTGGCGACGTCGATCGCGCTGGCGGCGCCGCTGGGCAGCAGCGCCTGGCCGGCGGCCGGGGTGGCCTCGTCCGAGGCGGCCGGGCCGGCGAGCACGCCGCTGATGGCGGCGGCGACTTCGTCGGAGGCGAGGATGCGCTTGACCAGCGGGCGGATCACCAGGAACAGCACGACCAGGCCGAGCAGCATCATCACGCCGAGCTCGACGAAGTACATGACGTCGTCCTTGGTGAACTGGAGCATGCCGAGGAAGCCGCCAGGCTCGCCGATCGGGGCGGTGGAGGGGGCGTCGGCAAAGCGCAGATTGACGACCTCGACCTGGTCGCCGCGCTTCTGGTCGAAGCCGATGGCCGAGCGCACCAGGGTCGCGATGCGGTCGAGCTGCTCCTTGGTGCGGTCCTGATAGGCCAGCTCGCCTTTCTCGTTCTTGCTGTAGATGCCGTCGACCAGCACCGCGACCGAGATGCGGTTGACCCGGCCGGCCTCGGTCACCTCGGTCTTGGTGGTGCGGGAGATCTCGTAATTGTTGGTCTCCTCGGTCTTCTTGCTCTGGTCCTTGGCCGCGACGCCGCTGTTCTGCTGGTTGCCCGGCAGCTCGTTGTTGACGGTGACCTGGCCGTTGTTGTCGGCGGTCATGCTGCTTTCTTCGCGGGTCTGGCTCGAGCGCAGCACGCGGCCCTCGGGGTCGAACTTGTCCGAGGTCTGGGTGATCTTGTTGAAGTCGAAATCGGCGGAGAGCTGGACGCGGGCGCGGCCCGAGCCGACCACCGAGGAGACGATGTCCTCGACCTGCTTGCGCATCCGCTTCTCGAAGGTGGTGCGGCGCTCGTCGCCGAGCGCCTGCTCCGGATCGGTCGCGGCGCCGTCGGCGAGCAGCTGGCCGGCCTCGTCGACGATCGAGACCCGCTGCGGCTTCAGTCCGTTGACGGCGGAGGCGACGAGATGGCGGATGGCCCTGATCTGCTGCGCCTCCAGCGCGCCGCGGACCCGCACCACGATCGAGGCCGACGGCTCCGGCGCCTCGCGCGAGAATAGCGGGCGCTCCGGCAGCACCAGATGGACGCGGGCGGCCTGGATGCGGTCGATGGCGCGGATGGTGCGGGCGAGCTCGCCTTCCAGCGCGCGGAGATGATTGATGTTCTGGACGAAGGAGGTGGTGCCGAGCGCGTCCGACTTGTCGAACACCTCGTAGCCGACGCCGCCGCCCTTGGGCAGGCCGCCCTCGGCGAGCTTCATCCGCAGCCGCGTCACCTTGTCCTTGGGCACCATGATGATGGTGCCCTCATTGCGCAGCTCGAACTGGATGCCCTGGCGTTCCAGGTCTTTGATAATGCTGGAAGAATCTTCGACCGAGAGGTCCGTGAACAGCGTCGTCATCTGCGGCGTGGTGACCCGCATGATGACGAACGCGAAGAAGCCGACGAGCGCGGCGGTGACCGCGATCATCGCCCCGAACCGGGCGGCGCCGATACCTTTTAAAAAGTCCGCAAGACCTTGCAAGCAACCGCCCCGACCAATTCGACCCGCATTCCAGAGCGGTCGACTGGGCAATTATTGCCTAGGTGATGGTTTCGATATGGTTAACGAAGGTTAAGAGCTGGGACAAAAGTAGCGCCAAAGAACGAACAGGAACGATCATGAAAAAAATCGGCCTCGCAGGGCGAGGCCGATTTTCGTCAAAAGCCGCAGATTTCCGGATCGCTTACTGGCGATATTGCTGGATGCGGGTGGTGCGAAGACCCGCCAGACCGTGCTGGTCGATGGAAAACTGCCAGGAGAGGAATTCGTCGACCGTCAGCGTATAACGGCTGCAGGCCTCCTCGAGGGAGAGAAGTCCGCCACGGACGGCGGCGACGACTTCAGCCTTGCGGCGGATGACCCAGCGTTTGGTGCCGGGTGCGGGCAGATCTGCGATCGTCAGCGGACTGCCGTCCGGCCCGATGACGTATTTTACCCTCGGGCGATGGGGTTCTGTCATGGCGTACTCACAAACTCTCAACCACTGAACTCACGCCGTAACCCTACGCGCCGCGGCTTAAAAATCCGCTAAGCCTAAGGGTTCAATACAATTCTCGTTGAAACTTGCGGGAACGCGGCCGGCTTGGCGGGCTGGAGACGGAATCTCGGCCGGCCGGGCGGGGCAGAAGGTAAATACTTTACTAACAAATCGGGCCCGCGCGCGACGCTGCCAAGCCCTCAATCGTCGTCCTGGCGAACGCCAGGACCCATACCGCGTGATCTATCGATGAGACGCAGGTAGCAGTACCAAGAATGACTTCCTAACCACGAATCGTCGCCAAACTTCTCCCTGTGGTTATGGATCCCGGCCTTCGCCGGGATGACACCTTATGTGTGGCGTGGCGCCGCCGTCCTTAATTGCTGCTCGTCGCGATGATGCTCTTCACCTGGCTCAGCGTGTAGCTGGCGCCGTCGATGGTGAGCAGCGGCGGCGACTGGGTCAGGTCGACCGACGACACCACGCCCTGCACCTGCGCGGCGATGCCGACATTGTTGCCCGCCACGTCCTTGCCCGTGGCCGAGATCGTGTACTTGCCGTCGGGCCATTGCGTGCCGTCATTGCCCATTCCGTTCCAGGTGAAGGGAATGTCGGTGCCGGCGGCGGCGGTATATTTGCCGGTGAACACGGTTTGGCCGCTGGAATTGGCGACGGTGACGTCCACGGTCGAGTCGGTCGGCACGTTGAGATGCCAGGTCGCCGACGAGTTCTTCATGGTCGCGGTCGAGCCGTCGACCAGCGCCGTCTTGCCGACGAAGCCCAGCGCCTGGGTCGCCTGCGTGGTCTGCTGCAGGGTGACGAGCTGGGACAGCGCATCGTTGGTCTTGAGCTGCTGCTCGACGCCGGCGAACTGCACCAGCTGCTGGGTGAACTGGTTGGTGTCGAGCGGATCGAGCGGGTTCTGGTTCTGCAGCTGCGTCGTCAGCAGCGTCAGGAAGGTCTGGAAGTTGCCGGCCAGCGTCGATCCCGTCGTCGAGCTCAGCGAGTTCGACGAGGAGGATTTCGGAATGTCGGTCGTGCCGGAGACGACTGATGGGGCGGTGGCGGCATTCGTGGTGGTCATGATCGAATACTCCTCACACTCTGATGTCGACGCCGCTGCTCGATCCGAGCATGCGGCCGTAGCTGCGCCCGACAGGCGCTGCGGCAACGGTGTCGTCCTCGCTGATGATCAGCCGGCGGGCATTGCCGCCATTGTCGTTGTTCTGGCCGGAGTTCTGCCCCGACGAATTCTGGTCGCGCAGGCTGAAGGAGAGCCCGTTGCTGCCGGTCTTGAAGCCGGCATCGTCGAGCGCGCGCTGCAATTGCGGTGCGTCCTGCCGCAGCATCTGCAGCGTCTCCGGCTTCTCGACGGTGAGATGCGAGGTGACCTGGCCGTTGCGGTCGACATTGATGCGCACGTCGATGCGGCCGAGATCGACCGGATCGAGGCTGATGTCGAAGCGGGTCTTGCCGGCGCGCGCGGCGGCTGCGATCTCGATCGGCACGGCGTTGATCGGCACGGCCGTCGAGGTTGCCGCGGTCGCGGTGAGCGTTGCGGTTGAGGCGGTCGCAGCCGAAGTCGTATTGGTCAGCGGCGCCTGCACGGCGGAGGCGGCCTGCGCGCTGCTGTCGGTCGCGGTGACGGGGCCTTGCGCATTCGCATGGGCGTGCGTGGCCGGTGCGCCAGGGGTTGCATCGGCGGCGCGGTCGGCGGGACCTGTCTTCGCGTCGGTCGCGCCGGCCTCGTCTTGCGGCTTGGCCGCCTGCGGATGCACGGCGGCGCCCGTCGCGGTCGCCGGAGTTTGCGCGGTCGTGGCGTTCGCCTTGCCCGCGTCCTGGCCGATATTGGAGACGTCGCTCGCGCCTTGCGCGGTCGCGGCGGCCTTGAACGAGGTCTTTGGCGTGCCCTCACCGGCGGCGGCGATCAGTCCGCCATTGGTCTTGGCGTCGGTCGCGGTGCCGTCGGTGGTGCCGGTCGCAGCATCGGCGAGCGTCGCCGAGGTGTCGGCATCGACCTTGGCGCCTGCGGCCTTGGCGCTCTTGTCGCCAGGCGTTGCCGTATCGGCCTTGGTGCCGGCGATCTGCGCCGCGGTGGAGGCGCTGGCGGCGATGCCGGCGGCGGCGATCGTCAGCGGCGAGGAGGCGGCATCGCCGGCCTGGCTCGCCGCAGCGTTCGGATCGAGAGGCACGACCGGCGCGGCCACCACGACGCCGGGATCAGGCACGGCGGTCTGCGTCGCGTCCACTTGCGCGGCCGCTGCGGCATCGACGGCGGCGGCGAGCCCGTCGGTGCCGTCGGCCTTGTCGCCCTTGGTCTCGTCGGACTTGTCAGCCGATTTGGCGTCGGACGCCTCTGGCTTGTCCTTGGTCTTGCCGGTCTTGGTTGGACCCTTGGCCGGATCGTCCGTCGCCTCGCTCCTGGCGGGCGCGGAAGTGTCGGTGTCGTCGCTCGCCTTGCTCTGTGAGGAGGGGGCGGTCGAGGCGGTGTCGCGCGGGCTCTTGTCCGAGGCGGACGACGCCGAATCGGTCCGCCGCGGCGCGCTGTCCTGCGCCTGCGAGGCCGCGTTGTTGCTGATCGCCTGGGTGTTGCTGTCGACCAGCGAGCCGAAGGAGTCGTTCGTCGAATTGTCCTTCGGCCCTTGCGAGCGCGCAGTCTTTTGCTGCGCGCTCGGAACTGGCACGCTCGCAGCTACATCTGACGTCCGACCGACCACAGGCGACCCCTTGAAAACATCTTCGGCACAGGGGTAGCAAGGAGCGGGCCAGCCCCGCGCGACCAAATTTATCTTTGAAAATCAATATCTTGATGGATCAAAGTTGCCGCCGCAGGGCCCTCCGCGACCCGCCATTTCTGCCGCCCCGGCAAGAATTGCCCTAAGCCGGCCTCCCCCGTGATTGCTTCACCGGAATGCCCCCTATATTAAAGAGATCGCTCTCAGCCGCTTTCGACTGGGGAAATCGCGCCTCTGCGGGAACCGAAGCTCCCCGGGACCGCCGATGTCCCGGCCAAGGCACATCGCGGATCGCAAAACGCCGCCGTCACACCTTAAGAACCCATGCTCAACAGTCTGGATCTCGAAGGCCGTCCGCAGGACACCAGGGTCGTCGTCGCCATGTCGGGCGGCGTCGATTCCTCGACGACGGCTGCGCTGCTCAAGGCTGAGGGCTACGACGTCGTCGGCATCACGCTCCAGCTCTACGACCACGGCGCGGCGACCCATCGCAAGGGCGCCTGCTGCGCCGGCCAGGACATCCACGACGCCCGCGACGTCGCTGCCAAGCTCGGCATCCCCCATTACGTGCTCGACTACGAGGACCGTTTTCGCGAATCCGTCATCGACAACTTTGCCGACAGCTACGCGCTCGGCGAGACGCCGGTGCCGTGCATCGAGTGCAACCGCTCGGTCAAGTTTCGCGACCTCCTGAAGACCGCGCGCGAGCTCGGCGCCCAGGCGCTCGCCACCGGCCATTACGTCGCCTCGCGCCATCTCGACGACGGCTCGCGCGCGCTGGTGTGCGCCGCCGATGCCGATCGCGACCAGAGCTACTTCCTGTTCGCGACCACGCGCGACCAGCTCGATTTCCTGCGCTTCCCGCTCGGCGACATGACCAAGCCGCAGACGCGCGAGCTCGCGCGCCGCTTTGGTCTTGCGGTCGCCGACAAGCACGACAGCCAGGACATCTGCTTCGTGCCGACCGGCCGCTACACCGACATCATCACCCGCCTGCGGCCGAACGCGATGGACCCCGGCGACATCGTCGATCTCGACGGCCGCGTGCTCGGCCAGCACAACGGCATCGCCAATTTCACCGTCGGCCAGCGCCGCGGCCTCGGCATCGCCGCGCACGCGCCGCTGTTCGTGGTGCGGCTCGAGGCAGCCAACCGCCGCGTCGTGGTCGGCCCGCGCGAGGCGCTGAAGATGCACCGCATCGTGCTGCGCGACGTCAACTGGATCGGCGACGGCGACATCGACCGCGCCATCGGAAGCGGCCTCGAGATGTTCGTGCGCGTGCGCTCGACCCGCAGCCCCCAGCCGGCGTGGCTGCGCGGCGGCAATGGCCACTACGAGGTCGAGCTCGTCGCTGGCGAGGAGGGCGTTTCGCCGGGACAGGCCTGCGTGTTCTACGACGCAGCCAGCGGCCAGGCCCGCGTGCTCGGCGGCGGCTTCATTCAAAGCGCCGCGGCCAAGGTCGCGAGCAACGCAGCGAGGCCGCTGGTGGAAGCGGTGCGCGGCTAAGAAAAAAAGCTGGGGCAGGGGGCATGGCAGCAGACATCTCGCGGGCCGGGGTCGAGAAGGCCTATGGCCGCTGGGCGCCGGTCTACGATCTCGTGTTCGGCAAGGTGTTCGACGCCGGAAGGCAGTCGACCATCGCGGAGGCCGATCGCATCGGCGGCCGCATCCTCGACGTCGGCGTCGGCACCGGGCTCTCGCTCTCTGATTATTCGCGCACCACGAAGATCTGCGGCGTGGACATCTCCGAGCCGATGCTGCGCAAGGCGCAGGCGCGCGTGCGCGCGATGCGGCTCAGCAATGTCGAGGTGCTCTCGGTGATGGACGCCAAGAACCTCGCCTTCCCGGAAAACTTCTTCGATGCGGTGGTCGCGCAATATGTCATCACCGCCGTGCCCGATCCCGAAGGCACGCTCGACGAGTTCGTGCGCGTGCTCAAGCCGGGCGGCGAGCTGATCCTCGTCAACCACATCGGCGCCGAGAGCGGTCCGCGAAAACTGTTCGAGCTCGCCTTTGCACCCGTTGCCCGCCGCCTCGGCTGGCGCCCGGAATTCCCGTGGCAGCGCCTGGTCGATTGGGCCGCGAAACACGGCGGCATCACGCTCGCCGAGCGCCGCCCGATGCCGCCGATGGGGCACTTCTCGCTGATCCGCTACCGCAAATCGTGATCGGAAGCATGATCCGGAAAAGTGTGAAGCGGTTTTCCGACAAGATCATGCTCAAAAGACAAAGGTTAAAGCGCGAGTTCCTCGCGCTTTAGCGGGAACGCGGGACCTTGGCCGCGCGTTTCCCTCCCATGCGCACGACATCAAAACTCCTCTTTGCGGGCCTCGTCGTCGCCGCCTCGGGCGCCGCGATCGCGCAGGCCCCGCCGCTACCTGCGACGCCGCCGCAAGCGACCGCGCCGCCATCGGCCCAGCACGCCGCCAATTGCCTGCCCCAAGACCGCCCGAACCGCGCCGCCGTACCCGATGGCACCACCACCGGCCAGTCGCGGGAACCGCTCGGCGACAGGCTGGCCAAGTCCGACGGCGTACTCTGCCCGCCCGCCGGCGTAGACCCCGACATGCACGCCCCGGCCCCCGACTCCGGCGGCAACACCCCCGTCATCCCGCCCCCCGGCAGCCCCGGCGGCGACCCGACGGTCCGGCCGAAATAGGCCCGTTCCGCATTCCCAATCTCGTCGTCATGCCTGGGCTTGTCCCGGGCATCCACGTTCTCCGGCGATTGAAGGCGTGGATGGCCGGGACAAGCCCGGCCATGACGGATTCGGCCCAAAAAGGGCTCAAATTCACCCGCGGACATGTCCCGCCGAAGCTTTAGCGAAGGCGGAAGCCTTGCGAAGGTGGAAGCTTTCGCAAACGCGGATTGACAGCCCGCCGCCCCCTTCCTTATATGCCGCGCGTTCGCGAGATCGGCCTTGTTCGGCCGCCCGCGAGCCCTGTGGCGGGGTAGCTCAGCTGGTTAGAGCACGGGAATCATAATCCTGGGGTCGGGGGTTCGAGTCCCTCCCCCGCTACCACGATTCGATCGTAATATCAGGCAGTTAGGCTGCGCGGCAAAACCTCGCAAACGGCCTCGTAGCAAATCGGTAGCACGCATCCCTGACCCCATAGTAATCGAATCCTTGCTGAAAGGTGGGTGTCTGCAAAAAGGACGGGCTCGATGGGTTCTCTTTCGCTCGCCTAGGGCACGAAGGATTCGCCCAATCTTGTTGTCGTCAGATCGAGCAGGGAACAGAAGCCCCGTGTCGGCGATGCTTTGTCGTTGTTCGGCTGCCGATTCCTTGGAAGGCCTAAGTCCAACCGAGACGAGCGGCTCAAGAGCAGCTGACTCTTAATCAGCGGGTCCCAGGTTCGAGCCCTGGTGCGCCCACCATATAAATCAAGACGTTAACGCAAGAAACCGTTTGAGAGGGCCGAACTAAAACGGTTTTTCAAACGGTGTTTTGTGGCAGCCGGCGGCCGATCTACTCCCGACAATGTGATTGGTAGGCTCGCGCCTTTGAGCGGTGGTTTCTTGCTGATTGGAAATCGTCGGTGCGTTGCCCCCACCCGGCAAGCGTGGTGACAGTTCGAATCCCTCTCAATGGAAACGAAGGCCTCACGCTTCGATATCGGGCGGAGTCGCATTTGAGGGATTCCGCCGGTGCGGGCCGACGGCAGTCGTTCGTCGCCCGACGCCCGATGGCTTTCGGAGGCCTCCCCGTCCTAGCGGCCTCAATCGAGGCTTCAGCCTTCAGTGCACTCGTCCAGGCGTATTCGGCATTCCGCGTCGAGATCGAGCATCGCCCCGATCTTGGCCAGTTCGAGGACCGCTCACGCCTCGACCGCTCGGCGGCCGCTGCACCGTCCTCACGGACAGGCGGTCCCCAGGCTTAGGCATCGACGAAATTGACCGCTCCAAGAAAGTCCCTCTTGCCGACGTCGACGCCGCTGTTGCGGAGGATCGCGTACACCATCGCAATGTGGAAGTAGACATTCGGAATCGTCATCTGCAGCAGGTAGTCCTTGCCGCCCAGGACCTTTCCGGGCGCCCACGACAGGCTGACTTTCCGGCCTGCCGCGCCCTGATACTGCTCTTGAGGAACGCTTTGCGCGAAGTCGACCGTCTTGCGGATGCGCGCGCGCAGCTCTTCCACCGTCTTCTCATTGTCTTCGTGCTCGGGCGGCCTCTGTCCCGACAGCCAGGCGGCCCCGGCCTTAACGTAGTCGCAAGCGCTCTGGACCTGATAGATCAGCGGCTTCATGTCCGGCGCCAGTCGGCCATTCAATATAGAGTCGACATCCACGTTTTTCGCTTCGGCGAACGCTACGGTTTTATTGAGCCAGCCCTCGACAAGCTTCAAGGACTGCGTGCATTGCGATATCGCTTCATAATACATCGTCTGATCCTCTCCTGAATTGTGGGCCTCCACGACCGTGGGTGCAAGCCGCGTCGCGTGGGTTTTCCTTACCGCGTATCGCGATGAAAGACTTTGGCCGCCTTCTTCTGCAGCGCTTCCATTGCCTCGATATACGGAATCGGCCCGTAGCTCACACGAGCGACGCCCAGCCTCGCGAGTTTGTCGTTGGACGGCACGCCTTCCATCACCATGACATTGACCGGCAGCGTCGCTTCGCTCGCGATCCGCTTGATCTGATCGGCGTCCGTCAGGCCGGGAATGAAGAAGCCGGACGCGCCGGCGGCCGCATAGGCCTTCTCCCGCTGCAGGGCCTCTTCGACATCGGCGCTGTTCCCGAGGAAGACGTCGGTTCGAGCGTTGATGAAGAACGGGATGCTCTTGTGCTCGGCCGCGCGACGAATTGCGGCGATGCGCTTGGCCTGCCGGTCGATGTCGTAAAGGCCTTTACCCTTCACTACGCGGTCCTCGAAGTTGATGCCGATTACGCCTAGGTCGAGAAGCTTCGAGATATTGGAAGCGAGCTTGTGATCGTCGTCGCTGTAACCGCCTTCGAAGTCCACGGTGACTGGCACATTGACGCTCGAAGCGATCTTGCTGGCGACCTGTTCGGCAATCGCGATCGGAAGATCTTCGCCGTCATCGTATCCTTGCGCGGCCGCGACAGACCAGCTGCTCGTCGCGATCGACTTCGCTCCTGCCTCGACGATCGCTTTGGCGCTGCCCGCATCCCAGGCATTGTACAGAATTACCGGATTCCCTTTGACGTGAAGGGCGGCAAACTCCTTAGCTTTCTTGGCTTGGTTCACTGTGGTTCTCCTGTCCTGACTCGCGAACACGCACAGGCGGCGCGCCTCATGCGCCGTGGCACACTGGATTCGCTTTTACCCAACCTCGTCGGCTGGGCTATCTATCGATAGATTGTTAGTGCGATTGTTACGAGCGGACGGTGTCGCTGTCAATATCTATCTACTGATAGAACGGCTCGTGGCCGGTCTTCCAGATCCGCCGGCCTTGAGCGAGACAATCGATCGGTTACGCACCTGCGGTGAAGCTTTCACGAAATCGCCGGAGCGGTCCTCGAGGACCACGCCTCCACGCGTGTCGCACAGGTGTCACCTCCTGGCTCATTGTCCGCGCAGACGAAGGGACCTTGGTTCGTTGAGGCGCTCGCCGCCGGTGATGACTATCCGCACAGGCTTGGCCTGCGCTCGCGAAGGGCAGGGGCGCCTGGGCGGCGTGCTAACGGTCGAAATCGCTGGCGTCGTGACGCTCCTGCAACGAGCCTGGCCAGTCATTCTGCTTGCGGTTCACGAGCCGCCCGCGCTGGACAGCCGGACGTTTCGCGATCGCCGCTGCCCAACGTTCTACGTTTGGATACTCGTGCGTGCTCAGGAATTCGCGCACGTCGTTAGCCCAGCCGAGGACCAGCGCTCCGTACCAGGGGAAGATGGCGATATCGGCAATCGTGTATTCATTTCCGCTAATGAAGATGCGGTCTGAGAGACGGCGATTGAGCACGTCGAGTTGGCGCTTTACTTCCATGGTGTAGCGGTCGATGGCATACTCAATCTTGACAGGCGCGTATCGGTAAAAGTGAGCGAAGCCGCCGCCAAGATAAGGCGCACTTCCCATTTGCCAGATGAGCCAGTTCAGGGTTTCAGATCGACCCTGCGTGTCGTCGGGCAAAAAGCGTCCGAACTTCTCGGCAAGATACAGCAGGATCGCACCCGACTCGAACAGGTGGACGGGCTTCTCGATACTGCGGTCGACCAGCGCCGGGATCTTCGAGTTCGGATTGACTTCGACAAAGCCCGATCCGAACTGGTCGCCCTTCATGATGTCGATCAGCCAGGCGTCGTATTCTGCCCCGGTCTCGCCGACCGCAAGGAGCTCTTCCAGTAGGACCGTGACCTTGATGCCGTTCCAGGTGCCTTGCGAGTAGAGTTGCAATGGATGCCGACCAACCGGCAGATCTCTTTCATGGGTCGCCCCGGCGACGGGACGATTGATCGAGGCAAAAAACCCGCCGCTGACTTTGTTTGTCCAAACTTTGGGTGGGGTGTAGTTTTCAGCACTCATCGGCCGCTCCCGTCTAATTCTCGCGCAACGCAGGATTCTAGCGCGCCGGGCAACGGCAACGTTTCGGCGCTGATCGAACTATGCCGCGTGCGATCATAAGACCCGGCTTACGCTTTCGTCGTCTTCTCCGTGAGCAGCACGGCCGCGATCACACCATGTGTGGCTGCCAAGGCTGTTCGCACAATCAACATTCTTGAACATTTTGCAGAAGAAAATACAAAATGGCCTGTTCGCGTCCGGTGGGCATCAAAGCCGCCGGCTCCTCGATCCGTCACTTGGCGACGCCCGACGGCCACCCATCAAACCAAGATCCTGTACGGCACACGTTCTCTGCTCTCGAGCAATGGCACCGCGCGTTGGAGGACCAGCTCTTTGAAATGCGGTGTCGCCTGGTGATCGGCGAAGTCCTTTTCCTCACCATAGTGTTCGTACAAGAGAAACTCGTTCGGCCGCTCGACAGACTGGTGCGCAATGAAGCTTCGGCAGCCGGGCTCGGCACGGCAATGCGGTACGAACTCCCGCAGAATGTTCTCGATTTCGCTTTGATGTTCCTTTCTTGCCACCCAGCGCGCCACAACAATATAACTCATTTATTCGATCCTCCCGGCTTCACCGTCTTGCCTGCAACCCACACCGGTTTCGCGCGCCGCAAGGTCTTTCACCCAATCAGTTTTCGCCGCATTGCTTTTACTTTAGGAGATCGGTTTGATTATCGATGAGCTCAGCGCGGATGTCGCCTGATCGAAGGCGCCGATGTCGCCATAGGCACGAGCAAGAATCATCCCGCCCTCCAGTGTGGCGATGACGTGGTGAGCCCGCGCGGTCGCGCCAGGACCTCCGACGCGGCCGGCGAGATCCTCTATGCAGCGGCGGAAGAACGACTGCACCTCGGCCGTCACCTCCGGTGTCAGCGCGCCGGCCTCGGCACCAAGAATGCCGCAGAGGCACATGCGCCCGTCGTGCTCGATCGTCTTTCTGACCGCTGCACGATAGGCGCTGATCGCATCCTCAGGGCTCTCATCGGGTTTTGCCTCGACAGACGCGAGGAATCGCTTCGCGTAGCGCTGGGCCACGGCCGCCGCCATTTTCGCCTTCGTCGGGAAGTGGTGATGGACACTCGCGCTCTTGATTCCGACCTCAGCCGCCAGGTCGCGGAAACTAAAACCGGCGTACCCGCGATCTCGAATGTGGGCTTCGGCGAGATCCATCAAACGTTCGGCCGTTCCGCTCACGAAACCCTCCTGTCTATCGATAGATAGACCACTTTAGCGCGATTGGCCAGGGAAATTTGTCTCGTGATAGCTAGTGGAAGCGAATAACCCGCGTCATGATTCCGAAAACACCCTGTTTCGGGTGCCGGTTCGACTACTTGAGACGCCGCGCCGCCGCCTTCACCGGCGCAGGCTTCTTGCTCTTGGTGAATTCCCTTGTGGCGTTGTCGTAGACGCTGAAATCGTTCACCGCGTTGGCGACCACGAGTGCGCCGGTGATTGTGGAAAGCAACTGAGACGCCTCGTCCGGCGGCAAGCCTTCCTCGACAAGCTTGTCATGGCACATCTTGAAGAATCGCTTGACCTCGGCGGCCACCTCCGGGGGCAAATCCTGCGATGAAGCTCCGAGCACTGCGCACGGGCACATCCGATCCTGCGAGTGAAGCGTTCCGCGAAACGCCTTCACCCAGACTTTGATCGGGTTACTCTCCTTGCCGAGCTCGCGCTCGATCAGTTCCGCGGTCTCGGCGGTGTAGCGCTTGATGACAGCCGCAGCGAGATCTTCCTTGGTCGGGAAGTGGTAATGCACGCTCGAACTCTTCACGCCGACATCCGCGGCGATCTCGCGAAAACTGAAGCCGTTGAAGCCGCCTCTCCGCATCCGCCGCTCAGCGGCGTCCATGATGGCGGCAGCGACATCACTCATCAGGTCTGCTCCTATGGGCTATCTCTCGATAGGTAGGGCTTTGAAAGACCAAAAACAACAACTTTAATCTATCTATCGATAGGACATTGTGCTAGACGATTCGGTCGGCATTCGAATAAGGAACGGTTCTGCCTGACCAAGGTGTTGCGGACCGTGATTCGCCGAGACGGCGGCGCTGTCCTCGATTGAAACTCCAAGCGAACGGGTTCAGCAGAATGTTCTCTGTTATTTTCGAAGTCCACCCAAAGCGCAGCGAATTCGAGCTTTACCTCGCGCTCGCCAAAGACCTGAAGCCGATCCTTGAGGGGATCGACGGCTTCATTGACAACGAACGGCTTGAGAGCAAGCGCCGGCCAGGGTGGATTCTCTCACATTCGACCTGGCACGACGAAAAGTCCGTCGTTCGATGGCGCACGATCGCCAAGCACCATGAGATGCAACAACGCGGCCGCGACGAGGTTTTTCAGGACTACCACCTGCGTGTCGGCGAGGTCGTGTCCGATTCAACGCCGCCGGACGGGGTAAAGCTCGTCGAGCAGCGACTGGACGAGACCGAGGTCGGCGACGCAAAATTTGCTGCGCTGACTGAAATCTCTCCCGCCGGCCACCCCGTCCCCGAGAACCTCGCAGAGCTACTGGCGCTCGATCGACACCGTTCGGCTCTGCTGGACCATGACGTCTTCGCGAGCATCTACAACGAGGGGAAATTGGCGCTCCTCACGTCGTGGCGCGACCGCCGATCGGCGGACGCGTTCGACGTCAGTCCTGCCGCGAGCGCTGGCGTAGTCAGGCATCGCGTCGTGCGCATCGTGCGCGACTACGGCATGTTCGATCGACGCGAGAGCCCGCAATACTACCCGGAGATTGCGCGCGTAGCCCAATAGGGCCTCCGCTACGGCACCCGGAGATATCGGCCGGATCGCGCAACGGCTTTTCGGCGCTCGTTATGACGCCGTGCTCGCGGCGGTCGCTTGCCGATGACAATCCCAACGGATCGCTTATCCGAGGAGATCGATCGCCGTCACCTTGCACGACGTCGGAATCCCGTGCAGTAGCGCGACGCGGCATCCCTTCCCGGTCCGCGAGAAGGCAATCCGCTGTCCCTCGATCAGCACGGAGTCCGGGATATCCAATTCGGCGTCCACGACCTGGCTATTCTTTTCGGTTCAACGAAAACAACGGGAACGACCGGAACGGAGACCAGCAACGCGCCGATCTCCGTCCCGGTCGAGGTCAAGCGGATTGGGAAACCGAAGCCTCCTCCACCGTATCTGCCTTCTTTGCCCGGAACCTCTGGATCATCACGTAGAAGGCCGGCGTGAAGAGAAGCCCGAAGATCGTCACCCCGAGCATCCCGAAGAACACGGCGGTTCCGAGCGATTGGCGCATCTCGGCGCCGGCGCCGGTCGCGGTCGCTAACGGCAAGACGCCCAGGATGAATGCAAACGACGTCATGAGGATCGGCCG
Organism: Bradyrhizobium sp. CCBAU 11361; assembly: GCF_028128935.1. Lineage (NCBI taxonomy): Bacteria > Pseudomonadati > Pseudomonadota > Alphaproteobacteria > Hyphomicrobiales > Nitrobacteraceae > Bradyrhizobium > Bradyrhizobium sp. CCBAU 11361. The sequence continues at coordinate 68,965 of NZ_LBJZ01000169.1, forward strand.
AAGGCGTGTCTTCGCCGCGCCGACCGCCGCCTGTTCGGGCGACTCGCCCCGCGCCTGCTCTTGCCGGGCGAACTCGACGATGAGGATCGCGTTCTTTGCGGCGAGTCCTACCAGCACGACGAACCCGATTTGCGCCAGGATGTCGATCGGCATGGCGCGCAGCTGCAAGCCGGCGGCTGCGGTGAGAAGGCACATCGGCAGGATCAGCACGATCGACAGCGGCGTCTTCCAGCTTTCGTACTGAGCTGCCAGGACGAGGAAGACGAAGAGCGCGGCCGCCGCGAAGACGAGGATCGTTGGCGTGCCTTGCTGCTTCTCCTGATACGACAGTTCGGTCCACTCGAACGCGACACCCATCGGAAGCACCTGCTTGGCCAGCTCCTCCATCCGCGTCATGGCCGTGCCCGAAGAAATGCCCGCTCCGGCCGCTCCCATGATCTCGGCTGCGGGGTAGAGATTGTGGCGGGGGACTCGGTAAGGCGCCGTCTCGTTCCGGAAGGTCGCGACCGAGCCGATCGGCACCATCTCGCCTGCGGTGTTGCGCACTTTCAGACGCGCGATGTCGTCCGGCGTTCCGCGGAACTGCCCGTCGGCTTGCGCAATCACCTGGAAGGTGCGGCCGAGGTAGTTGAAGTCGTTGACGTATTGCGAGCCGATATAGAGCTGCAGCGTCGAGAACACGTCGGTCGGCGTCAGACCTACTTTCTCCGCCTTCAACCGATCGATGTCGGCGAAGAGCGACGGCGATCCGGCATTATAGAGGGTGAACACGCCCGCGAACGTCGGATCCTTGTTCGCGGCCGCGACGAGATCGTTTGCGGCTTTGGCGAGCGCCTGGGCTCCAAGACCGCCGCGATCTTCGAGCATCAGCTTGAAACCGCCTGCCGAGCCGAGGCCCTGCACGGGCGGCGGCATGACCGCGATGACATAGGCGTCCTTCACGACGGCGAGCTTCTCGCGAAGGATCTTGAGCATCGCCGCAGCGTTCACGCCCGGAATATTCTTTCCATAGAGCGACGGCAGCGCGACAAAGATCGTGCCGGCGTTCGGCGCGACCGTGTTCGTCGTAACGTCGAAACCAGTGACCGGCGAGGTATGCTCCATTCCCGGAATGTTGAGCGCGATGTCGTTCACCTGACGGACAACCTCGTCCGTGCGGGCAAGGCTCGATCCAGGCGGAAGCTGAATGACCACGACGAGGTAGCCAATGTCCTGCTCGGGGATGAAGCCCGTGGGCATCCGCGACATCTGGAAACCCGTGAGACCGATCAGCGCGACGTAAACCAGACCAATGATGGCGGTGACGCGGACGAAACGCGCGGTCATCTTGCCGTATGCGGACGACAGCCACTCGAAGCCGTGGTTGAAGCGGCCGAAGATGGCGTGCATGATCCGGCCAAGACCACGCGGCTTGGCGTGTTCGCCGGTCGGATGCGGCTTGAGCAGGACGGCGCACAGGGCGGGGCTCAGCGTCAGAGAGACGAAACACGAGATCACGGTCGAGGCCGAGATCGTGATTGCGAACTGCTTGAAGAACAGACCGCCGATCCCGGAAATGAAAGCAGCGGGAACGAAGACAGCGCAGAGCGTCAACGCGATGGCGATCAATGCCGTCGAGACGTCGGTCATCGTCTGGTGCGCGGCTTCGCGCGGCGACATGCCCGCTTGCATGTTGCGCTCGACATTTTCCACCACGACGATCGCGTCGTCGACGACGATACCGACCGCGAGGACGAGACCGAACAGCGACAAATTGTTGATCGAAACCCCGAAGGCGGCGAGGATCGTGAAGGTACCGATGAGGGAAATCGGGATGGCCAACACCGGGATGATCGTCGCCCGCCAGTTTTGCAGGAATACGAACACCACGATCACGACGAGGACGATGGCTTCGAAGATTGTGCGCACGACTTCGTCGATTGACTGGCTGACGAAGGTCGTCGGATCGTAAATGTTGATGTAGTCGAGACCGGGCGGGAAGCTTTTCTTCAGCTCCGCCATCTTGTCCCACACCGCTTTCTCGACCTGGACGACGTTTGCGCCTGGCTGAGCAATCACCCAGAACGGCGACGAGTCGTAGCGGTCGGCATAGGCTTTCGAGCCGTAGTCGGCGGCGCCAAGCTCGACGCGCGCGATATCACGGATCCGCGTCACCCGGCCTTGCGCGTCTGACTTGACGATGACGTCGCCGAACTGTTCGGGCGTAGTCAGACGGCCGAGCGCCTCGACGCTGATCTCATAGGCCGCCGGATTCGCCACCGGCGGCTTGTTGAGGACGCCTGCCGAGACCTGGGCGTTCTGGGCGCGCAATGCGCTCAGGATCTCATTTGCACTGATATTGGAGGAGGCGGCCTTGTCGGGATCGACCCAGATCCGCATGGCATATTGCCGTTCGCCGAGATTCCACAGGTCTGCAACGCCCGGCAGTCGGGAAATTTCGTCTTTGACGTGGAGGATGAAGTAGTTCGAGATATATTCTGCGCTGCGAGAACCGTCGGGCGAGTAAGGATGCACGCCGAGCAGGAGCGCCGGGATGGTTTTCTTGACCTGCACGCCCTGAAGCTGCACCTCCTGCGGGAGGCGTGAAAGCGTGTCCTGGACCCGGTTTCGGGTCAGCATCAGTGCCGTGTTGGGATCGGTGCCGACCTTGAAGATGACCGTAATGGTCAGAAGGCCGTTCCCTGTCGACTGGCTGGTAATGTAGTCCATGTTCTCGACGCCATTCACCGCCTGCTCGAGGGGGGTGGCGACCGTGCGCGCCACGGTCTGGCCGGAAGCGCCAGGGTAGGCGGTCGTGATCTGCACTGTCGGCGGAACGATGTTGGGATATTGCGCGACTGGCAGCGACGTCAGCATCGCGAGACCGATCAGCACGAAGAAGATGTTGATCACCGTCGCGAAGCGCGGATGATCGATGAAAAAATGCGCGAGCTTCATGGTTCGACTCAGCCTGGTTTTTGACTAGACGCGGCTTGAGCTAGTTCAACCACGGTCGACACCGCGCGAAGTTCAAACCGTAACTATCTACCGATAGATTGCTAGACAATTTGATGGACGGGCCGAGGCGAGTCAATCCTCTATCTATCGATAGGGCTGTGCTTTCGCGCGCTTTTCTCTCAATTGAGCCTTCGAGACGGAGGAGCGACCAAACGCTCATCCGTCTTGGAGGGGCTCGGGACGAGCCGAGACTGTCCTTCCTCATGCAGCCTGATATCGGCTGCATCGCGGCCTCATTCGGTCGCGGTCTTGTTCCACGCGACCTTGGACGGCGCGACGCGCGGGTCGACGATCGAGCCGGGGCGAGCCGTCGGGATACCGTCGACAATGACCCTGTCAGTGGGAGCGAGACCCGAGCGGACGACGCGCAGGCCGCCGCGTAGGTCACCGAGCTCTACGGGCTTCGGCACGACGACGTTCTTGTCGCTGACGGTAAGGACGATATGCGACGACTGATCCGCAAGAACCGAAGCGTCGGGCACGAGGAGCGCGGGGGCCGGAGCGGTCAAGCCGATGCGAACACGAGCAAACTGTCCGGGCGCCAGGAAGAGATCGGGGTTCTTGAATGTCGCGCGAGCATGAATCGTGCCGCTCGAGCGATTGACCGTGTTGTCGAGGAAGTTGAGTGCGCCCTGGTAGCCATAGCTGGTCTCATCGCTCAGCGATGCCTCGACCTTGTTGTCGAGCGGGCCCGCTTGCTTCTGGCGCTGCCGCTGGAAGGTCAGGTAGTCCTGCTCGCTCATGTCAAAGTCGAGGTAGATCGGGTCGAGCGAGACGAGCGTCGCGAGCAGCGTCGTCGGGCTCGTGGCGGCGCGGCTGCCGGCAATCAGGCCGCCAACTGAGACCTGCCGGGCGCCGATGCGGCCCGCGAAGGGCGCCGTCACCCTGGTGTATTCGAGATCGAGCTGTGCGTCGCGGATGCGCGATTGAGCGTCGTCGATCGCGGCTTGGGCGGCCTGCTGCTCGGAAACGCGCTGGTCGAAGATTTCCCGAGTCGAGTTGCCGGTCTTGAGCAGAGCCTGCGTCCGCTCCAGCTGGTTGGTCGCGAGGCTGTACCGCGACTGGGCAGATTCGAGCGCGGCATTCGCCTGGCCGAGCTTGATCTCATAGGGCCGAGGGTCGACGACAAACAGGAGGTCGCCCTTACGGACGATCTGCCCGTCTTCAAAGTGGATCTCGGAGAGCGTGCCGCCGACCTGGGCGCGCAGCTCGACCCGATTGATGGCCGAGAACTGGCCGATCGCTCCGAGGCGCGCTTCGACGTCGCGCTGCAGGGGGTTGCTGACGGTCACGGCCGCTAGTGGAGCCGCGGGGGGCACCGAGGCGTGAGAGGCCTCCTGGCTGAAATATGCGAACCCGCCCACGCCACCGGCGACGAGCACGGCGAGAAGCGGGGCCTGCCAGCGCAACATCTTGCGATGGCTGGATTTATCGGTCGCTGCGCTGTCGACCGGGGCTTTCAGAAGATTGTCGCTCATGGTGTGCCTGCCGTGTGGTTCGAGGGATATTCGAAAGGGTCTTTATTTTTGGAGTAACTGCTCCTATAATCACCAATACGGCGAGAGGCCAAACCAAGTCAAGCGAATTTTGGAGTAAAGGCACCAAAAATGTCAGAGCCACAAAAACGCGGCCGCGGTCGGCCGTCGACATTCGATCGCCCATCAGTGTTGCGCGAGGCGATGAAGCTGTTTTGGGACAATGGCTACGAGGGCACGACCTTCGAGGAGCTCATCTCCAAGATGAGCATCAGCCCGTCGACCTTTTATAACTCGTTCGGCAGCAAGGAGCGCCTCTACCGCGAGGCGACCGAGAACTTCATGGATTATGCCCAGAACTGGATCCAGGGCGCGCTGTCAGAGGAAGGTGCGACGACGCGCGAAGCCTTTGCGCATCTCCTGGAGTCGGCTGCGGAGCAGTTCACCCGCGAGGACTTGCCGCGCGGTTGCATGGTTTCGCTGTCGGGGACGCATCAGGCGCCCGACCTCGTGCCGATCCGCGACATGATGGTCGAGTATCGCGCGGCGTCCGAGGTCTACCTCGCCGACCGGATCCGAAAGGGAATCCGTGACGGCGACATGCCGAGCACGATCGATGTCGATGCGCTTGCCGCCTTCATCCACTCGATCGTTCGCGGAATGGCCGTTCAGGCCCGGGATGGAGCAAGCCGCGCGAAGCTTGAGAACATCGGCCGGGTTGCGATGGAAGCCTGGCCAGAAGCGAGCAAAGTGGCGGAGTGACACGATTTCGGAGCTGGTCTGCGCGCGACGGCCGTCGCGTGCCGTGCTCCCTCAGGCCACGCGCCAGTCGCGAAAGGGCCTTTCAAGGTCGATGCTTCGAGAGGCAGAGAAGAACGGTCGTGCGCGTAACGTGCGACGCAGCCGGGCATGCGCTCGCGACAACAGCTGGTGCGCCCTGACCGAGATCGTGGGCAGATACCGTCGCTGCCCGTCTGGTTGACGCTGCTAGTCGATGGCCGCGTGCGGCGGCGAGGCGCGCCCTGCGCCTACGAGATAAGCGACAATCGCCGCGACCTGAATCGCAACCGATGCGACGAATATGATCTGGTCGGACCAAAGTTCGCGGAAGAGACCGAACACGGCGGGAGAGATAGCATAAGCGCCCTGCGAGATGGCGACGATCAACGCCACAGCCCGGGCAGCGTCTCCCTTGGAAAATTCGAGATTGGCGATCACCGGCGGAACAGAGATGGCATTACCGACCCCAAGGCCGAAGAGCACGACACCGAACACGAGGAGGGCCGGACTGCTTCCGTGCGCGAGGAGAAACACACCGCATCCCAGCGCTTGCGCAACAAGGCTGTACGACGCGATAGCGCGCCAGTTCGAGGTGCCCGATGCGCGCCAGCCGACGGCGACGCGGCCGACGACGGCCGCCACGCCAGACGCGCCAGCGGCCAGCCCAGCGCCTTGCCTTCCGAGCGTGGGCGCGAGCACCGAGACGAGGTGCGCCACCAGCCCGGTTTGCGCGAACAGGGCCAGGGTCATTCCGATGCATAGCGTGAGAAAGGCGCGATCGCGGAAAAGGCGGAGGCGGGCAGGCGGGGCGGCCGTTTCAGCGGGCGCGCCGGCGAAAAGAACCGTAGCGGTGAAGGGGCCGCCGTCGGGGGCCTGGTTCAGGCCCTCCGGTGTTCGCGTCAGCACGAAGACTGCCAACGCGCCGAGAGTGGCGAGCATCGCCGCGCTAACCACCAGTGCCGCGGCCGGGAAGCCGATCGCGTCGATCAAGGCGACCCAGAAGGGCGAGAAGATTACGCCTCCAACGCTGCCACCGTTGAATGCCAC
>NZ_LBJZ01000170.1:0-93932 GCF_028128935.1 Bradyrhizobium sp. CCBAU 11361
GGGTTGCGGCGGCGGCGCGGCGCGGCTTGGCCGCGACTTGCGGGCCGCGAGCGAGGTCCATCAGCATGCGCAGCGCCTCGACCACGGAGCGCTGACGCACGGCGCTGCGGCCGATCGCGCCGAAACGATGCTCGCGATGGATGATGCGGCCGTCGCGGGCGGCGGCGGCGAAATGGACGAGGCCGACCGGCTTGCCGGGCGTGGCGCCGCCGGGGCCGGCGATGCCGGTGATGGCGACCGCTAGGTCGACACCGGCACGCTCCAGCGCGCCGATCGCCATCGCGGTTGCGGTCTCCTTGCTGACGGCACCGAAATTGGTGAGCGTACCTGCTTCAACGCCGAGCATCGCGCGCTTGGCGTCGTTGGAATAGGTGACGAAGCCGCGGTCGATCACGTCGGAGGAGCCGGGGATGTCGGTCAGTGCGCCGGCAACGAGGCCGCCGGTGCACGATTCGGCCGTGGCGATCGTCAGCTTGCGCATCCGGCACAAATCGAGCAGCGAGCGGGAGAGGGCGCGTGCGTCGCTGCCGCCCATGATCTTACACGCTCCAGGGCAGGCGGATGGTGGCGCTCGCGGTGGCCGCGATGCCTTCCTCGCGGCCGGTGAAGCCGAGCCGCTCGCTGGTCGTCGCCTTCACCGCGACGCGCGAGATGTCGACACCGGAAATCTCGGCGATGCGCGCGCGCATGGTGTCGCGCAGCGGGCCGATCTTCGGCCGCTCGCAGATCATCGTCACCTCGAGATTGGCGACGCGGCCGCCGCGCTGGGTGACGCGCTCGATGGCGTATTTCAGGAACTGGTCGGAGGAGGCGCCCTTCCACTTCGCATCGCTCGGCGGGAAGTGCGAGCCGATGTCGCCGTCGGCCAGCGCGCCGAGGATGGCATCCACCAGTGCATGCAGGCCGACATCGCCGTCGGAATGGGCCAGGAAGCCTTTGCTGTGGGGCACGCGCACGCCGCAGATCATGACGTGGTCGCCTTCGCCGAAGGCGTGCACGTCGTAGCCCGTGCCGGTCCTGATGTCGCCGAGCTGGGCAGCCAAGCGCGCTTCCTCGCGCACGAAGTCTTCGGGAGTGGTGAGCTTCATGTTGGCAACATCGCCTTCAAAGGTTGCAACCGTCAATCCCGCCCATTCGGCAATCGCGGCATCATCGGTGAAATCGCTGCGTCCGTCCTTCGCCGCGCGACGATGCGCCTCGAGGATGACATCGAAACGAAAGGATTGCGGCGTCTGCGCGATCCGCAGGCGGGCCCGGTCCGGCGTGTCCTCGACATTGCCGCTCTCACCGGTGAGCTTGATGGTGTCGGTGACGGGAACGACGGGGATCGCGGCGCCGGTGCGGCTGGCCGCATCGATCGCGCGCGAGATCACGCCTTCCGAGACGAAGGGACGCGCGGCGTCGTGGATCAGGACAATGTCGGGCTTGTGCCGTGCCAGCGCTTCGAGACCGGCAAGCACCGAGGCCTGGCGCGTGGCGCCGCCATTGGCCGGCGGCTCGTGCTTCAATCCTGCGACCGCTACCGTGAACATGGCGCTGTCGTCGGGGTTGACCACGGGCTGCACGGCAAACACGTCGGGGTGGCGGCTGAAGGCTTCCATGGCGCGATAGATCACGGGCTGGCCGCCGATCTCGCGATATTGCTTCGGCCCGCCGGCGCCTGCGCGCAGGCCGCGACCTGCCGCGACAAGAACGACTGCGGTGCGCTGTGATTTCGCCATAGGACTCAAATACTCAGTTGCTAATGAAAGAGTCGGGAGTGGGTGATTGCCGGCATGCCTCTAGCACGGCAGGCCCGCAAAAAAAGGGGGTTTCCCCGGATTGTGGGAAACAGCAGTTTGTTGCACTGCACTTGAAAGATTTGCAGAACTGTCTAAACTGTAGGCATGACGCTTGACTGCACAAGAATTGTGCGCAAGATAGATCATGGCAGGTGCGATGAGGCCCTGCGAGTGAATGAGACCACTGTGACCGGCCCGGCAGGATCAGGCTCCAAGCCCTTGAAAATAGGCGATATTGAGGTCGCCACCCCGGTCTTCCTGGCACCGATGTCGGGAGTGACTGACTCGCCCGTCCGGCGGTTGGTCGCCGAGCTTGGGGCAGGTCTGGTGGTGTCCGAAATGACCGCCAGCGATGAGCTCGCCAACGGCCACCGGATGTCCCGGTTGCGCTGCGAAGCGACCGGAATCGGCCCGCATGTGGTGCAGCTCGCCGGCTGCGAGGCGCACTGGATGGCCGAAGGCGCCCGGATCGCCGAGGCCGAGGGCGCCGATATCATCGACATCAACATGGGCTGTCCGGCCCGCCACGTCACCGGCGGCCAGTCCGGCTCGGCCCTGATGCGGGATCTCGACCATGCCGTCAGCCTGATCGATGCGACGATCGCGGCGGTGAAGGTGCCGGTGACGCTGAAGATGCGGCTCGGCTGGGACGACCGCCGCCGCAATGCGCCGGAACTGGCGCGGCGCGCGGAAGCCGCCGGCATCAAGCTCGTCACTGTGCATGGCCGCACCCGCTGCCAGTTCTACAAGGGCGAGGCCGATTGGGATGCTATCCGCGCCGTGCGCGAGGCGATCTCGATTCCGCTCATCGTCAATGGCGACATCACCTCCTACGAGAAGGCGCTCGCGGCGCTCGAATCCTCCGGCGCCGACGCCGTGATGATCGGCCGCGGCGCGCAGGGCCAGCCCTGGCTGCCCGGCCAGATCGGCCGTCGCCTGAAGGGCGGGGCGGCGGAAGCCGCGCCGTCGCTCGCGACGCAACTCCATTATGTCCGCACGCTTTATGAAGGCGTGTGCGCCCTCTACGGCCTGCGCGTCGGCCTCAAGCATGCCCGCAAGCATCTCGGCTGGGCGCTCGACGTCGCGGCCGAAGCGAGCCGCGCGCCGGCCGCGAAGCTGAAATCCTGGCGCCAGACCATTCTGACGTCCGAGGATCCGCGCCTCGTTCGCCAGTCACTGCAAGATGCCTTCGACGACTTCGCATGGAGCGCTGCTGCATGAGCTCAGCCGCTGAACATCGTCGGCCGCTTCCGTCCGACAGCGATGCGATCCTGGATGCGCTTCCCAATCCCGTGCTCATGATCGGGCCAGACGGCAAGATCGTCGCCGCCAACATCGCAACCGAAGCTTTCTTCGAGATCTCGACGCAGTTCCTGAAGCGGCAGTCGCTGAAAGAGCTGGTGCCGTTCGGCAGCCCCTTGCTGGCGCTGATCGACCAGGTGCGCTCGTCGAACTCGCCGGTGAACGAATACAAGGTCGATCTCGGCACGCCCCGCATGGGCGGCGACCGCCAGGTCGATCTGCACGTCGCCCCGCTCACGGAGCGGCCCGGCCATATCGTGGTGATGCTCCAGGAGCGCACCATCGCCGACAAGATGGACCGCCAGCTCACCCATCGCAGCGCCGCGCGCTCGGTGATAGCGCTAGCAGCAATGCTCGCGCATGAGATCAAGAATCCGCTCTCCGGCATCCGCGGCGCGGCGCAGCTGCTGGAGCAGCAGGCGTCCTCCGAGGACCGCATGCTGACGCGGCTGATCTGCGACGAGGCCGACCGCATCGTGACGCTGGTCGACCGCATGGAGGTGTTCGGCGACGAGCGCCCCGTGGTGCGCGGACCGGTCAACATCCATTCGGTGCTCGATCACGTGAAGCGGCTGGCGCAGTCGGGTTTTGCCCGCAACATCCGCTTCATCGAGGACTACGATCCCTCGCTGCCGCCGGTGCTGGCGAACCAGGACCAGTTGATCCAGGTGTTCCTCAATCTCGTGAAGAACGCCGCCGAAGCCCTGATCGACGTGCCCGACGCCGAGATCCAGCTCACCACCGCGTTCCGCCCCGGCGTACGCCTGTCAGTCCCCGGTCAAAAATCCCGGGTATCGTTGCCGCTCGAATTCTGCGTGAAGGACAACGGACCAGGCGTGCCGGACGATCTTCTGCCCAACCTGTTCGATCCCTTCGTGACCACCAAGCAGACCGGCTCGGGTCTGGGCCTTGCGCTTGTCGCAAAGATCGTCGGCGATCACGGGGGCATCATCGAATGCGAATCTCAGCCGCGCAAAACCACCTTCCGCGTGCTGATGCCGATGTATTCCACATCGGTCAAACATGCCGATCACAGCAGTCGCGACGGCTCTGCCGGGAAGTCGTCGTCTGCATCACAGGGGGCAAAATGAGGATTAACAATGCCCGCAGGTAGCATTCTCGTTGCAGATGACGACACCGCCATCCGCACGGTACTCAACCAGGCTCTGTCCCGCGCCGGCTATGAGGTCAGGCTCACCGGCAATGCCGCAACGCTGTGGCGCTGGGTCAGCCAGGGCGAGGGCGATCTCGTCATCACCGACGTGGTGATGCCGGACGAAAACGCCTTCGACCTGCTGCCGCGGATCAAGAAGATGCGGCCGAATCTGCCCGTCATCGTCATGAGCGCGCAAAACACCTTCATGACGGCGATCCGCGCCTCCGAGCGCGGGGCGTACGAATATCTGCCAAAGCCCTTCGACCTGAAGGAGCTGATCGCCATCGTCGGCCGTGCGCTCGCCGAGCCGAAGGAGCGAACCTCGACGCCGGACGAGGACGCCGAGATGGAGGCGATCCCGCTGGTCGGCCGCTCGCCGGCGATGCAGGAAATCTACCGCGTGCTGGCGCGCCTGATGCAGACCGACCTCACCGTGATGATCACGGGCGAGTCCGGCACCGGCAAGGAGCTGGTGGCGCGCGCGCTGCACGATTACGGCAAGCGCCGCAACGGCCCGTTCGTCGCCGTCAACATGGCGGCGATCCCGCGCGACCTGATCGAGTCCGAGCTGTTCGGCCATGAGCGCGGCGCCTTCACCGGCGCCAACACCCGCGCCTCGGGCCGGTTCGAGCAGGCCGAGGGCGGCACACTGTTCCTGGACGAGATCGGCGACATGCCGATGGAGGCGCAGACCCGCCTGCTGCGCGTGCTCCAGCAGGGCGAATACACCACCGTCGGCGGCCGCACCCCGATCAAGACCGACGTGCGGATCGTCGCGGCGTCCAACAAGGATCTGCGCGTCCTGATCCAGCAGGGCCTGTTCCGCGAAGATTTGTTCTTCCGCCTTAACGTCGTGCCGCTGCGGCTGCCCCCCTTGCGCGAGCGCATCGAAGACCTGCCGGACCTCGTGCGGCACTTCTTCACGCTGGCCGAGAAGGACGGCCTGCCGCCGAAGAAGCTCGACACGCTGGCGCTGGAGCGGATGAAGCAGCACCGCTGGCCCGGCAACGTGCGCGAGCTCGAAAATCTCGCCCGGCGCCTCGCCGCGCTCTATCCGCAGGACGTGATCACGGGCTCCGTCATCGACGGCGAGCTGGCGCCGCCCACGGTCAGCCCCGGTGCCGCGGTCCAGCAGGGCGTCGACAATCTCGGCGGCGCGGTGGAGGCGTATCTGTCCTCGCACTTCCAGGGCTTTCCGAACGGCGTGCCGCCGCCGGGCCTCTATCACCGTATCCTCAAGGAGATCGAGGTGCCGCTGCTCACGGCCGCGCTCGCCGCCACCCGCGGCAACCAGATCCGCGCCGCGGACCTGCTCGGCCTCAACCGCAACACGCTGCGGAAGAAGATCCGGGATCTCGATATCCAGGTCTATCGGAGCGGGGGCTAGTTTTCCGGGACGGTGGCTCAGCTCCCCCTACCACAGCGGAGCTGAGCCTGTCCGAATCGCGCTGGCCTTGATGGCTGGCGCGGTGAGCAGAAGTCCTGATAGGACCGAATTGTTCCGCCGGAACATTCAAATTGGTCATTCGACCGCAGGACGCGGCGTCGCACCTATCTGACCAGGCGGCCTGATGTCGGCAGCATGGCCACGTCGGCCGGCGCCTGCATGCCGTGGCCGTTGACCAGCAGGTCGGAAGCGACGATCAGCAGCAGAACGGCCGCGACCATTATCGCGAGAAAGAACCTGTCCATCCCAGTCAAGCCGGAACGGCCGGACTCCGTTCCCGCTGGCCCGGCATGCCCTGTGGATGCGCCGGTCCGTCGCGGCGGGGACGCCGCGGAATTGTCGCAATTCGGCAACAATGTGGTAGGAATACATCAGTATCCGCCACGACCGCGGACCCCGTTTTTCAGCACCCATTGCCGGAATGACCAGCGCAGACACCTCGGCCGCATCCTTTGACACGGCCCCAGCTGAAGAGCCCCGACGCTGGTCGCCGCGACGCTGGCTGGCGCCCTTTGCCGTGGCGCTGGCACTGCTGTCGGGCCTGCTGACCTTCCTGGTCCTGACCGGTCTCACGAGGATCGATCCGACGCCGGAGGTGGTCCGCACGTTCTATCTGATCAATGCGGGCACGATCCTGCTCCTGGTCGGGATCATCGTCCGCGAGCTCTGGCAGCTCATCCTGGCGCGCCGGCGGGGCAGGGCGGCGGCACGTCTCCATGTCCAGATCGTCAGCCTGTTCTCGATCGTGGCGGTGCTTCCGGCCGTGCTGGTTTCCGTCGTCGCCAACGTCACTCTCGAGCGCGGCCTCGACCGGTTGTTCTCCGGGCCGACCAAGGAGGTCATCCAGAACTCGCTGAACATCGCGCGGGCCTATATGCAGGACCATGCGCAGCTGATCCGCGGCGACATTCTCGGCATGGCCAACGATATCGCGCACGCCCGGCCGCTCTACGACCAGGACCGGCGGTCGTTTCGCGAGATGCTGACGGCCAGTGCCAGCTCCCGCAATCTGCCGGGCGCGATGATCATCGACAAGAACACCAACATCCTGGAATCCGCCGACACCGGCATGCGGCTGGCCTATTCGCCACCGGCGCCGGACTTCCTCAGCAACGTCAACGAGTCCGAGCCCGAGATCGCGGTGCTGCCGGATGCGAGCTTCGTCGCGGCGGTGATCCGCTTGCGCGCCTTCAGCGACACCTTCCTCTATGTCGCGCGGCCGCTCGATCCGAATGTGGTCCACCAGCTCAAGCAGACCGAGGTCAGCGTCGCCGAATATGCCCAGATCGAGTCGCGGCGGCTCGGCATCCAGGTCGCCTTCGCGCTGATGTTTGCGGTGATCGCGCTGACCATCCTGATGGCCTCGGTGCTGATCGGGCTGAACTTCGCCAACTCGCTGGTATCGCCGATCCGGCGGCTGATGAACGCGGCCCACACGGTCTCGACCGGCGACCTTCATGTGAAGGTGCCGGTGCACCAGTCGGAGGGCGATCTCGCCCAGCTCGGCGAGACCTTCAACAAGATGACGCAGGAATTGCGCAGCCAGCGCGACGAGCTCGTCAACGCCAGCGATCTCATCGACAGCCGCCGCCGCTTCATCGAAGCGGTGCTGTCCTCGGCGAGCGCCGGCATCATCGGCGTCGACAATTCAGGCAGCGTCGGCATCCTCAACCGCTCCGCCGAGAAGCTGATCGGTCACTCCGAAGCGGAGACGCTCGGCCATGCGCTCTCCGACGTCCTGCCGGAGCTCGACGAGATGATGAAGACGGCGCGGGAAGGCACCCAGCGCCTGGTGCAGGGCCAGATCACGATCACGCGCGACGGACAGGAGCGCAACCTCTCGGTCCGCGTCAGCGCCGAGAAGAACCAGCCGCACGACAGCTACATCATCACGCTCGACGACATCACCGAGCTGGTGTCGGCACAGCGCACCTCGGCCTGGGGCGACGTGGCGCGCCGCATCGCCCATGAGATCAAGAACCCGCTGACGCCGATCCAGCTTTCGGCCGAGCGCATCCGCCGCAAGTTCGGCAAGGACATCACCGAGGCCAAGGACAAGCAGATCTTCGAGCAGTGCACCGACACCATCGTGCGTCAGGTCGACGACATCAGGCGCATGGTCGACGAATTCTCGCGCTTTGCGCGGATGCCGAAACCGGTGATGGAGGGCGAGGACGTCGCCGACACCGTGCGGCAGGCGGTGTTCCTGATGAAGGTCGCCCATCCCGAGCTCGATATCGAGGCCGAGTTCAGGGAAGATCCGCTGCGCGCCCAGTTCGACCGGCGGCTGATCTCGCAGGCGGTCACCAACATCGTCAAGAACGCCACCGAGGCGATCGAGCAGGTGCCGCCGGAAGAGCTCGGCAAGGGCCGTATCGACGTCGTGGTGTCGCGCGAGGGCGAGGACGTGCTCATCGATGTCATCGACAATGGCATCGGCCTGCCCAAGGTGGCGCGCTCGCGGCTGCTCGAGCCGTATGTGACGACGCGGGCCAAGGGCACCGGCCTTGGCCTTGCGATCGTCGGCCGCGTGCTTGAAGACCATGGTGGGCGCATCGAGTTGAAGGACGCCTCCGACTTCCGTGCGGGTCAGCGCGGTGCCTGGATGCGGATGCGCTTTGCGATCTCCGGCGCGCCCGCGAAGGCCGAGGGGACCGAGCAGGCGCCGGCCGCCAAGAACACGATCGAGCAAACGACCGCGGAAACGATCAAGGAAGCGGAAATCGCCAAGGAATCCATCAAGGACACGGAAACAAAAGGGCCGGCTGCCGAAACCAAAGAGCCGGCTGAAATGACCAATGATTCAACGAAGATCGAAGCCTCAACAGGCAGCTGACAAGACAGGCGCGACCCATGGCAAGTGAAATTCTGATTGTCGATGATGAGGCCGATATTCGGGATCTCGTTGCGGGCATCCTCGAGGACGAGGGGTTCGTCACCCGGACCGCACGCGACAGCGACTCGGCATTGGCCGAAATCGCCAACCGCAGGCCGCATCTGGTGTTCCTCGACATCTGGCTCCAGGGCTCCAAGCTTGACGGCTTGCAGCTGCTGGAGCAGGTCAAGAAGGACAATGCCGATCTGCCGGTCGTGATGATCTCCGGCCACGGCAACATCGAGACCGCGGTCGCCGCGATCAAACGCGGCGCCTACGACTTCATCGAGAAGCCGTTCAAGGCGGACCGGCTGATCCTGGTCGCCAACCGCGCGCTGGAGAACTCGCGGCTGAAGCGCGAGGTCAAGGAGCTGAAGCAGCTCGCGCCGAGCGCAAGCTCGCTGGTCGGTCGCTCGCCCAGCATGAACCAGCTGCGCCAGACCATCGAGCGCGCGGCCAAGGCCAACAGCCGCATCCTGATCGTCGGCCCCGCCGGCGCCGGCAAGGAGCTGACTGCGCGCACGCTGCACACCGCCTCGGGCCGCGCCGACGGTCCCTTCGTCGTCATCAACGCCGCCGCGATCACGCCCGAGCGGATGGAGCACGAGCTTTTCGGCGTCGAGCAGTCCAATGGCGAGCAGCCGCGCAAGCCCGGTGCGCTTGAGGAAGCGCATGGCGGCACGCTGTTCATCGACGAGATCGCGGACATGCCGCGCGAGACCCAGAACAAGATCCTGCGCGTGCTGGTCGAGCAGTCGTTCCAGCGCGTCGCCGGCACCGCCAAGGTGCAGGTCGACGTGCGCATCATCTCCTCGACGGCGCGCAACCTGGAAGAGGAGATCGCGGCCGGCCATTTCCGCGAGGACCTCTATCATCGCCTCTCGGTGGTGCCGATCCGCGTGCCCGCGCTGTCGGAGCGGCGCGAGGATATTCCGGAACTGATCGACTACTTCATGGAGCAGATCTCGGCCGGCAGCGGCCTGCCCAAGCGGCAGATCGGCCAGGACGCGATGGCGGTGCTGCAATCGCATGTCTGGCCCGGCAACGTGCGCCAGCTTCGCAACAACGTTGAGAGAGTCATGATTCTGGCCGCAGGCGGACCGGAAGTGATCATCACCGCCGACATGTTGCCGCAGGACGTCGGCTCCATGGTGCCGGCGATGCCGACCAGCAACAATGGCGAGCACATCATGGGCCTGCCGCTGCGCGAAGCGCGCGAAGTGTTCGAGCGCGACTATTTGATTGCACAGATCAGCCGTTTTTCAGGAAATATTTCTCGTACGGCCGAGTTCGTTGGCATGGAACGCTCGGCGCTGCATCGGAAGCTGAAGGCGCTCGGCGTCGGCTGACGCCGCGACGTTGCGTTTGCGCCTCAGGGATAAGCGAGGAAAATCATCGATTTCCGTAGTTTTTCGGGGCAATACGGCGTGGCCTGCCGCGTGAAGCGGCTTGCCTAATAACCCGACCTGTCCTCTAATCGAACCGCTGTTCCTCCGAGGGGGATCTCATGAGGAACGGCAACCGGACGAGGCCCCGAATTTCACCAAGAGGGCCGCAACCGGCGCAATAAAAAGAAACTCAAAGCGAGAAAAAAACAATGGCGGCAGACCGCGCACAAAACCTACAGGACACCTTCCTTAATCACGTTCGCAAAACCAAGACGCCACTGACGATTTTTCTGGTCAACGGAGTGAAGCTCCAGGGCATCGTGACCTGGTTCGACAATTTCTGTTTGCTGCTTCGGCGCGACGGTCACTCGCAGCTTGTCTACAAGCATGCGATCTCGACCATCATGCCGGGCGCTCCGATCCAGCTGTTCGAAGGCGGCGAGGATCAGCCGGCTTGAGAGTGACCTGATTGGAACCCCGGAATTTCGACGGGGATGCCGACCGTTCGCGGCCGGCAGGGGCTAAGCAAACGGGGCGGGTGCTTGTCGTCGGCCCCTACTTGCGTGTGCGCGCGGGCGGTGCCGACGCGCAATCGGAAAGTCATGTCGTGCGAGACGCCGAGGCCCGGCTCGACGAAGCCGCCGGCCTCGCGCGCGCGATCGATCTCGTCATAGCCGACGCCATCATCGCGCCGATCAGCCAGATCCGCCCCGCCACCTATATCGGCAAGGGCAAGGTCGAAGAAATCGCCGCGCTGGCCAAGAGCCTCGACGTCGAGCTCGTGGTGATGGATTGCGCGCTGGCGCCGATCCAGCAGCGCAACCTCGAGAAGGAGCTGCACGCCAAGGTGCTCGACCGCACCGGGCTCATTCTGGAAATCTTCGGCCGCCGCGCCAAGACCAAGGAAGGCTCGCTCCAGGTCGAGCTTGCACATCTCAACTATCAGCGCTCTCGCCTCGTGCGATCCTGGACCCATCTGGAACGCCAGCGCGGCGGTTTCGGCTTCATGGGCGGTCCGGGCGAGACGCAGATCGAGGCCGACCGCCGCCTGATCCAGGAGCGCATCTCCAAGCTCGAGAGCGAACTGAAGAAGGTGCAGGCGACGCGGCGCCTGCATCGCGCCGGACGCCAGCGCGTGCCGTACCGCGTCGTCGCATTGGTCGGCTACACCAATGCCGGCAAGTCGACGCTGTTCAACCGCCTGACGCGCGCCGACGTGCAGGCGGCCGACATGCTGTTTGCCACGCTCGATCCCACCCTGCGCGCGCTCACCCTGCCGCATGGCGGCAAGGCGATGCTGTCCGACACGGTCGGCTTCATCTCCAATCTGCCGACGCAGCTCGTCGCGGCCTTCCGCGCCACGTTGGAGGAGGTGCTGGAGGCCGACGTCATCCTGCATGTCCGCGACATCTCGCATGAGGACGCCGAGGCGCAGCAGAGCGATGTCGACGCCGTGCTGCGCCAGCTCGGCATCAACCCCGACGATTCAGGCCGGATCATCGAGGTCTGGAACAAGATCGATCGTTACGACGCCGAGCAGCGTGAAGAGCTCTTGAACATCGCCGCGCGCAGGCCGGAGGATCATCCGGCTATGCTGGTCTCGGCCGTGTCAGGCGAGGGGGTCGACGCACTGCTCGCCGCGATCGAGGAACGGCTTGCGGCCAAACGCACCACGCTCGATCTCTCCATCGACGCCGCCGACGGCGCCGGCATCAGCTGGCTGCATCGGAATTCCGAGGTGCTGACGAAAGAGCTGCACGACGGCCGCTTCGACATGACGGTGCGCGTGGACGAGACCAAGCGCGATATCGTGGTGAACCGGTTCGACGCGGTGCCGCATCACGCGGCGTAATCAGTTGGACAGGTCGAGGCGCATGAACTGGTTGTGTGGGCTCGCCTGATAGTCGGCGAACGGCTCGCAGGGTACGAAGCCGACACTGCGGTAGAGCGAGATCGCGGGGGCGTGCAGCTGCGCAGTGCCGGTCTCCAGGCTGAGACGCGCATATCCTCGCTTGCGGCCTTCGACAATGATGTGGTCCAGAATGGCTCGCCCGACCCCGGTCCGCCGCGCAGTGGACGCGGCGCGCATCGACTTCACCTCGCCATGCGTGTCATCGAGTTGCTTGAGGGCGCCGAAGCCGGCCAACGCACCATTGTGCCAGGCGGTCCAGAACGTCACGGATGCGACCGAAAGACCGCTCGCGTCCAGCGCCTGCGCGTGCTCGCCCATGACGCTGCGGAGCTCTTCCAGATGATGCGCCAGCAAGTCGGCGACATATGGCGCCGTCGGATCGTCTTGCCTGATGTCCACGTCGTCCCCTTGTGTCAGATGGCGGTCTTGGCCGCATTCCACAGCGCGTCCATCTCCGAGAGCGACGCCTGTTCCAACGTGCGCCCCTGCGCCTCCAATGCGCGCTCGATGAACGCAAACCGCCGCTCGAATTTGGCGTTCGTCGCGCGGAGCGCGGCTTCCGGATCGGCATCGACATGGCGCGCGAGGTTGACGAGTGCGAACATCAGGTCGCCGGTCTCTTCCGCAAGCTCCTCCTTGTCGTTGCGGTCCAGCGCGGCTTCGATCTCGTCGGCTTCCTCGCGGATTTTCGCCAGCACCGCGCGCGGGTCGTTCCAGTCGAAGCCGACGGTCGAGGCCTTGCGCTGCAGCTCCATGGCGCGCGTCAGCGCGGGCTGGCCGGCCTTCACGCCCGCGAGCAGGGACTTGTGCGACGGCTTTGCTTCCGGCGGCCGGCGCGCAGCACGCTCGGCCTTCTCCTCGGCCTTGATGCGGTCCCAGACTTCCTTGACGTGGGAGGAGGCGAGATTGCCGTCCTTGTCGGCGAAGACATGGGGATGGCGACGGATCATCTTGCGGGTGATGGCCTCGACGACGTCGCCGAAGGCGAACGCGTTCCTTTCCTCCGCCATCTGGGCGTGGAACACGACCTGGAGCAGGAGGTCGCCGAGCTCTTCGCGCAAATCATCGAGATCGCCGCGGCTGATGGCCTCGACCACCTCATAGGCCTCCTCGATCGTGTAGGGCGCGATGGTCGCAAAATCCTGCTCGAGGTCCCAGGGGCAGCCGGTCACCGGCGTGCGCAGCGCCGCCATGATCTCGATCAGGCGGGAAATGTCGCGGGAAGGGGTCATTGCGGGCCATTCTCCTGGGTCCAAAACCTTATGCCAAAAGCCGCCGGCCGATCCCAGCGTCGCGGTGCGGAACAGGCCGATTTCCACCGATTGGCGGGTAGGTCACACAGTGCTAAAGCGCGGGGCCATGAGTGACGCTTTTTCGACCGAAACCGCGCTGGTGCTGTTCTCCGGCGGACAGGATTCCACCACCTGCCTTGCCTGGGCGCTGAACCGCTTTGCGCGCGTGGAGACGCTCGGCTTCGACTACGGCCAGCGCCACGCCGTCGAGCTCGACTGCCGCGACCGGCTGTTTTTGGGGATCAGGGCTTTGCGCGCGGATTGGGCGGCAAGGCTCGGCGAGAGCCATACGTTGTCGATCCCGACGCTGGCAGCCGTGTCCGAGACAGCGCTGACCCGCGACGTCGCGATCGCGATGGGCGCCGATGGGCTGCCGAACACGTTCGTGCCTGGCCGCAATCTGGTGTTCCTGACCTTTGCCGCGGCGCTGGCCTATCGGCGCGGCATCACCCACATCGTCGGCGGCATGTGCGAGACCGACTATTCCGGCTATCCCGATTGCCGCGACGACACCATCCGCGCCATGCAGGCCGCGCTCTCGCTCGGCATGGCCAAGCAGTTCGAGCTGCATACGCCGCTGATGTGGATCGACAAGGCCGCGACCTGGAAGCTCGCGCATGACCTCGGCGGCGACGGGCTGGTCGATCTCATCCGCGAGCAGTCGCACACCTGCTATCTCGGCGAACGCGGCGCGCAGCACGATTGGGGATACGGTTGCGGCGAGTGCCCGGCGTGCAGCCTGCGGGCGAAGGGGTGGCGGGAGTATGTGGCGGGTCGCTGACGCTACACGCTTAGTGTCATCGCCCGCGCAGGCGGGCGATCCAGTATTCCAGAGACCGTGCTTGAGCCGAGAAGCCGCGGCGTACTGGATTCCCCGCCTGCCGCCTACGCTAAAGCTTCGGCGCCCCTCGACCTCAACCCCGGCGAAGCCTTGGCGTAGCCGGGTCGCGGGGAATGACAGCGTAGGGCTTGGCACGAGCGTGCCAATTACCGAGCTAGCCAAAATCTTCCGGCTTCAACTCGATCGGCTTGCCGTGCGGCGTACGATCCGCCGCGTGATCCCAGGCGTCGCGGTAGCGGTGCAGCGTCTCGGTGGATGCGACGCCCTTTCGTGCGACGAGCCCCTCCAGCGTGGCGAGCCAGTGCAGGTAGTAGGTTTCGCCCGTATCGGGGTCGCCGGCGGCCTGCGCGCGCTTGATCTCGGAGGCCAGGGCCGCGGCCCATTCGGGCCAGGTGAAGACGCCGCGCTCGTGCAGGCTCAAGGCCATCGCAAACGCGTGCGCCTCCCACGGCGCGCGGAACACCGGGCCGTCGTCATCGCGGGGAATGCTCGGGATCGCTGCGGTCGCGGCGGCAGCAAGCGTGCTGCTCATCACGCCGGGTCCAGATACGGCTCGAACGCGTCGATCGAGACCTTCGAGGTCGGATCGCCATCCGCACCCCAGAGGTCGCTGCCCTCGAACACGACGGTGTAGAGCCATTGCGGATTCTCGCCGAGCTCCATCGCCGCCGAATCCGGAAACACGTGGCAGCCATGGTTCAGCTCGACCACGCCGACATGACCGCGCACATAGCGCGGCAGGCGGGTGTGCGTCGCCGGATGGATGTTCTTCGCGCGCACGCGATCGCCGATTTTGAATTTGGCGGGCGCCGGGGCAGGGCGGGCGAACTTGCCGCGCACCATGGTGCGCTCGACGTCGCTGAGCTCCAGCTTGCCGTGCTTGAGCGCCTTGGCCGGCTGCATCGCGTGGCCCGCAGCGACCTCCTCCCGGGTGAGATAGCCCTTCTCGATCAGCATCTCCTCGAGCCCGAGGAACCACTTCTGATAATAGGAGCTCGACAGATAGACATGCGGCGGCAGCGTCTCGCGATAGAAGCGCGAGGTGTCGATGTTGAAGGCGCCGGCGGCGCCCATCGCGCGCACCATCGCCAGCACGCGGGATTCCCACGCCGCGTGGAATACCGGCTCGTTGGGCTCGGGCTCGACCTTGCCGAACCCGTCCATACCGCCCATGTCGTGCACGCCGTTCACGACGGCGCTCCTGGCGTCTTGGGAAAGCCGGTGCCGATCATGGAGTCGCGCGTGACGAGCTCGGCGAGCTGCTCCTCGCTCCAGCCCTCCGTGCCCTCGGGCCGCATCGGCAGCACCAGAAAGCGCGTCTCGGCGGTGGAATCCCAAACGCGAACTTCGATATCCTTGGGCAGCGCCACGCCGAAATCGGCGAGCACGCCGCGCGGGTCCTTCACCGCGCGCGAGCGGTAGGGCGCGGCCTTGTACCAGACCGGCGGCAGCCCCAGCATTTCCCAGGGGTAGCAGGAGCACAGCGTGCACACGACCATGTTGTGCCGCTGCCGCGTGTTCTCGACCACGACGAGATGGTCGCCGACGCGGCTGACATGGCCGAGCGTGCCGATCGCCTTCGAGCCATCCTCGAGCAGCGCCTGCTTGAACGCCGGATCGGTCCAGGCCTTGGCGACGACGCGGGCGCCGTTGTGCGGGCCGATCCTGGTCTCGTAGGCCTGGATGATGGCATCGAGCGCGGCCGGCTCGACATAGCCTTTTTCGGTCAGGATCGTCTCGAGCGCGCGGACGCGCAGCTCGGTCTCGGACAGTTCGGAATGGTCGTGATCGTGGTGGTGATGATGTTCACTCATGAGGCGAAGATAGTCCCAGAATCCGGGCCTTGTCGAGGCGAAGACTCTGCTAACATCGGGCCATGGGATGGTGCAAACAAACCGGACTAACCGCCGCAATCGCGGCTCTTGTCGCGCTCGCGGCGCAGGATGCGCGCGCCGCGAATGGCGCCTATGCGGTGGATGCCGCCGACATCTCGGAGGTCCGCTCCTGCAAGGTCGAAAGCTGGATGTCGAGCGCTTCCAACACGGATTTCTCCGCGGTCGCCAATCCCTCCTGCGTCGTCGATCCCTTCCGGCCGATCGAGCTGAGCATGCAGACCATCCGGGCCCGCAGCGATGGCGATTGGAGCACGACGGTGGCCCCGAAAGCCAAGACGAATTTCATCCCGACCGGCATCGGCCGGTGGGGCTTGTCGGCCTATGGCGGGGGATCATTCGATGCGGCGACCGGCGAGGCGCTGTCCGCCTTTGCCGTCATCCCCGCAACCTTCCGTCTGTCCGAAACCATGCGCATCAACGTCAACGGCGGCTGGCTCTGGGATCGTACCGTGGATCGCCACTACCTGACCTATGGCATCGGCTTCGACTGGAAGTTTACCGACACCTTGCAATGGACAATCGAGGCGTACGGCCAGGCCGGCGCCTCCGAGATCGCAAGCGTCGTGCAGCCGCGCTTCCAGACTGGCGTCCGCTACCGGCCGAACGAGATCTTCTCCGTCGACCTCATCTACGGCCGCAACATCACCGGCGAAAACGCCAACTGGATCACCGTCGGCACCACCATCCGGTTTCCGGTCCGCGGCGCCGAGCCGGAGCATCGGCGCACCGGGCATTTGTGACCACCAGGGAAAAACAAGCAGCGGGCGGCAGAACCCGCGTCAAGCCATTGATCGCGCCGCGGACAGTCCGTATACGCCGCGCAGGGACAAAAGCGGCCCGGCCAACGGGCGGCACGACGCAACGACAATCGAGGGGGAGGACCCATGGCCGCTAGCTCGCAGGCGCCTGAGGCGAAAGGGTTTCGCTGGAAGCTGGTTGCACCGCTCGTGGTGTGGCTGGCGATCTATCTGTGGCCGGTGCCGTCAGGGCTCAACGTCAATCAGTGGCACTATTTTGCCGTGTTCGCGGCCGTCATCACCGGGCTCATCCTGGAATCGATGCCGGTCGGCGCGGTCGGCCTGATCGGGCTCACGGTCGCCGGCGTCGGTGGCTATATCGATCCCGATCCGACCAAGTCGCTGCGCTGGATGCTGGCGGGCTTTGCCGAGAGCACGGTGTGGCTGATCGTCGGCGCCTTCGTGTTCTCGATCGGCTATCGCAAGAGCCAACTCGGCCGGCGCATCGCGCTGGTGCTGGTGCAAAAGCTCGGCAGCAACACGCTTGGCCTCGGCTATGCGGTCGCGATGTCGGACTTTCTGCTCGCGCCGGCAACGCCCTCCAACACCGCGCGCAGCGGCGGCATCGTCTATCCCATCATCAGCAACATCCCGCGCATCTACGGCTCCGAGCCCGGACCGACCGCCGGCAGGATCGGCACCTATGTGATGTGGACCGCGTTCGCGGCGACCGCGGTCACCAGCTCGCTGTTCTTCACCGCGCTCGCGCCCAATGCAGCCGCGCTCGCGATCGCCAAGAAGACCGTCGGGGTCGAGGTGAGCTGGGGACAGTGGTTCATCGGCTTTGCGCCGCTCGGCATCCTCCTGATGATCCTCGTCCCGCTGCTGAGCTACGCGATCTGCCGGCCCGAAGTGAAGCGCAGCCCCGAGATCTCCGAATGGGCGGCAAAGGAGCTCGCGGAGATGGGCCCGATGTCGCGCAACGAGTGGATCATGCTGGCGCTGATCGTGCTCGCGATGTTCCTGTGGATCGCCGGCTCCAGCCCGGACATCCACGTGCCGCTGCTCGGCTCGAATTTCGTCAACGCCACCACCGTCGTCTTCATCGTGATCTCCTTGATGCTGGTCACGGGCGTGATCGAGTTTGCCGACATCGTCAGCGAGAAGAGCGCATGGGAGGTGTTCTTCTATTTCACCTCGCTGCTGACGCTCGCCTCGGGCCTCAACGAGATCGGCTTCATCAAATGGTTCGCGAACGAATACGCAAAGCCGCTCGCGGGGCTGTCGCCGTCAACCGCGATGCTCCTGCTGGTCGCACTGTTCTTCTGGATCCACTATTTCTTCTCCAGCATCACCTCGCATGCCGCCGCGGTGCTGCCCGTCGTGCTCGCGGTCGGATCGGGCATCGCTGACCTGCCGGTCACGACGCTCGCCATGCTCTGCATGTATTCGCTCGGCCTGATGGGAGTGATCTCGCCTTACGCCACGGGGCCGGCGCCGATGTATTTCGGCAGCGGCTATATCGGGAAGGGCCAGTTCTGGGGCTTTGGGCTGATCTTCGGGCTGCTCTATTTCGCCGGGCTCCTGCTGATCGTGCTGCCCTGGTTGCAGTTTGGCAGGTAAGCCGGGTCGAAGGCCGATAGCCCCCGGCAGATGAATTTTCTTCGCCGGGGCGGGATTTGGAAAACTTCGTCCAACTCCCCGCAAATATCTGACATTGCAAGAAAGACCCGTTCGGGCGATGGTGCATGCTGCGGTGCAGCGCGTTCCACCCGGGCGCCCGGTCGCAGTTTCATTCCCCGTCGCGCGATGCGACCTGGTTCCCGTGGGCCCCCGGGGCATGCGGGCAAGCGAACTATTGTACATGAAGGCCGCCGCCATGAACGCCCACCAATCGCTCGCGATCGGACAGAGGATCGAGACGCTCGATGCGATTTCACCTGCCGCGACCGAGCCGGACGCGATGGTCCGTTTCGAAGGCATTTCGAAGACATATCCGGCCTATCGCGGCAAGCCTGGCGTCAACGCCCTGCAAGACATCGACTTCACGATCCCGCGCGGCTCCATCACCGGCGTGATCGGCCGCTCCGGCGCCGGCAAGTCGAGCCTGGTCCGGCTGATCAACGGGCTGGAGAAGCCGACCACGGGACGCGTGATCGTCGATAGCAGGGATATATCCGCGCTGGCGGGCCGCGAGCTGCGGCTGGCGCAGCGCTCGATCGGCATGATCTTCCAGCATTTCAACCTGCTGTCGTCGCGCACCGCGGCCGACAACATCGCGCTGCCGCTCGAGATCGCCGGCTGGGCCAAGTCCGACATCAAGGCCCGCGTCGCCGAGCTGCTCGCCCTTGTCGGCATCACCGACAAGCACGACCGCTATCCGTCGGAGCTGTCCGGCGGCCAGAAGCAGCGCGTCGGCATTGCGCGGGCGCTGGCGACTCGGCCGAGCGTGCTGTTGTCGGACGAGGCGACGTCCGCGCTCGATCCGCAGACCACGCGCGCGATCCTCGACCTGCTCGCCAACATCAACCGCGAGCTCGGGGTGACCATCGTGCTGATCACCCACGAGATGTCCGTGGTGCGCCAGCTCGCCAGGGAGGTCGTGGTGCTCGACGCCGGCCACGTCGTCGAGAGCGGCCAGGTCGCCGACATCTTCACCCATCCCAAACATCCGATCACGCAATCCTTCCTGGCCGAGGTGATCGGCGACAGCCTGCCGGTGTCGCTGGCGAGCCGGATCGTGCCGGTGCCGCCTGCCGGCGGGCAGGCCGTGATCCGCGTCCAGGTGCGCGGGGCAGGGGCCGGCGACACGCTGGTGGCACGGCTCGCTCGCGAGCTCGGCCTCGACCTTGCGCTGCTTGCGGCCCGCATCGACGAGATCGGCGGCCAGCATGTGGGCTCGCTCACCCTCGGTATCCCTCTCGGCATTTCCAGCGGCGAAGACGCGGTGACGCGGACGCTCGCCTGGCTGTCTCAATATCAATTCCCGACGGAGCGTCTCGGCTATGTCGCCTGAACTCATCAACCTGATCGTCCAGGCCACCTTCGAAAGCCTGTACATGGTCGGCATCGCGGCGCTGCTCGGCACCGCCTTCGGCCTGCCGCTCGGCGTCTTCCTGGCGACCAGCCGGAAAGGGGAGCTGTTCGCGGCCCCCGTCGTCAATCGGGTGCTCGGCATGGTCGTCAATGCGACGCGCTCCACGCCCTTCATCATCCTGGTCGTGGCCATCATCCCGTTCACGCGGCTCGTGGCCGGTACATCGATCGGCTCGACCGCGGCGATCGTGCCGCTGACCATCGCGTCGACGCCGTTCATCGCGCGTCTCGTCGAAGCTGCGATCCGCGAGGTCGATGGCGGCCTGATCGAGACCGCGTCCTCGTTCGGGGCTTCGCCGATGCAGATCGTGCTCAAGGTGCTGATCCCCGAGGCATTGCCCGGCCTGTTGCTGGCGCTGACGCTCGCGGTGGTGAGCCTGCTCGGCTACTCCGCCATGGTCGGCGCCGTCGGCGGCGGGGGCTTGGGGGATCTCGGCATCCGCTACGGCTACCAGCGCTTCATGCCGGAGATGATGCTGGCGGTCGTCGTCGTGCTGATCGCGCTGGTGCAGCTCGTCCAGAGCGCCGGCGACTATCTGGCGCGCCGGGTCAACCGCCGGCTGCGGCATCGCTGACATAAGCTTCTACACATCGGAGACTTCAATGCGCTTTCTCGCAACCCTTGCGGCTGCAGCCTTGCTCGCGACCACGGCCGCGGCCGAAACCATCCGCGTCGGCGTGACCGCCGGTCCCCATGCCGAGATCATGGACGTCGTGAAGAAGGTCGGCGCCGAGCGCGGCCTCGACATCAAGGTGGTCGAGTTCACCGACTATGTGATCCCGAACCAGGCGCTGGCGCTGAAGGACCTCGAGGCCAACTCGTTCCAGCACGAGCCGTACCTGAAGAACCAGATCGCCAAGACCGGCTGGAAGATCGTCAAGGTCGCCAACACGATCGGCTCGCCGCAGGGCGTCTATTCGCAGAAATACAAGAAGCTCGCAGACCTTCCCGAAGGCGCCCGCGTTGCCATCGCCAACGATCCTTCCAACGGCGCGCGCGGCCTGATGATCCTGGCGCTGCACGGCGTGATCAAGCTGAAGGACCCCAACAACGTCGCCTCGACCATTGCCGACATCACCGACAACCCGAAGAAGCTGCGCTTCGTCGAGCTCGACGCCGCCCAGCTTCCCCGCGCGCTCCAGGACGTCGACGTCGTCTCGATCAACAACAACTACGCGGTGCAGGCCGGCCTCAATCCGGCGACCGATGCGATCGCGCGCGAAAACCCCGATGGCCCCTGGGTCAACATTCTCGCCGTCCGCGAGGAGGACAAGGACAAGCCCTGGGTGAAGCAGTTGGTCGAGGCCTATCACTCCGATCCCGTGAAGGCGTTTCTGGAGACGCGCTTCAAGGGCACGTATCTGCCGACCTGGTAGCGACGGGGCGCGTCAATTCACTCCGCCAGTTCGACGTCGCTCGCGCGCGCCTCGCCGGGCGGCGATCCGATCGACGCCGGGCCGGCAACCAGGCTGTCGAGGTCGACCAGCAGCAGATCGGCAATGTGGGTGAGCTGGTGGAGGGGGATGCTCAGCTCCCCGCTCTCGGCACGCGACACGAACTCGGGCGAGACGCCGAGATGGTTCGCGATCTGGCTCTCCGTATAGCCGCGTGCCTCGCGCGCGCTTCTGACCTGCGCGCCAATATGCTGCCGGTGCAGAGCCTGCTCTGCTTCGGTCATCATGAGGGCCTGTTCGTCCAGGCTCGCAACACCATCCGCGAACGCGACGCCGAGCAGTCTCCGCTTCTGCCATGCCACACGACAGGGCTTTCGCAGGCCGTCGGCAAAGATCAGCGTGGCCTGTTTCGGAAACGACAGCGACCAGTCGAGCTTCAGTCTTGCGCCCGTGCCTGACACGTCCGAGATCGTGCAGGGGATGCTGACGATGCCCCTGGCACCGTCAAACTCGATGATCCCCGTCCTCGCCGTGGATTGCCTGGTCGCCGCGCGCAATTCGCTCATGGACGTCGAACTCCGGATGCCCAGCACGCGCCGGCACAGAACGTTGCGGTGCGTTCAGCAAAATGAATGAAGTATCCCGCAGCTGAATTTACCTCCGGGGTTCCTCAGGCTCAATCGAGCCTGACGGGCATGGTAAAGGATTCGTTCTCCGCGCTTCCTTTCGATGTCGTCGGGTGTCCTGTCCGGTCGATCGATCGTGTTCGTCTAGAAGGATTCCAAATCCGGAGCACATGCACCTTGGGTCGCGCATGGGCGCATTCGCCGCAGTTGCTGCGCACCGCTCTGGAGAAATTCTAACGCTGTTCCTATCGCACTCCGAAATCGCCTGCGTTAGGGCGGGGCATCAAGAACGATACCGGCAAAGCCGGCAGTGCGTGGGGCCTTGCAAGACGTGACCAACTTCCAACTTCATTCGCGTTCCGACACGCGTCTTCGACAGCTTCGAGTGCTCTTCTTCGGCGCCGTCAGCACATTTTCTCTCGTCGTCCCCTTCGGTGCCGTGCAGGCGCAGACGCAAATTCCCGCGGTCTCCGTTGAAGCGCCGGCTCAGCGCGCCCGTCCCGCGGCGGTTGCTCCGTCGCGACGGTCGGCAACGACGCGCAGCTCCCGCACCAATCGGCGCGCTCCCGCGCAGCAAGCTGCGCCAACCCAGTCGGCTTCGAACGGCGCCACCGATGAACGCGCCAATGGTCCGGTGCGCGGGTTCGTCGCCACGCGAAGCGGCACCGCCACCAAGACCGATACGCCGCTGATCGAAACGCCGCAGTCGGTGTCCGTCGTCACCACCGACCAGGTCAGGAACCAGGGCGCGGTCTCGATCGGCGAAGCGTTGCGCTACACCGCCGGCGTCAGCGGCGACGTCAATGGCGGTTCGGACACCCGCTTCGGCGCCCTCCAGATCCGCGGCTTCGACACCACCATGTCGGGTCTCTACGTCGACGGCTTGCGGATCCCCTCCAGCAACTACGTGCACTTCAACGGCCTCGATCCCTACGGCGCCGAGCGCCTCGAGGTCCTCAAGGGGCCGTCCTCGGCGATGTATGGCGGCAGCGGCACCGGCGGCATCCTCAACTACGTGACCAAGCTGCCGACCGCGCAGCAGTTCGGCGAGGTCTCGGTCTCCGGCGGCAGCTTCAACCGATATCAGGGCCAGTTCGACATGGGTGGCCCCGCCAACAAGGAAGGCACCGTGCTGTGGCGCCTGACCGGCGTGGTGCGCGACGGCGAGACCCAGGTCGACTTCACCAAGGACAACCGCGTCTTCATCGCGCCGGCCGTCACCTTCAAGCCGAACGAGGACACGACGATCACGATCCTCGCCAACTACCAGAGGGACCGGGCAGGGTGGGGCCTTCAGTTCCTGCCGGCCTCGGGCACCGTGTGGCCGAACAACGGCCGCACCATCCCGGTCTCGTTCTTCGCGGGCGTACCGAGCTTCAACGCGTTCAACACCGAGATCGCAACCGCCGGCTACCAGCTCTCGCACAATTTCACCGACAACATCACGTTCCGGCAGAACCTGCGCTACGCCTATCAGCACAACGAGGAAAAGACCTTCTACGGCACGGGATATACCGACGAGGCGGCAGGGCAGCTGGGGCGTTTCGGCAGCTACAGCAACTCCTACATCAACTCCTTCGCGGTGGACAACCAGCTCCAGGGCAAGTTCACCACCGGCATCCTCAGCCATACCACGCTGGTCGGGCTCGATTATCGCAACACCACATTCCGCGACACCGCCTTTGCCGTCTCGACGTCGGCGCCGGAGATCAACGTCTTCAACCCGGTCTACAGCTATGACTGGACCATCGGCGACATGTACGACAACAAAGGCGTCAAGCAGTCGCAGCTCGGCCTCTATGCGCAGGACCAGATCAAGCTCGGCCGGCTATCGTTCCAGCTCGGCGGCCGCCAGGATTTCGTGACGACGCAGCTCGACACCAATCTCCCCACCACCAATACGTCGGCCTCGAAGGATGCCTCGGCCTTCACCGGCCGCGCCGCCGTGATGTACAATTTCGACAACGGCATCGCGCCGTATTTCAGCTATTCCGAGTCGTTTCTGCCGGTGCTCGCGACCGGTCCGTCCGGACAGATGCTCAATCCCGAAACCGGGGTCCAGTACGAGGTCGGCGTCAAATACCAGCCGCTCGGATGGAATGCGCTGTTCACCTTCGCCGCCTTCGACCTGACGCGCGACAACGTCGTCACCTTTGTGCCTGGGGCCACCTTTGCCGAACAGACCGGTCAGGTGAAATCGCGCGGCGTCGAGCTCGAAGGCACGATGTCACTCGCCGACGGCTGGAACCTGCGCGCCGCCTATGCCTATGTCGATGCCATGGTCACGCAGGATCCGGTGAATGTCGGCAAGGCGCCGGTCACCGTGCCGCTCAACCGCGCCTCGCTGTGGAGCGACTATACGCTTCAGGGCGGTCCGCTCGCTGGTCTCCAGTTCGGCGGCGGCATCCGCTATGTCGGCGCGACCTGGGGCGATGATTCCAACACATTAAAGGTGGGAGCCTCGACCATGCTGGATGCGCTGCTTGCCTACACCAGGGACAATTGGCGCCTGTCACTGAATGTCACCAATCTCGCCGACACACGCTACGTCGCCGCCTGCTACGGCCTGTCGGGCTGCATGTATGCCGAGGGACGCAAGGCGATCGGCAAGCTGACGTATCGCTGGTGAGTTCAACTGACGACGGTCCGGCAACGGGGGCCGGACCCGCTTGATGAGAGTCGAAGACGATGAGAGCGATATTCAGTCGGTTGCATCGCTGGGCGGGACTGCTCACGGCCGGATTCCTGTTCTTCTCCGGCATCACCGGCGCGATCATCTCCTGGGATCACGAGATCGACGACGTCTTGAACAGCCATTTGTTCGACGTCACCAGCAAGGGCCCGGCCATTCCCTCGATCGAGCTCGCCAAGCTGATCGAGCAGCGCGATCCCCGTGCACGCGTCGTCTACCTCTTCATGACGCCGGAGGAGGGCCACTCGCTGTGGTTCTTCGTCATGCCGCGGATCGATCCGGCAACCAGCAAGCGCTATCCGCTCGACTACAATCAGGTCTTCCTCGATCCCAACACGGGCGTCGAGCTGGGACGGCGCTACTGGGGCGCGGTATGGCCGGTGACGCGGGAGAACTTCGTCTCGTTCCTCTACAAGCTGCACTACACCATGCACATCCCGGAGTTCTGGGGCAGCGACCGCTGGGGCATGCGCCTGCTCGGAATCATCGCCATCATCTGGACCATCGACTGCTTCGTCGGCTTCTATCTGACGCTGCCGTCACGGCGCGGCGCGAAGGCCGCGCGGGCGCCGCAGGTCACGCGCCAGCTCGAACGCGGCTTCTGGGCGCGCTGGGCGCCGGCCTGGACCATCAAGACGTCGGGCAGCGCCTACCGGATCAATTTCGACATCCACCGCGCCTTCAGCCTGTGGACCTGGGGGCAGTTGTTCGTCATCGCCTTCACGGCGTTCTCGCTGAACCTCTATTTCGAGGTGTTCTCGCCGCTGATGAAGATGGTGTCGAACTATACGCCGACGCCGTATGAGCAGCGGCCGTACCGCGATCTCGACAATCCGATCGAGCCCAAGGTGACATTTGCCGACATCGCCGCGCGCGCGGCGGCCGACGGCAAGGGGCGAGGGTGGTCCACCCCGGTCGGCGCGCTAAGCTACGGTCCCGCCCACGGGGTCTATGCCGCCGCCTACTTCCATCCCGGCGACGATCACGGCGCCGGCGGCGTCGGCCCGGCGCAGCTCTATTACGACAGCGAGGACGGCCGTCCACTCGGCGAGCGGCTGCCATGGGTCGGCACCGCCGCCGATATCTTCGTGCAGGCGCAGTTTCCGCTGCATTCGGGCCGCATCGTGGGACTGTTCGGCCGCATCCTGATCTCGATCATGGGGCTGGTGGTGGCCGCGCTTTCGGTGACCGGCGTCGTGATCTGGTGGCGCAAGCGCCGCGCCCGCGTCCGCGTGCGTGAGACCGCTGCGATGCGTCTGAATAGGCAGCTCACGCCGGCGGAGTAGGGCACGCCCCTCGCCGATGAACCTTCCCGCCCGGCGCCGGCACAAAGACTGGAGATCGCTCCAGTCTGCGGACATTGAATGAGATCGCTCGCCTTGCTCTGCCTGCTCGTCTTCACGACGACCGCCCACGCGGTCGCGCCCGAGCAGCGCTATCTCGACCTGCGCGATCGCTACATTGCAAAGTTCTCCAAGGCGCCGGAGAACGACGAGACCTCGAGGCAGCACGATGCGGCGCTCAAGGAGCTGACGGGCGTGCTGCGCGAACTGGTGGGACCGGTCGCGATCAAAGGGCTGCCCGCAGAGGGCAAGTCGAACGCCGATACGCTCTTCAAGGGCGATTCCGGCTTCGGCCATCTCGACGGGCTCGGCTTCGCCTCCGAGGGCGACAAGATGCAAGCGGTGGCGACCACGACCGCGCTACTCAAGCACTGGCTGCGCGAGCACCGCGAGGACGGCATGCCGCAGGAGATCAGTGCCGCCTTTAGGTCCGATCGCTTCTACTATTATGCGATCCAGGACTCCGCCTTCGCCAAATATGCCGAGCTGCCGATCACCAAGCCTGCGGCGGCGAGCGCCGCGGTCGCCGTTCTCGGCGTGCGCGGCAATGGTGATCTGAAGGGGTCGCCGCGTGAGATCGACGTCGTCGCGATCAAGGGCGAGAAGGTCTACTTCCTCGCCGTCACCGACGCCGTGACGACGGCTGAGATTCCAGCTTGCGAGAAGGTCTGGAAGCAGATGATGGCCAGGAAGGCCCCGCAGGACAGTATGGCCCGCGAAGACCAGGCGATGGACGCCTACACAAAATGCTTCGCCAAGGAAGCGCCAAGCCAGAGCTGGTTCGCTGCGGCCGTCAGGAAGGCGCAGGGCCAGCTCGAGTTGCTGCCGCTGCGCTAGAGCGCACTGCCGCCAAGATTCCAGCCGCGGCCGCCCTCGCCAAAGATCTCGTATCCCGTCGCCGTCACCGCGACCGTGTCCTCGAGCTTGATGAAGCCGCGCTTCGGATGCTTCATCGTGGTCTCGATCGACACCACCATGCCGGGCTCGAGCGGCAGCCGAGCGTCCGTGTCGTCATAGGGAACCGGACCTGTGGCGGTCAGGCGAGGAGCCTCGTGGCTGACGAGGCCCATGCCGTGGGCCAGGAAATCCGTGCAGTCGCGCTGCGTGATCTGGGCGAGCTGCCGCTCGGCCGCGACATAGATGTCACCGCCCATGGCGCCCGGACGGACTGCGGCGAAAGCGGCGCGCTGCACCGCCTCGATCTCGGCCAGACAGTCCTTCAGCTCGGCATCCGGATCGCCCAGCACGGCCATGCGGGCGAGGTCGCCGATATAGCCGTGATAATTGCCGCCGGAATCGAGCGACAGCACCTCGCCTTGCTCCCAGCGCTGCCCCGACGGCGCCCGGTTGTGGCTGTTGCCGCAGGCCAGCAGGCAGTATTCGAAGGTGAGCCCGCGGTTGACCTCGGCGACGCGCAAGCCGTCCGACAATTGCTGCTTGGTCGTGCCGGGACCGTGCCCGGCGATCACCTCCAGCATCGCGGCAATCACCAGTTCGGATGCCGTCTTCAGCTTGGCCAGCTCGCCCGCGGACTTGACCGCACGCAGACGCTCCAGCACCAGCAGCGCGTCCTTGAGCTCGGCGCCGGGCAGGGCGTCGGCAAGCGCCCGGCCCGCATCCATGGGCAGGAACGCCATCTCGACCCGACCCGCTTCATCGGCACGCAGGCGTCCTTCAAGGCCGCGACGCCCCGCATGATCGCGTCGACCGAGCCGCTGGACTCGGTCCGGACCTGCGGCACCCAGGGCGGTGCCACGGCGCGCTGATGGGTCTCCAGGCGGTGGCCGACATAGACGGATTTTTCCGGCGCGCCCTTGGGATAGACCAGGACCGGCAGATAGCGGCTGACGCCCATGGCATCCATGTAGTCGAAGAAGATCGCGCGCTCGGCCCCGAGCAGGTACTGGACATTGTGCTTGGAGGTCGCGACCAGGACGTCGAGGCCGGCTGCTTCCATCAGGCGGTCGAGTTTGGCGGCATCGAATGGAATGGCGCGCGAGCTGTTCGCGCGAACAACGTTCTCCTGCATGACGAACCTCCCATTGTTACCGTGCGGCACTCCTTGTTGGATTGTGCTTCGTTGCATTGTGCATTGTGCTTCGCCGGCACGGCGGATCTTGGACGGCCGGCACGATTTTGACCAATGCCGAAATGATATGGCGCCACCGCCGGGAGTGCAGGACCACGCAAGCTCGCGTGACCTTGAGTTTCCGTGCGCGGCGGTTCACCAACTCGTGGTCAAATTGCGCGCTTCATTACCGCGAAGTAACGCCGCGCGGCTTTCACTTCCGACGTCCAAGTTCTAAGTCCTCCTTCAACCGCGATACCGGCCGCGCGAAGCCGGGAACGCGGCCAGGGTTCATTGAGCGGATATTCGTCGACCCTCGAGCCAAGAACATCCAGGAGGCGCAGGAGGCTGGGCCGCGCGGAAAATTCCGCGTGCAACGCCTTGCTGCTGATCTGGATGCCGCGTGGCCGCAAACGGTCGCCGCGGAACGAGGAGTGCTCGATGGGTATCGTTCGTTTCGCTCTGCGATTTCCTCACACGTTCTACGTGGTCGCCGCGCTGATCCTGTTCCTGGGCGCCGTCACCATATTTGCGATGCCGACGGACATCTTCCCCGATATCGACATTCCGGTCGTAACCGTGATCTGGAGTTACACCGGCCTGAGCACGCCGGAGATGGAGCAGCGTGTCACCACCTACAGCCAGTACTCGATCAGCTCGAACGTCAACGGAATCAGGAATATCGAAGCGCAGACGATGGCCGGTCTGTCGGTGCAGAAGATCTACTTCCAACCCGACGTCAACCTCGACCTCGCTATCTCGCAGATCGTCTCCGCCACCAATGCGATCCGCGCGCTGATGCCGCCCGGCATCCAGGCGCCGGTCGTCGTGCAGTTCAACGCCTCGAGCGTGCCCGTGCTCCAGATCAGCCTGAGCTCCGATACGCTCAGCGAGCAGCAGCTCTACGACTACGGTATCTATCGCATCCGTCAGCAACTGGCGCCGATCCCCGGCATCACGCTGCCGACGCCCGCGGGCGGAAAATACCGGCAGATCATGGTCGATATCGATCCCGCCAAGCTGGTCGCGAAAGGGCTGACGCCACTCGACGTCGTCAATGCGGTCAACGCCCAGAACCTGACGCTGCCGGCCGGCACCGCGAAAATGGGCGACAAGCAATATGTCGTCCGCACCAACGCGACGCCGCCTTCGATCGCGGACCTCAACGATATCCCGATCAAGGTCGTGAACGGCGCCACCATCTTCGTCAAGGACGTCGGGCAGGTTCACGATGGCTGGCTGGTGCAGCAGAACGTGGTGCGCCAGAACGGCCGTCGTTCGGTCCTGCTCAGCATCATCAAGAACGGCAACGCCTCGACCGTCAGCGTGGTCAAGGCGGTCCACAAGGCGCTCGAGGCCGCGCGCGCGGCAGCGCCTCCGGGCATGCAGATCAACGAGTTGTTCGATCAGTCGGTGTTCGTCAAGCAATCGGTGGAAGGCGTGCTGCGCGAGGGCGCCATCGCCGCCGGACTGACCGCGCTGATGATCCTCCTGTTCCTGGGATCATGGCGCTCGACGCTCGTGGTCATGATCTCGATTCCGCTGTCGATCCTCACCTCGCTGATCGTGCTCCATTTCCTCGGCGAAACCCTCAACACCATGACGCTGGGCGGGCTGGCGCTGGCCGTGGGCATCCTCGTCGACGATTCCACCGTCACGATCGAGAACACCCATCGCCTGCTGACCGAGGAGGGGATGCCGCTGCCGCAGGCGACGCTGCACGGCGCGGCCGGCATCGCTGTTCCCACACTCGTCTCGACGCTTGCGATCAGCTGCGTCTTCACCTCCGTCGTCTTCCTGGAGGGACCGGCCAAATATCTGTTCACGCCGCTCGGCCTTGCCGTGGTTTTCGCAATGCTGGCATCCTACGGCCTGTCCAGGACATTGACGCCGATCATCATCGGCCTACTGCTCAAGGGCGAGCGCCACGATGCACCCGGCACCGCGCCGCGCGGACCGTTCGGGCGCTTTCACGCGGCGTTCGAGCGCAATTTCGAGACGATGCGCCATGCCTATTCGCGCTCGCTGACCGGATTGATCGAGCATCGCTTCATCATTCCGGCCGGAATGGCCGCCATTCTGGTCCTTGGTGTCGTGCTGTTCCCGCTGGTCGGCCGGGATTTCTTTCCGTTGATCGACGGCGGACAGATCCAGCTCCACGTGCGCGCACCGGCAGGTAGCCGTATCGAGAACACGGAGAAGACCTTCCAGCAGGTCGAGGACAAGATCCGCCAGGTCATTCCGGACAGGGACCGTGCGCTGATCGTCGACAATATCGGCTTGCCCGCGCGCTCCTATAATCTGGCGTTCAGCGACGGCTCGACCATCGGCGTCAATGATGGCGTGATCCTGATCTCGCTGAAGGAGGGGCACCAGCCCACGGCCGACTACGTGCGCAGGCTGCGCGAGATCCTGCCGGCCGCGTTTCCGGAAGACACGTTCTACTTCCAGGCCGCAGACATCGTCACCCAGATCCTCAATTTCGGGCTGCCGGCCCAGATCGACGTGCGCACCGTCGGCTACGACAAGGCCAACAACCTGAAGGTCGCCAACGAATTGCGCCAGCGCATTGCGGCGATCCCGGGGATCGCCGACGCCCACCTTCAGCAAGAGGTGAACGCACCGGCCTTCTACGCGGATATCGACCGCACCCGTGCGGCGCAGCTCGGCCTCAACGCCGATACGATCGCGACCAATCTCAATGTCAGCCTGAGCTCCTCGGAGCAGGTGACACCGAACTTCTGGACCGACCCGACATCCGGCATTCCCTATTATTTCGCGGTGCAGACGCCCGAGCGCCAGATCAGCTCGCTCAACGACCTCGCCAACACGCCGGTGTCGACGTCGCTGGCGTCAGCACAGAGCGATACCCCAATTCCCGGCATGCTCAGCAACGTCACCACGTTCCGGCGCAGCACGATCCCGACCAACACCAACCAGGCCAATGTGCAGCCTGTCTACGAGGTCTATGCCAGCGTCCAGGGCCGCGATCTCGGCAGCGTGGCGAGCGAGATCAGCAAGGTCACGGCGGACCTCCAGAAGCAGCTCAAACCCGGCAACACCATTCAGGTGACTGGCCAGATCCAGAGCATGAACAGCGCTTTCATCAATCTCGGCACCGGCCTGCTGTTCGCAGCCGTGCTCGTCTATCTGCTCATGGTCGTGAACTACCAGAATTTCGGCGACCCCTTTGTCGTCATTCTGGCCTTGCCGGCAACGCTGTGCGGCATCCTGACCATGCTGTTCATCACCGGCACGACCCTCAACGTCCCATCGCTGATGGGAGCGATCATGGCGGTCGGCGTCGCCTCGGCGAATTCGATCCTGCTCGTGACCTTTGCCAGGGAGCAGCAGCTTGCAGGCAAGACCGCCTT
Organism: Bradyrhizobium sp. CCBAU 11361; assembly: GCF_028128935.1. Lineage (NCBI taxonomy): Bacteria > Pseudomonadati > Pseudomonadota > Alphaproteobacteria > Hyphomicrobiales > Nitrobacteraceae > Bradyrhizobium > Bradyrhizobium sp. CCBAU 11361. The sequence continues at coordinate 31,221 of NZ_LBJZ01000170.1, forward strand.
CGAGGCTGCGATCGAGGCCGGCCATACCCGGATCCGGCCCGTGCTGATGACGGCGGCCGCGATGATCGTCGGCATGATCCCGATGGCGATCGGCGCGGCCGGCGAGGAGCAGAACGCCGCACTGGCCCGCGCCGTCATCGGCGGGCTCTTGTTTGCAACGCCGACCACGCTGCTGGTCGTGCCCTACCTGTTCGCGATGCTTCGCAAGGGCAACGACGGCAAGACACATCACGGGGTATTTGACGAGGTGCTGGAATGAACTTCAACGGACCAATCGAGCCGGAGCGCGTGACAGAGACGGACCGGGGCCGGGACGTCGCACCGCGGCAGCACGCGCGTCGTCGGGGAGGGCGCCTCGCCGGCTTCGGCCTGATCCTCGTGGCCGGCACGGCGCTGGCGTCGGGTGCATGGAGCCACTATGCGGAGCGACGCCAGGTGCTCGCGACGGCCGAGCAGGCGCGTGACTTCGTGCCGCAGGTCCGTGTCACCACCGTCGAGCCCAGCGACACGAACGAGGTCGTGAAGCTGCCGGCGACGACCTCCGCCTTTGCCAGCGCCAACATCTTCGCCCGGGCCAGCGGCTATATCGCCACCCGCGCGGTCGATATCGGCGACCAAGTCAAGGCAGGCCAGTTGCTCGCCGAAATCGTCGCCCCCGAGCTCGATCACCAGATCGCCCAGGCCGAAGCGACGCTTGCCCAGCTCAACTGGTCGTTCCAGCAGGCCCAGGCGAACCGCGAGCTCGCCAAGGTCACCTGGGACCGCGATCGGCCGCTGGTCGACAAGGGATGGGTCACGGCGCAGCAGGGCACCATCGACGAGCAGACTCTCAAGGCCCAGGAGGCCGCGGTGTCGGTGGCCCAGGCCAATATCAGGGCGGAGGAGGCGCAGTTGCAGGTGCTTCGCCAGCAAAAGCTCTATCAGCGCGTGGTGGCCCCGTTCGATGGCGTCATCACCCAGCGCAACATCGACGTCGGCAGCCTGGTCCAGGCCGACGCGACCTCGGGCACCTTCATGTTCACGCTCCAGCAGGGCAATGTGATCCGTACCCAGGTGTTCGTGCCGCAGGACGCCGCCTTCGGCCTCAAGCCCGGCATAACCGCGGTGGTCCATGTGCCGGAGATGCCGGACCGGACCTTTCCAGGCACCGTGACCCGCATTGCGGACGCGCTCCAGCCGGGATCGCGGACGCTGCTCACCGAGGTCGACATTCCCAATCCCGACGCTGCGCTCACGTCGGGGATCTACTGCACCGTGGAACTGCGCATCCCACGCCGGACCCCAAGCTTCCGGATCTCTGCCGACGCCGTGATCTTCAACGCCGGCGGCATGCAGGTCGCCGTGGTGGACAATGGCGTCGTGCACCTCAGGAAGATCGACGTGCTGCGCGACCTCGGCCGCGAGCTCGAGGTCGACAGCGGCGTCAAACGTGGCGACCAGATCATCCTCAATCCATCCGTCGATCTCGCCGACGGCGCCAAGGTCCGAGCCCAACCGACAACGACCGTGTCGTAGCCCGTAAGGGCAGGATTGGCGCGAGAGGCGAGCAGCCTGGATGCCGCCATGAGCCCATGGCCACCCATATCCATGATTCGCATAAGGTATATTATGGAATATATTTATATACAATCAGATCAAATATTTAGACGGAATTCCTGACATCCCGGCTTCGCTCCAGCGCGATTTTCGGCCCGACCCTCGAACGTCGTCCCAGCTCTTGACGGCTACTGTGCATGGGGTTGTTTTTCGCGTTTTTGAATCCGGCTCCATGTGCCGAAAGCGATATTGCCGTGACGTTGTCCGGCTGCAATAAGCGAGGCTTCGCGAGATCGCAGATGACCTTCCGACGTGACCTCCGTATAGGTCTGCATCTCAGAACAACAACAAACCTTCCGAGGAAGCAGACCCATGAGCTTTTCCCGACGCACGCTTCTCAAGGCCTCCGCCGCAACCGCGGTCCTGGGCGGCCTCGGTGCGCCCCATGTGGCCCGCGCCCAGAGCGCCGAGTTCAGCTACAAATACGCCAATAACCTGCCGGACACCCATCCGCTGAACGTGCGCGCCAAGGAGATGGCGGCGGCGATCAAGAGCGAGACCAACGGCAAGTTCGACCTCCAGATCTTCCCGAACAACCAGCTTGGCTCCGACACCGACATGCTGAGCCAGATCCGCTCCGGCGGCGTCGAATTCTTCACGCTGTCGGGCCTGATCCTGTCGACCCTGGTGCCGGCCGCGTCCATCAACGGCATCGGCTTCGCGTTCCCGGACTACGACACGGTCTGGAAGGCCATGGACGGCGATCTCGGCGCCCATGTCCGCGGCGAGATCAAGAAGGCCGGCCTCGAGGTGATGGACAAGATCTGGGACAACGGCTTCCGCCAGACCACGTCCTCGACCAAGCCGATCACCGGTCCCGACGACCTCAAGGGCTTCAAGATCCGGGTGCCGGTGTCGCCGCTGTGGACCTCGATGTTCAAGGCGTTCGATGCGGCGCCCGCCTCGATCAATTTCAGCGAGGTCTATTCCGCGCTCCAGACCAAGATCGTCGAGGGCCAGGAGAACCCGCTGGCGATCATCTCGACCGCAAAGCTCTACGAGGTGCAGAAATACTGCTCGCTGACCAACCACATGTGGGACGGCTTCTGGTTCCTGGCCAATCGCCGCGCCTGGAGCGCGCTGCCGGAAGATGTGCGCACCATCGTCGCCAAGAACATCAATGCCGCGGCGGTCAAGGAGCGCGAGGATACCGCCAAGCTCAATGCCAACCTCCAGCAGGAGCTCGCGGCCAAGGGCCTGACTTTCAACCAGCCCACGGTTGCGCCGTTCCGTGACAAGCTGCGGACCGCCGGCTTCTATGCCGAGTGGAAGGGCAAATATGGCGATCAGGCCTGGGACCTCCTGGAGAAGGCCGTCGGCAAGCTCTCGTAACGCGTTGGGGCCGTCATGGCTCATATCGAGGTTGAGGTGACCGAAGTGGCGGGCGAGGTGGCTGTTCAGTCCCCTCGCCGATCCTCACTGCTGGCTTCGCTCGAACGCGTCCTCGGCTTCGCCGTCGAAATCCCGGCTGCGACCCTGGTGGTCGCCGAGATCGTGATCCTGTTTGCCGGCGTGGTCGCACGCTACGGCCTGCACCGGCCGCTGATCTGGTCGGATGAGCTCGCCTCGATCCTGTTCCTGTGGCTGGCCATGCTGGGCGCGGCGGTCGCATTCCGCCGCTCCGAGCACATGCGCATGACGGCAATTGTCGCGAGCGCCAGGCCGGCCACGCGCGCCTATCTGGACGTGGTCGCGACCTGCGCGGCGCTGGCGTTCCTAGCGCTGATCGTCTGGCCATCCGCCGAATACGCCTACGAGGAAAGCTTCATCACCACGCCGGCGCTCCAGATCTCGAACATGTGGCGCGCCGCGGCCTTGCCGGCCGGCATCTGCCTGATGGCGGTCTTCGCGCTGCTGCGGCTGCTGCGCGCCGCCGATTACCGCATGGTGCTGACGGCGGTGATAACAGTTGCCGTCATCGTCGGTCTATTCTGGCTGGCGCAGCCTTATCTGCGGCCGCTCGGCAACCTCAACCTCGTCATCTTCTTCGTCGGCGTCGCCGGCTTCTGCGTCTTTGCCGGCGTTCCCATTGCGTTCGGCTTCGGCCTTGCGATCTTCGGCTATCTGGCGCTGACCACGCGCACGCCGGTCATGGTGCTGATCGGGCGGATGGACGAGGGCATGAGCCATCTCATCCTGCTCTCGGTGCCGCTGTTCGTGTTTTTGGGGTTATTGATTGAAATGACCGGCATGGCGCGGGCCATGGTGGCGTTCCTGGCGAGCCTGCTGGGGCATGTCCGCGGCGGCCTGCATTACGTGCTGGTCGGTGCCATGTACCTGGTCTCCGGCATTTCCGGCGCCAAGGCCGCGGACATGGCCGCGGTTGCGCCCGTGCTGTTCCCGGAGATGAAACAGCGCGGCGCCCGCCCCGGCGACCTAGTCGCGCTTCTTGCGGCCACGGGAGCCCAGACCGAGACCATTCCGCCGAGCCTCGTGCTGATCACGATCGGCTCGGTCACCGGCGTCTCGATCGCGGCGCTGTTCACCGGCGGCCTGCTGCCCGGCGTCGTGCTCGCCGTCACGCTCTGCATGCTGGTGTGGTGGCGCTACCGCCATGAGGACATGAGCCATGTCCGCCGCGCCACGGGCAGCGAGATCGGCAAGACCTTCGTCGTCGCCCTGCCCGCGCTCGCGCTGCCCTTCGTGATCCGCTACGCCGTGGTCGAGGGCATCGCCACTGCCACCGAAGTCTCCACCATCGGCATCGTCTACGGCGCCCTGGTCGGCCTCCTGGTCTATCGCCGCTTCGACTGGCGGCGGCTGTTTCCGATGCTGGTCGAGACCGCGGCGCTGTCGGGCGCCATCCTCCTGATCATCGGCACCGCCACCGGTATGGCCTGGGGCCTGACCCAATCCGGCTTCTCGCGCTCGCTGGCGGCGGCCATGACGGGATTGCCGGGCGGCTCGGCGACCTTCATCGCCGTGTCCATCCTGGCCTTCACCATCCTCGGCAGCGTGCTGGAGGGCATCCCGGCGATCGTGCTGTTCGGGCCGCTGCTGTTTCCGATTGCCCGCGCAGTCGGCGTGCACGAGGTGCACTATGCGATGGTGATCATTCTGGCCATGGGTATCGGGCTATTCGCCCCGCCCTTCGGCGTCGGCTATTATGCCGCCTGCGCCATCGGACGCGTCGACCCGGCCGAAGGCATCAGGCCGATCTGGGGCTATCTGCTGGCGCTGCTGGTGGGATTGATCATCGTCGCGATCTTCCCGTGGATCTCGATCGGATTTCTTTGAAGCGCTTTGAGGAGGGTGTCGATGAGCGAGCGGCAGAACCCGTACAATATCGGCCTCGACAAGACGCCCGCCAACTACGTGCCGCTGAGCCCGCTGAGCTTTCTCGCGCGCAGCGCCGCGGTCTATCCCGATCACGTCAGCACGGTCTACGAAGGCCGCACCTTCTCCTGGGCGCAAACCTATGAGCGCTGCCGGCGCTTTGCGTCTTACCTTGCAGGCAAGGGCATCGGCGTCGGCGACACCGTCGCGGCAATGCTGCCGAACATCCCGGCGATGAACGAGGTGCACTTCGCGGTGCCGATGACCGGCGCCGTACTCAACGCGCTCAACATCCGCCTCGATGCACCTTCGATCGCGTTCCAGCTCGATCATGGCGGGGCCAGGATCATCCTGGTCGATCCCGAGTTTTCGGGCGTGATCACCGATGCGCTGGCGCAGATGAGCGGACCGAAGCCGTTCGTGATCGACGTCGACGATGCCGCCTTCAAGGGCGGCAAGCGTATCGGCGAGATCGAATATGAGGCCGCCGTCGCGCAGGGCGCCCCTGATTTCACCGCGATCCCGCCCAGGGACGAATGGGACGCGATCGCGCTGAGCTACACCTCGGGCACGACTGGCAATCCCAAGGGCGTTGTCACCCATCATCGCGGCGCTTATCTCAACGCCGTCAGCAACATCCTTGCCGGCAATCTCGGCCAGCATCCGGTCTATCTCTGGACGCTGCCGATGTTCCATTGCAACGGCTGGTGCTTCCCGTGGACCATCGCGGCCTCAGCCGGCATCAATGTCTGCCTGCGCAAGGTCGAGCCGACCAAGATCTTCGAGCTGATCAAACTGCACGGCGTCACCCACATGTGCGGCGCGCCGATCGTCTACAACACGCTGATCAATGCGCCCGATGCCCCGAAGGGCAATGCCGCCCGCCGCGTCGTCGGCCTGATCGCCGGCGCGGCGCCACCCGTTGCGGTGCTCGAAGGCGCAGAAAACATCGGCATCAAGCTGACGCATGTCTACGGCCTGACCGAAGTGTACGGCCCCGCCTCCGTCTGCGCCGAGCAGCCCGGCTGGGACGAGCTTCCGCCGGCCGAACGCGCACGGATGAAGCGCCGGCAGGGCGTGCCCTACCCGCTCGAGGAAGGCGTCACCGTCATCGATCCGCAGATCATGCAGGAGGTGCCGCGCGACGGCGAGACCATCGGCGAGGTCATGTTCCGCGGCAACATCGTGATGAAGGGCTACCTCAAGAACGAGAAGGCCACGAAGGAAGCCTTCGAGGGCGGCTGGTTTCACACCGGCGATCTCGGCGTGCTCGACGAGCACGGCTACGTCATCATCAAGGACCGCTCCAAGGACATCATCATCTCGGGCGGCGAGAACATTTCCTCGGTTGAGGTCGAGGACATCCTCTACAAGCACCCGGCCGTGCTGTTCGCCGCCGTCGTCGCCAAGCCCGATCCGAAATGGGGCGAGGTGCCCTGCGCCTTCGTCGAGCTGAAAGACGGCGCCAGTGCGACCGAAGCCGAGATCATCGCCTTCTGCCGCTCGCAGATGAGCGGCTTCAAGACGCCGAAGGCGGTCGTGTTCGGGCCGATCCCGAAGACGTCCACGGGCAAGATTCAGAAATTCCTGCTGCGCAACGCGGTCGGCTCGGTGAAGGCGATCTCGGCCTGAGCTGATCCATGGATCGGCCTAGGCATTGAGGGGTTGCTACCGGTCGCCAATCCCCTCTCCGATCCTGACTGGTTGCAGGTCTGCAACCGCTCCCTCCAATATAGTTGCCACTTCCAGCAGCGAGATCACCAAGCGCGGCATCCGCCTGAGCCTTTCATCGACCGCGACGGCAAACAGATCGTTCCGCTTCCGGCTACCTAGCAATCGCCATCGTCCAAAGCTGATCTTGTGGATGTTCCCGGAGACAAATCCGACGGACGCCCACAACTGCTTCGATTCGAGCAGGAGCTCGCCGGCCATCCGATCCATGACGGTCACGATTGCGATCAGATCTTCGGTCACGCCCGCCGAACCGGGCGCACGGCTTCCCGGATTGTTGTCACGTGAACTCCGCTCGCACGGGATCCTCGATAACGAACTGGCTTGCAATTTACTAAGTTTGTCCGCAAGCGCGGCGAACCGAGAGCGAGCGGCACGGACGAGATCTTCCAGGAAAGACAGATTGGTCTGCGCCGACGCCGACATGACGTGCGGTTTGATCGTTGTGAAATACATCAATGCTCCAGATGCGGCCGGCGTGAAAGTCGAAGTGTTGCCGAACTCTAGGGGCACCCGACCGGTAACGCTTGAACATCCTGAGCCACGATTGATCAAAACCAGCCTGCAAGGAAATCAGGCCAGGGCATCAAAATGGAACGCAGACTGGCCGATCGTCTTCGGCCGCGCTTCGGCTTGCGAAACTATTTGCAACGATCCGCAAGCCGAACGCCGGCCTCGTCAAGATCGCAGCAAAGAGCGATATCGCTTCCTCCGAGACCGATCCTGCAAAGCCGATTTTGGGACGGCGTTACTTTCTTCCCATAACCGTCCTTATGAGTGTTTCTGAGAGCCGGATCACAAGATCCTTCAACCTGCTGTTCTCGGACTTGAGATTTTCAAGCGACAGCTTCAGAGAGTCTCGATTGAATTGATCGATCGATGGTGACTTATCTTTCTCGTGTGGTTCCATGGCGCCCTCGGGTCATCTAGGGAAGCGCTGCGCGTTTGCAATTGTGCAAGCTTGCAACTATAGATAGATCGCTTTGACGTGCATTAACTGCTCCGGAGGCAACCCGATGCGAACCTGACTTTAAGGACGGCCGCCCCCTGGCGCTTGAATGTCTTGAGCCACGATTGATCAAAACCAGCCTGCAAGGAGGCACGACAACGGGACCGAATGCAGATTGGACCAATCGTCTCCGAGCGCGCATTGGGAGCAGATGATGAGCGACGACGGTCTCTACGGCGATCGGCTTGCGAAGCTATTTCCAATGATCCGCGAGCCGAGCACGGGCCTCGTCAAGTCGCTACAGAAAGGAACGTTCGCCGCGGTGCGGATGGCATATTCCGGACCGGTCGGCGATCCGACGCTGCCGTCCCCTCCCGACGAGGCCTTTGCGCTTTGCCTTCGGCTGCAACATCAAAGAGCCGAGACGTGGGTGGATGGCCGCTACGCGCCCAAGGGCGCGTTGAAGGACGAGACGAGCATCTACGATTTGCGATGTGAGACGATCGTTCACTTCCAGGATCCGTTCGACTTCCTTTACCTGTATCTGCCGCACAACGCGCTGAATGAGCTGGCGAACGAGCTTGACGTTGGTCGCGTTGAGTATGACGTTGTCGCGGGCGCGAGCTTCCTCGATCCAATCCTGGCTCATCTGGGCGGCTGCCTTCTGCCGATGCTGGAAAGGCCGCACGAGGCCAACGAGCTGTTCGTGGGCCACGTCGCGATGGCGCTCAATGTTCATTTCCTCAAGAGATATGCCGTCAGCCACCCTCGCAATCGCTCCTGCCGCAGCGGATTGGCGCCATGGCAACTTCGGACGGCGAAGGCACTCATCCGTGCGAATCTCGATGGCGAGATCGCGTTGGCACGAATCGCCAGCGAGTGCGGCGTGTCAGCCGCCCACTTTGCCCGGGCTTTCAGAGTCAGCACGGGAATACCGCCGCACCGATGGTTGATGAATCAGCGTATCGAGCAAAGCAAGGTTCTACTGGCAGACTCGACGCTGTCACTCACCGAGATTGCGATCAAATGTGGCTTCGCGGATCAGAGCCACTTTACCAGAGCATTCTCGGCGGCAATGGGCGCCACGCCAGGACGCTGGCGATTGGTTCGCAAAGGCTGATCCTTGCAGGGCCGACCACGCCATCAGTGCGTCTCCAGCCGCAGCCCGTCATAGGCCGGCACCACGCCCGCGGGCAGCGATTGCCTGAGCACCTCATAATCGACATCGGCCGTCATGTTGGTGATGACCGCGCGCTTCGGCCTGAAACGTTCGATCCACGACAGCGCGTCGTTGATGCTGAAATGGCTGACATGGCTGGTGTAGCGCAGTCCGTCGACGATCCAGAGGTCGAGATTTTCCAGCGCTCCCCAGCTCTCGCGCGGGATGTCGTTGAGGTCGGGCGTGTAGGCGGCGTCCCCGATGCGATAGCCGAGCGCGGGAATGGCGCCGTGCTGCACCAGGAAGGCCGTCATCGTCACGGCACCACCCTTCCCCAGAATGGTCCGGCTTTCGCCGGCCTCGATCGAATGCCGGGTCAGGATCGGTGGATAGTCGCTGCCCTCCGGCGAGATGAAGCAATAGGAGAACCGCGCCATGATGTCCTTGGCGGTCGACAAGTTGAAGTAGGTCGGGATACGCCGCCGCATGTGCATGACGACCGAACGCAGATCGTCCATGCCGTGGGTCTGGTCGGCGTGCTCGTGGGTTAGGAACACCGCGTCGATGTGGTCCACATTGGTCGAGAGCAATTGCTCGCGCAGGTCTGGCGAGGTGTCGATCACGATCCGCGTCGTGCCGTGCTCGGACGTCCGTTCGACCAGCAGCGAGCAGCGCCGGCGGCGGTTCTTCGGATTGCTCGGATCGCAGGCGCCCCAGCCGAGCGCCGGGCGCGGCACGCCGGCGGAGGAGCCGCAGCCCAGGATCGTCAGCGTCAGCGTCATGCGGCTCCCGGATTCAAGCTGGCACCTTGGAGAACAGGCGGAAGAAGTTTTCGGTGGTCTGGCGCGAGATCTCATCAAACGGCACGCCGCGCACCTCAGCCAGCACCTTTGCGACCTCGACCACATAGGCCGGCTCGTTGCGCTTGCCGCGGAACTTGCCGGGCGCAAGGTAGGGCGAGTCTGTTTCAACCAGAATACGGTCAGGCGGCAACTCGGCCGCGAGCGCGCGCAGGGCCTCCGACTTCTTGAAGGTCAGGATGCCCGTGAAGCCGATGTACAGGCCGAGCGACACCGCCTTCAGCGCCAGCTCGCGTCCGCCAGTGTAGCAATGCAGCACGGCGCGAAACGAACCGCGTGCCGCCTCCTCTTCCAGGATGCGGCCGCAATCCTCGTCCGCCTCGCGGGTGTGGATCACCAGCGGCAGGCCGGTCGCGCGTGCGGCCGCGATGTGGGCGCGAAAGCCCCTCGCCTGCGCTTCCGGCGAGCCGTTGTCGTAGAAATAGTCGAGCCCGGCCTCGCCGAGCGCCACGACCTTGGGATGCCGCGTCAACGCGATCAGCTCGTCCGGCGCGATGCCGTCTTCCTCATCCGCGTTGTGCGGATGGGTGCCGACCGAGCAGTAGACATAGTCGAAGCGCTCGGCGATGGCCAGAAGCTGAGTGAGCTTACGCACCCGTGTCGAGATCGTGACCATGCGCCCGATTCCGGCGGCACGCGCACGCGACACGATCCCGTCGAGATCTTCCGCAAAGTCGGGGAAGTCCAGATGGCAATGACTGTCGACCAGCATCGTGCGAACGCCTCAGGCCGCCGGCTCGATGTAGCGCGGGAAGGCCGGCGTCGGCGCGGGCAGCGTCGAGCCGGGCGCGATGCGCTTGGCGCCGCCGAGTGCCGCAAAATTGCGCTCGCCTTCGGGGACACCGAGGCTGTCGAGCAGCAATCCCGAGGCGGTCGGCATCGCCGGCTGGGCCAGGATCGCGATCTGGCGCACGACCTCGGCGGTGACATAGAGCACCGTCTTCTGCCTGGCAGGATCGGTCTTGGCGAGCGCCCACGGCGCCTCGCCCGCGAAATAGCGGTTGGCTTCCGCGACCACGGCCCATACGGCGTTGAGCCAGTGATGGATCTGTTGCGTCGCCATCGCCTCGCGGCTTGCTGCGATCATGCCGTCGGCCATCGCCAGGATGGCCTTGTCGTTGTCGCTGAACTCACCCGGTTCCGGGAGCACGCCGCCGAGTTGCTTGCCGATCATCGACAGCGAGCGCTGCGCAAGGTTGCCGAGATCGTTGGCGAGATCGGCATTGATGCGCGCGACGATGGCCTCGTGGTTGTAGTTGCCGTCCTGGCCGAACGGCACCTCGCGCAGGAAGAAATAGCGCATCTGGTCGACGCCATACTGGTCGGCAAGGTTGAAGGGATCGACGACGTTGCCGACCGACTTCGACATCTTCTCGCCCCTGTTGAACAGGAAGCCGTGGGCATAGACCCGCTTCTGCACGGGAATGCGGGCCGACATCAGGAACGCCGGCCAGTACACCGCATGGAAGCGGATGATGTCCTTGCCGATGATGTGCACATCGGCCGGCCAATAGCGCCAGTTCTTGTCGCTTTCGTCGGGGAAGCCGACCCCGGTGATGTAGTTGGTGAGCGCGTCGACCCAGACATACATCACGTGCTCTTCGTCGCCGGGCACCTTGACGCCCCAGTCGAAGGTGGTGCGCGAGATCGAGAGATCGCGCAGTCCGCCCTTGACGAAGCTCACCACCTCGTTGCGGCGCGAGTCCGGGCCGATGAAATCGGGATGATCGGTATACAGCTTGAGCAGCTTGTCCTGATAGGCGGACAGGCGGAAGAAGTAGCTCTTCTCCTCGACCCATTCGACCGGCGTCCCTTGCGGCCCGAGGCGCACGCCGTCGTCGTTCAGGCGCGTCTCGTCCTCGGCGTAGTAGGCTTCGTCGCGCACCGAGTACCAGCCCGCATAGGTGTCGGCATAGATGTCGCCGTTCGCTTCCATGCGCCGCCAGATCTCCTGGGTGGAGCGGTGGTGCTGCTCTTCGGTGGTGCGGATGAAACGATCGAACGACACGTTGAGCCGCTCGTCCATCGCCTTGAAGCGGGCGGCGTTGCGGGCCGCGAGCGCGGACGGGGTCAGGCCCTCGTTCTGCGCGGTCTGAATCATCTTCAGGCCGTGCTCGTCGGTGCCGGTCAGGAAGAACACATCCTTGCCGTCGAGCCGTGCAAAGCGTGCCAGCGTGTCGGTGGCGATCGCCTCATAGGCGTGGCCGATATGCGGGTTGCCGTTGGGATAGGCGATCGCGGTCGTGATGTAGAAGACGTTGTCGCGCGCAGGAGCCGCGGCGGGCGCTGCGGCTTGCGCAGCTGCAACCGGTTTCGGCGCGCGTGGCGCCTTCGGCTTGGCAGCCTTTGGCGGAGCGACGACAGCAGCCGGCGCCGCGGGCGGCGCAATTGCCCTCGCCTTCTTGGCCACCTTGTTCGCCGGTGCTTTGTTCGCAAGTGCCTTATTCGCAGGTGCCTTGGCCGTTTTCTCGGCGGCCTTTTTCTTTGAAGCCTTCTTCGCGACGACCTGCTTCTTCGCAGTCTTCTTGCCGGCCTTCTTTGCCGTCTTCGCAGCGCTCTTCTTCACGCCCTTCTTGGCGGCAGCCTTCTTGCTCTTCTTGACCTTCTTGGCAGCTTTGCGCGCGAGCGCCTTCACGGCCTTCTTGGTGGCCTTCTTCGCAGCTTTCTTGCCGCTCTTGCGCTTGACGGATTTTTTAGCTCGCGTTGCCACGACGAATTCCTTTACCGGCTTCTCAAAAATTTGGAAACGAACCTGCGTTAGGTTGTTGTTTTGAGCATGATCCTCTCGGAAGACCGCTACACACTTTTCCGGATCATGCTCTAGCGCGTTGCGTCCGCCAGCCAGCCGAACACCGAGAAAACCAAGGGCTTTCGCTCCAGATTGTAGGTTTCGGTGTCACGCGCGGCGCGGACGATCTTTTCCCATACCTCAGCTAGGCGCGCAAGGCGCGGCAGGTTCTGGTTGGCATTCGCCTCATCCGCATGCAGGCGTTCCGCGATCCAGCGGTCGATACCGTCGATGAAGGCCGCAAGCGCGACGCGGTCGCTGGTGCCGAGCGAATCGCCGAGCGTGTGCAATTCGCGCGGATCGACTTGGGGAAGTCGCGCCAAAAGCGCCGCCGTGCGCTGCTGGAGCTTGAGCGCATCGCCGCCGAGCAGCGTCAGCGCCCGCGCGACGCTGCCCTCCGAGGCCTCCGCCGCTTCGCGCAACGCCGGATCGGTTGGAGCGAGGCCGGCCGCTTCGGCCGCTGCATTGATCACCTCGTCCGTTCCGAGCGGCCGCAGGCGCAGCTTGCGACAGCGTGACTGAATTGTGGCGAGCACGCGCGCTGGCGCGTGGCTCACCAACAGGAACAGCGATTGCTGCGGCGGTTCCTCCAAAATCTTCAGAAGTGCGTTGGCCGCATTCGGATTGAGCTCGTCCACAGTGTCGACGATGCAGACGCGCCAGCCTTCGGCTGCGGCCGTCGAGCCGAAGAACGAAATCGTCTCGCGCGTCTCGTCCACGGTGATCACGGTGCGCATCACGCCTCGGTCGTTCGCCGTGCGCTCCAGTGTCAGCAGCCCGCCATGGGACTCTGCGGCGACCTGGCGCGCCAAGGCGTCATCAGGGTCGACTGCCAGGCTCTCGGCATGCTGCACGACGTCCGCCAGCGGTTGGCCGTGCGCCAGCACGAAGCGCGCCATGCGGTAGGCCAGTGTCGCCTTGCCGATCCCCTGCGGCCCGCCGATCAGCCAGGCATGCGGAATGCGCCCGCTGCGATAGGCGGACAGCAGCGCCGTCTCGGCCTCGCGATGGCCGAACAGACGGCTCGTCTCGCGCGGATGCCGAATGGCGGTCTCGCGCTCGGCCTGACGCGGGCTCATGCCGACACCACCGAGGCTGGCGTCGGAAGGAGACGATCGCGCAGTGCGTTCCAGACGCGGCCCGCCACTGTGTCGGGGTCGGAATTGGCGTCGATCAGCACGCATCGCGCAGGATCGTCCGCGGCGATCTTGCGATAAGCCTCGCGCAGACCCTGGTGGAAGCTGAGCTGCTCGCCCTCGAACCTGTCAGGCGTGCCGCTGCCGCGGCGGGCGGCGGCGCGCTGGAGGCCGATCTCGACCGGCAGGTCGAGGATGATGGTGAGGTCCGGCTTGAGATCGCCGATCGTGACGCGCTGCATCGCGTTGATCAGAGCCGGCGAAACGCTGCCGAGGCTGCCCTGATAGGCGCGCGTCGAGTCGGCGAAGCGGTCGCACAGCACCCAAATGCCCTGCTTGAGCGCGGGCTCGATCACGGTGTGGACATGGTCATCGCGCGCGGCCGCGAACAGCAGCGTCTCGGCTTCGGGCCCGAGCAGCTTGCCCATGCCCGACAGCACCAGATGGCGCATGATCTCGGCACCCGGCGAGCCGCCCGGCTCGCGCGTCACAAGGGTGCGCATCCTTGCTGCCTTGAGGCGGTCGGCGAGCTTCTTGATCTGGGTGGACTTGCCAGTCCCCTCGCCGCCCTCAAAGGTGATGAAGCGTCCGCGTCCGGACGGCCGCTGTGTCGCGCTTTCACTCATGGTCAGAGCTTCTCGGCGCCTGCGCGGAACATGCCGATCACGAGCTCGCTGGCGCCGTCGATGGCGCGGCGCATGGTCGAGCCGGTGCCGACTGCCTCGGCGGCATAGACCGGCGTCTCAACCGCGATGTTGCCGCTGCGCCAGACCTTGACCACACCGACCCTCTGGCCGGCTTCGACCGGGGCCCGCACCGGACCGCTATAGACGACGCGCGCGATCAGCTTGTCGCTGCCGTTCTTGTGCACCATCACCTTCACGGGCGTCTTGGCGACCAGCTTCACCGAGCGGCTCTCGCCGCCGAACACCTTGGCGTAGCCGACCAGCTGGTCGGCCGCGATCAGCGTGCGGGTCTCGAAATTGCGAAAACCCCATTCCAGCATCTTCTTGGCTTCGGTGGCGCGATCCTCGGGGTCTTCGAGCCCGTTGACGACGACGATCAGCCGCGTGCCGTTCTGCACGGCCGAGCCGACCATGCCATAGCCGCCCTCCTTGGTGTAGCCGGTCTTCAGGCCGTCAGCGCCTTCCATCGAATTGAGCAGCGGATTGCGGTTGGGCTGTCGGATCTTGTTCCAGGTGTACTCCTTCTCGCCGAACAGTTTGTAGAACTCCGGAAAGTCCAGGATGATGTGGCGGGCGAGGATGCCGAGCTCGCGCACCGTCATCTTGTTGCCGGGGTCGGGCAGACCGTTGGAGTTGCCGAAGGTCGACTTGGTCATGCCGAGCTCGCGGGCGCGCTTGGTCATGAAGTCGGCGGCAAAGATCTTCTCGTTGCCGGCGATGCCTTCGGCCAACGCGATGCAGGCGTCGTTGCCGCTCTGGATGATCGCGCCGTGCAGGAGATCGTCGACCGACACCTTGCTGTTGATGGCGGCAAACATGGTCGAGCCGCCCGACGGCGCCCCGCCCTTGCGCCAGGCGTTCTCGCTGATCCGGTATTCGTCGGTCAGCTTCATGTCGCCCTTCTTGATGGCGTTGAAGACGACTTCCGCCGTCATCAGCTTCATCATGCTGGAGGGGGCGCGCAGCTCGTCGGCGTTCTTCTCGAACAGCACGCTGCCGCTGTAGGCCTCGATCAGGATCGCGGTGGGGGCATCGCCGTCAAAGCCGGACTCTTCCGCCTTCTTGGCACCCTGGACGCTCTGGTTGGCAGCGTAGAGCACTCCGCACCAACCGAGGCTCGCGAGCAGCATCCCGGCGACAAGCGCGCGCACCAGCATGCCGGAGGTGAAGCGGCTGCGACGGAGCGAAATGAGACGAAATGCCATGGCCAAGCCCTGAGAGCGGCGTTCTAACAGTCGGAACCGGCGCGAACAACATGAGGCTGGTGCCGGAACCCGAGATTGCACGATTCTCGTCACACCCCTATCGTGGCACCTCATATTTCTCGACCAAACCCCTGAAACAAGGCGGAAAAGCGATGTCTTCCACCCGCGTGATCAAGGCCAACGGGATCGATCTGTTCATCCGCGAGGCTGGCCAGGGGCCGCTGGTGGTGATGTGCCATGGCTGGCCGGAATTGTCCTATTCCTGGCGCCACCAGATCCCGGCTCTGGCATCCGCCGGATTTCACGTCGTCGCCCCCGACATGCGCGGCTACGGCCAGAGCGCGGCGCCGTCCGACGTGGGCGCCTATTCGATCTTCGACACGGTCGGTGACATCGTCGGCCTCGTGCAGGCGCTTGGCGAGAAGAAGGCGATGGTGGTCGGCCACGATTGGGGGGCGCCGGTCGCCTGGCACGCGGCGCTGTTCCGCCCCGACATCTTCACGGCGGTGGCGGGCCTGAGCGTGCCGCCGCCATTCCGCGGCCGCGGCAAGCCGCTCGACCTGCTGCGTCAGGGCGGCGTGACCAACTTCTACTGGCAGTATTTCCAGACACCGGGAGTCGCCGAGGCCGAGTTCGAGCAAGACGTTGCCCGCACCATGCGCATCGTGCTCGGCGGACGTGGCCTTGCCGATCCCTCCGCGGCCATGTTCGTGCAGGAGGGCAAGGGATTTCTCGGCCACGCGACTGCCGATGAACCGCTGCCGGATTGGCTCAGCGAGGCCGACCTCGCCTACTTCACCGAGACCTTCCGCAAATCCGGCTTCCGCGGCGGGCTGAACTGGTATCGCAATCTCGACCGCAATTGGGAGCTGACAGCGCCCTGGCAGGATGCGCAGATCCGCCAGCCGTCCCTCTTCATTGCCGGCTCGAAGGACGCCGTCATCACCGGCCTGATCGGCGCCAAGCGCGTCAACGAACTCGAGCGCGTGCTGCCAAATCTGAAGCGCAAGCTGATCATCGAGGGCGCAGGCCACTGGGTGCAGCAGGAACGGCCCGACGAGGTCAACGCCGCGCTGGTGAAGTTCTTGCGGGAGAGCGCGGCTTAGTAGAGGCCGCGGCCGCTCAGGATGCTGCGGGCCTCGGCGGCGCCGTCGGAGGCCGACGAGGCGCTCTCGGTGGCGTAGCCGTCCTCGTCATAGGATACGGCGCGCGCGTTCTGGAGCGCCCGGCCCCGGCCGCGGCTCGAGGCCGACATTTCCGAGGTCGCATTGAGTGAGGCCATGTCGGCCGAGGTGGTGCCGAGATTGTAGGGGCGCCCCTCCGGCATCGGAACCTCGCCGCGGATGGTGCCACGGTTCGACGAGGGCAGCTCCGGCACGAAGGGCCTTGCCGAGGCAACCCGGACCATCGAGGGCGACGGCGCCGGGATCCCGGTACGCAGGGTCGCCATCAGCTGGCGGTCATCGGAGCCTTCAAGCGGCGCCCGGCCGACATATTCGACGCGGACCTTGGCGACGCCATTGCCTTTGAATTCAAGGAGTTCGGCGGCTTTGTTCGAGACGTCGATGAGCCTGTTGCCGTGATAGGGACCGCGGTCATTGACGCGGACGATCAGCGACTTGCCGTTCGAGATGTTGGTCACCCGCGCATAGCACGGCATCGGCAGGGTCGGATGCGCCGCCGTCAGCGAGGTCATGTCGAACACCTCGCCATTGGCGGTCAGGCGGCCGTGGAAATCGTCGCCGTACCAGGACGCCATGCCCTCGGCGCGGTAGTTGACGTCCTCCTCCGGCACGTAGGTCCGGCCGGCGACGACATAGGGCTTGCCGACGCGGTAGGTGCCGCCGCCCTTGGGGACCGGATCACCCAAAGCCACGACCCGGGGGCTCGAGGACACGCCGTATTTCGGATCGACGCGGCTGGCGAATTTGTTGGAGGACGCGCAATTGGCGAGCGCGAGGCAGGTCGCGGCCGCCGCAACACCACGCGCGGCCCGCAAAACCGAATCTGACCGTCGGATCCCCATTCGCCCCAAATACCATTCTGCCGGAGGCCTGCCCAACCCGCTTTGGCAACGGGGAGCGCTGTCCGGTCCTTTGCACCGAGGCGGCCCACCACCGCTTCGGACGTCGTGACGATATCGCAACCCGAACACGGCGGAAATGGGGAGCCTGCGGCGATCGCGCGGAGATGGTAAACGGCGCGTTCGCTTTCCCCAGTTGATCTACGGAGCTCAGGCACCTGCTTTGTGCCACTCCTGGACATTCTGTTGCGCCAAATCCTCACTCCACCCCCATTGTCGCGCCGCTCACTGGAATTCTTTTGACTGTGCAAGGCCGCACGCGTTCTCTCGGATGCAAGGGCGGGATTTGGAATTTAACGATGATCGAGACGGTTTCGGCACTGATGGGTCTGGTAAGCGCGGGGATCTTCCTGGCCCATGCGTTTGAAGGTTACCGTACGAGGGCCTGAGGGCACTCGCGCGGACGGCAAGCATCACCTCTTTCAAGACGGCACGTTCGGACAATTTTAATCGATCCGACCGAGCATCGCAGACGAGAGTGGCAGGTGTCCCATGCGCAATCATGACCTGGTATCCGATGGCTTCCTGGCATTGACCGCAGGCGGTCTGGTGCTGTTGTGCTCGAGCCTTGTCGCGCTGGCCTTCGGCTGATCGCGACACCCTTTCTTCGCCTTCCAACCACGACCGTACTGCGCCGCAACACTGGTGTTTGTCCGGAATTGCCCTGCTCCCGTTTAGTTGATTGAATTTCCGCGTTCGGCGCCTCGACTCATTTCAAGAGGCCATCACCAACGAAGGTGACGCACATGCTTGCCGAGAAATTCTTCCTGGTCCTGGAATCGCTGATCCGCGGCGACCGGACCTATCCGGACGGAAGTCCCCGGGTCATCAGCACCTCACCG
The DNA here is from genome assembly GCF_028128935.1 of Bradyrhizobium sp. CCBAU 11361. Taxonomy (NCBI): domain Bacteria; kingdom Pseudomonadati; phylum Pseudomonadota; class Alphaproteobacteria; order Hyphomicrobiales; family Nitrobacteraceae; genus Bradyrhizobium; species Bradyrhizobium sp. CCBAU 11361. Next base: position 49,532 of record NZ_LBJZ01000170.1, read on the forward strand.
CACGTCCCGGTGAAGCTGCCCGACCGGAAATAGACCGGATCGTTTTCGCTTCCCGTCACGTGCCGCTCAGCGCAGGCCAAGCAGCGAGCGACGATAGAAGCTGTCGCGGGCCTCGCCGAGGCAGACGTAGCTGCCGTCAAAACCCTGGCCGTACCGCCTCTGGCCCCTCGCGTAGTAGACGCCCTTCCTGAAATCCAGCCAGACCACCTGATCGCGCGGACAATGGCGCTGCGCTTGCGCCTCGTAGCGAAACGGCGTCAGTGGCGTGGCCGACACCTCGCCGGCGCCAAGCATCATCGCCGCAACAAGCGCGATCCTCGCGGGCCCGTTGCCAAAGCCGCTCCGCACGTCCTGCCTCCCGCGATCCAGGCCGTCGCGCGACGGCCGCCAGGCACGGTAGCACGAAACGGCATGGTCCCTGGAAGGCTGCAAGCGCAGCTCGCGTCTTCCGCCGGCCATGTCTTCCGCCGGCCATCTTGTCGGGCTACATGAAAGCGAGATTCATCTCGATGCGAGGATGCTGCCTGAATGTCGGTTGAGCCTGCCCCCACGACCGAAGCCCGCCCGCCCTCGCCGCGCCTCGGCCTGCTGCCGATGATCATCTTCGGCTCGCGCTGGCTGCAACTGCCGCTCTATCTCGGATTGATCGTGGCGCAATGCGTCTACATCGCGCTGTTCCTCAAGGAGCTGTGGCATCTGTCCTGGCACGCGCTCGACCTCACCGAACAGCAGATCATGATGAGCGTGCTGGGCGCTGATCGACGTCGTGATGATCTCCAACCTGCTGGTGATGGTCATCGTCGGCGGCTACGAGACGTTCGTGTCGCGGCTCGATCTGCAGGGCCATCCCGACGAGCCGGAATGGCTCGGCCACGTCAATGCGAGCGTCCTGAAGATCAAGCTCGCCATGGCCATCATCGGCATCTCCTCGATCGCGCTGCTGCGCACCTTCATCGAGGCCGGCAATCTCGGCTCGAACCGCGCCGGCTTCACCGAGACTGGCGTGATGTGGCAGGTGCTGATCCACATCACCTTCATCGTCTCGGCGCTCGGCATCGCCTACGTCGACAAGCTCAGCGACTCCGGGATGCGCAGACATGCCGAGTGAGGACCGCCCGCACACCCTGCAGGGAGCTGTAAGCACCAAACCGCGCGGCGCTCACTCTTTGGCTTCGAGTTGTTGAATGGCCTGATGCAGGCATTCCTGGAACTTCGCGGCGACCTGCTCGCGCGCCACGCCCTTGGCGGCGAGATCGCCTGACACCTTGTCCACGACCTCGTCCATCGTCCGGCTCTCCAGATGGTCCGTCGCCAGCGCTGTGGAATAGCTCTTGGCGGCATCGCCGCTGAGTCCGAGCTGGCTTGCGGCCCAGAGTCCGAGCAGCTTGTTCGACCGGGCCGTGGCCCTGAACATGAGCTCCTCGTCGTGGACGAATTTAGCTTCAAAGCCCTGCTCGCGCTTGTCGAACGTGGTCATAGTCAGCTCCATTGCGTTTTCGCTGATGAGGATCGGACTGGCTGGGAGCGAACGTCTCCGTCATTCACGTCAGTTGAGGATCATTTGAATCTTCGGGCGGAAGGCAAACGCCGTCAAGCCTGCCGCTCGTGGCAGGCGCGGCGCCGCATGGCCCGGAGACATCGAGAGCTGACGCATGAATAGAGAGCTGGGGGAGTTTCGACGGATTGAACGGGTCTGCCTGAGCACCCATCGCTCCGCCACGCAATGGCAGGCGCTGTCCAGGCGCTCAAGCTCGCCTTGGGCGCGCGGCGCAACGGCACCGCCTCCGGCCCCATCGGAGGATCAATCAAGGAGATCTTGGCGCGACGACCTCGTTCGGTCAGTCCTTTGCGGTTGCCGCTTCGCGTGCAAGCCGCTCGGCCCTCAGCCGTTCCTTGTTGGCGTAGAACTGCTTCTGCGCCTCCTCATGGTCGCGCATGGCCTTCTCGGCCTCGATCCGGCGTGCCGCATCGCGCGCCTGGCGCTGTTCGGGGGTCAGGGGTTTGCGTCGGAAGGAAAAGTCTTCGCTCATGCCAAGACAACGCGGCAGCGGGGCAACGGTTCCACCCCGAACCGGGCGGGCCGGCCAAGGTCAAACCGAAATATCCGCATCGTCAGGACGTTACCGGCAGAAGACCTCAACATCGCCCGCTGCCCTCCCAGCGGGACAGGCCGCCCAAAACAAAATCTCGAAAAACAACCCCATGCACAGTAGCTAAGTCCTGCTGGCGCAACGGTTTTTGGAATCCACGAAACGCCCTTTGACGCGTCGGGCAAAACAGTGGCATTCTGCCACCTTCGGAAAATCCGTTGGCCATGAGAGTCGGCACCGGATCGGGGCAGCCGGATCGGTTGACGTTAGACGCGTCGCGGCCGCCAGCGGAGCAGCGGCAACCCGCCCCCAACGCGAAGATGCCTTTCGCGGACAAACTGCTGTTTACCGATGCGAAGCTGCAAGCTCCGCAAGAATTCGCGCGGCGATCGATACCGGACGCTTGGCGCACCGTCGCGCGAATGGGCCGACGAGCAAATCGCTGGCACGAGACGTCAGTCGCTTTTCCTCCTTCGCAGGATGAGGCGGCGCGTCGAGAGTTCGCGGCAGGTTCGGAACACGACGTCATTGAGACAGGTCAATACGAGCAAGCCCAAGCTCTGGGATCTTAACTTCGGCAAGCAGATGGAGACGGCCATGTCACAGCAGAGCAGCATGCATTTCTACCTCAGTTGGGCCAAGGAGCGGATGGACGAAATGGACGCTGCATTGGCCTCGTTCGAGGTCAAAGTCGGCCAGGCCAAGGCTGAGTCCAGGGCCAAGACTGATCAGCTCCTGTCCGATCTGACCAAGCGCCGTGACGAGTTTCAGGCCCTGCTCAAGACCCAGGCCGAGGCGGGCGAAACCGCCTGGGCGGGCGCCAAGACGGACCTGGAGAGGCAATGGGCCGGGTTCGAGGCCCAGGTGAAGACCTACTTCGAAGGCGCTGGCAAACAGCTCGAGCAGCAGCAGGCCACGTTCAAGGACGTTGCGGCTGCACAGTCCAAGGCCTGGCGCGAAGCTGCGGACAAATTCCGCGAGGCGGCGGGCAAAGTGGCCGCAGCCCGCACCGTTGACGTCGATTCCGCGCTCAAGCAAATGAAATCCGATGCCTCCGAGGCAGAAGCGCGTCTGCAGAAGCTGAAGCAGGCTGGCAGCGAATCCTGGTCGGTCCTGAGCGCCGCTCTCGCCGAATCCCGGAAGGCGTTCGATCAAGCGAACAAAACCGCGTGGGACGCGCTGAAGGGCGCCGGTCCAAAGAGCTGAAAGTTTCGCTTCCGGAGAAAGAGCATGACGCGTCCGAGTGGCGCACAGCGATGGAGGCCTTGCTTCTGGTGGACGAGCGCGGCGGCCTGACCATATTCGCCCGTATCGGCGTCATGCGGGCGCTGAACCGACACGACGTCCCGAAGCTCAATCCCAAGGGGAAGAAGCCGTATTGGGGACGATCGTCATTCTCTGGGTGGACGCCACACGATTATCATTTTTAGTCGGAATCAATTGAGCCGTTGCTTCAATTATAAGGACGTCATTCATGACCAAGGAAAATTGCCTGATCGTCCGCGTTGCCGGAAGACAATTGGATCTGCTGCGAGGAGAAGCCTCCCGCATTGCGAAGGACAATAAGATTGATTGGTGGATCGATCACGCCGATGTCGGCACGCGCTTCTGCTTCGAAGATGCGAAGGCGAAAGAAACCTTCGCTCTCACCTGCGACAATATCGGCGTTCCGTGCCGCGACGGCTGAGTAAGTCCAACGGGAAAAGCCGCAGGGTGGTTCCAGCCCCCACTGCGGCCATCCCGGATAAAGTAAAAATCGGTACTCAAATCACGCCGGTGTTCTTTCTATAGAACACCCCGTTCCGAAAATGGATTCCGTACAACTACCGGAGCGCGATGTTCCACAGCATTGCTGTCCGAACGCGAACATGGCACGGCTTGCATTCCAGCCCCCAAGACTCCCGGCAGCCGGTTCAATTGCGGATCGGAGCGCCGGGAGTGCCGCTGGGCCCCCAAACCCTTCTGGCGAACAGGAAGGTTGGTTGTATTGCCAAGCTTTTCCGATGCCCTTCTCCAAGGGCACTCGCTAGCACCAGCTCACCTGATCCCACTGAGCTGTTTTCTTGTGCCTATACTTGGCGATGCAACCCCCAAAAGGCGATCAGCAGGAGAGCTGCGGCCCCAATTCCCAGCAATAGGAGAATGGCTTCCAGCATGGCGAATCAAGCTCCGCCCCTCTGGAAGGATATACCTTTTCGGATTTTAGTCACCGAGGCTCGCCAGCGGGTGCTGCTTCCAGGAGGCAATTGCCTCATCTTCGCTTTGCTCTTCGACGTCGTAGCCGCTCACGTGGCACGGCCAGCAGCTGCGCGAAGATAATCTGACCAATTCTCTCGATGGTCACGTGTGTGTTGCTCGCTGGCGCGTCGGTAAGTGATGCTGACGCTCATGCCGGAGGCGCTGGCGCCGGCGGCTCGGCCATTCAGCCCGGCAGCGGAGAGGACCCTGCCCGCCGCCATAGGCGCTCATGCGCGCGAGGCGCTGTCACGGTTGAGACAGAGGCCGCCCGATGGGCGGCCCTGTCAAGCCAAACGGGAAACACGTCAGCGAGATCTGGAGCAGCGCAAATTCCTTGGTCCCCCATGAGGGTCGTCGGAGGCTTCGCAGGACCCTACCAGCTCGCCTCCAACGGATATCATGATCATTGAGCGACCATAACTCTTCAGGGATCTCGTGAAGCATTGTATGTCGTCTGGCCGCGGCGTCCTCCCGTTTTTGCGCATCTCGGCTGCTACGCGATCCACGACGGCGGAGGGACAGGTGTTCGCCGTGTATGCAGCAGCCGGTGGCACAGCAGGGCCAAGCACCATCGGCGCCAAAACGCTTGTCCAGAATGCTTGACGCCTCACGCGTGTTGCCCTCGCCCCCTGCTGAACAGATTAAATCGCTACAAGGTCGGCGGCGCATTGAAATGCATCATTGAGTCTCTGCATTCCTTCTTGGCCACTTGCTGAATATGCTCGTTCATGTGAGCGACCTTGTCCAGGCGGCAGCCCTCGAGCTGCGCCTGCGCCTCCCCGGCAAAGTGTTCAGGTGGCCACCGCCGAAGCGGCCGCTGCGCCGTTGCCGGTCGCGGAGGTACGCATCAGTCGTCCCAGACGCGCTTGCCGCAGGGGCATTCGAACATGCGCGTGATGCCTCCGCTTTCAGAGTCCACCACCGCTCGTACAAGCTTCATTTTCTTGCCGCAGATGCGGCAGGTTCTGATTGAGTTGTCCTCGACAACGCAGATCTTCTCAGCACGAAATATTTCCATGAGTCGCGCCCCCGTCCGAGGTGACCTGGTGGAGATTACAAACCTACTGAAGCAGGGAAAATGGAAGAACTGGGTGCCAAGCCGCGCGAGGACTTTGCGACTGTACACGAGGCAAATCAAGACGCGCCGGCTATCCCGACGATCCTTTTGGGGTACCTCTTTAGGGTGGCCCGAGGGCCGGAACGGAGCGATCCGTTAATCAGAGCTTGGTCTTAATGTAATCCCTATGCAGAACGGTTGGTCGTTGGGCACCATCGAACAGAACGGTGATGCCGGTTGTACGAAGGCCTATGGCGACAACGACGCCAACCTTGTCAGCCAGGTCTGGGCAACGAGTTTTTCCGATTTCGCTGAGCTTGAAACGCGCGCCGACTGCAATCCTATCCATTTTCAAATCCATGGTTGCCTCAAAGAGACCGATCGCAATGAAACAGAGTGGTAGCAAAGCTCTTCAAAAATACCGGTGATTGTGGCGCCTCATTGTTTCAGGACTATTTCGTGATTCGAGATCTATGTTGCGTCGCAGACAGGTGCTTGGAACAACAATTGGTGACCGCCGTCTTTGGTTCCTGGCCGGCCCCGGCTGACCGCCGTGGCCTGGGTAAGGCCACGTCAGCTGGCGGGAAGATTGAAAGCAACCTCGGCAAGCGCCCCGCCCTGTCTGGTGGTCCAGGCCGTCGAGCGGGAGCTGCCGTGCCAGCCCCGCACCAAAACAAGGCAAAAACGAGCCAGGCGCGGAGTCCGCGTTTGCGTCTTTTAGAGGAGAGAATGCAGCATCTCCTGCCGGATGGAACCGCCGCCTCAGTGCCGCGTTTTCGTCTCGCTTCCGGCCTGCCCCCAACAATCCCCGAGGCCGGAAGATTGGAATAGCGGCTCCAGCTTTGCCCAAGGCTGGGGCCGTTCTCCCTTCCGGTCAGACGCGTGGAGTTGCGTATGCGTCACTCGCCTTCGATCGTGCCGCTCGATCGCCTGGACCGCGAAATCTATCTCGTCCTCGAGGATTTTGGCGCCCGCGCCGGCTGCGCCTGGCGCGAGACCGACGAAACCGAGACCGACCTTGAGACGGTCCTGAGGCATCTCCTCGCCGGCCAATACGCCTATCCGGTCCGGATTGTGTGCTTCAATCCTGGCGAAGGCTGGTCACGGGACGCCACGTCCGACGTCGCTGACGCGCTGGCGCAGCGCGCAACTGACACCGACGCCGAGGTCCCGTCCGCGCTGCAGGACTTCATCGCCGCCAATGCCACCAGGCGCTTCGACGTGCAGCTCGCGCTGCCGCTGCAAGGTGCCGCGTGATGCCAGCCGGAGGAAGGCCGTACGGCGACGCGGCCGTGAAGTGCACGCCTGCGACATTCCGGTCGAGCGCGAGGCGCCGCGTACGCCGGAAGGCTTTCGTGTCGAGGTCGACAAGGACGGTTGGCGACACTGAGGACTGCGCTTATAGCACCAGGGTCACCAACCAGATCGCAAGCGAGCAGCAGAGCGCAATTCCAAGATACGGCAATGCAATTGTCATCGGTCCCTCACTAACGAATTCCCGACGCTAAAACGGAACGAGATTCGCATATTCGCAGCCGCGTGACCATCTCATTCTCATGCACCGCGCGTACGGGTTCTGCCTGCCAAGTGCAGCCAGGGCTGTCCCGGCCTGACCAGACTGGCTCCAAGACATCGTCTCCAAGCACCGCGACCGCGGCTATATCGCCGTCCGCACGAAGGAGTGGATCAGGTCAAGAACAGGTCTCACCCGGCCATGCGCCGCAAGTTCCAGCACCTTGCGCTGGCGCGGCGGGCAGCGCGGCGCGCTGCAGACATGAGTCTTAGGCCGCCGACGCTAACCATAACCGCGACCAAGTCTTGTTTTGGCAAATCCTAAAATTTATGGTTGTGATTTTCAGCATGGAATTTTTTGATGATGGTCCGATTACCTATGGTCGCGGTCATCGCGCCCGACGGGCATAGGTCATACTGGGTTGCAGCGGTCGAACCTGAGAATGCGACCGAAGCGGTCGCGCGGGTCGTCGGCGACGGGCAAAACATTAGGCTCTTGCAGCACCGCCTGCGCATGAAATCAGATGCGCTTCGACCAGGCGAAGTCCGCCGAGTTGGGCTCTGACTTGGGCTCTGATTTGGGCTCTGACCAGACACCTACCCCCGAAGAGCCATACCATCTCCCTCAGAAGAGCGTCCCCCCGCCTTTGCACGGCCGGCATATTCAAGCGTTACGCACATTGGCGGGCAGAGCGCGCGCTCTGTCGTGAGGAGTCGTGCGGATGACCCGTTTCTTCTTCCATGTCCACAACGGCATTTCCATCTTCGATGATGTCGGACTGGAGCTTCCGGACATCGCCACCGCGCAAGCAGCAGCGATCGAATTGAGCAGTAAAATCCTCAACGAGGGGGCAGAGGGACCCTTGTGGCAGGACCTTAACTGGCGCGTCGAGGTGACCGACAGCCCCCGAATCGGCGGGCAGATCTTCATTGTCGTCAACTTTTCAGTCACGCAACATAAAGCACCCAACTAACTGCGGCAGCGACGAGGTGCGCAAAAACAGCCGTTGAGTAAACTCAACCAAGACTGCCAGCTATTCCTCCTGAACGCTGGAAAGGCCCTACAGGTCCGGTGCAACCACCGGACGCCGCAACCAGCGCGACGATCGGGAACAGGGGCAGCGCCGCGACATCAAGTGGCGATCGGATTGTCCAAGACCATAGCTGAACTCGCGCTTTGGCCCGACACCCACTTTGCGCCAAATGCTGCCGTTCGAGACCTAACAAGGCGAGCCGCGCTCTCGAAACGAGAGCCGGATCACTGTGAATTTCGATTCTTGCTTGCTCCCCTCAACCGCGTCGCAGTTGACGGCGATTTCGCCCACTCTGCCATCTGGATGCAGGTGAGAAGATCAACATAGCTCTGGCTTCCGCCGGCTTTGGCTTCACCTTCGCAGCTATCACGCACGGGAACGGAAGCAGTGCCCCAAACCGTGTTGAGCTGCTCCTGTGCAGTTGTCTCATCGCGCATGCAGTCGGCAAAGCTCTGAGGCAGGGCAAGCCCCATTGCCTTGTCGTCAGCCGCGGTGGCTTTGCACATCACCTCCACCTTTAATTCGGGGACGCGATCGGAAACCGGCATCACAAACAATTGGCTTCCGAGGAGCGCTGCAGATAATGCCACTATCTTCATCTTGACCTCCTTCAAGCTTCAAGCGCTGCGAATTGAACGGCCCTGAAATGCCACAAAGAAGCGCTGCGTCAGAACTGGCCTGGTTGAGCCGGAGGACTAGGCCAATCGGATCGCAGGTTGTTCCTGTTGTTGCGATCAAATAGGTCTTGCCTGCAGACAAAGCCGCCCCGGCAACTATCCACCAGAGGTGCGGCCTGGCGAACGTCGGGGACCGGCACGACTCTTGTGCGCGACGTCTTGGCAAAGGCGCCCGTTGCCACAGCCACCTCGAGGGCGCAAAGTACGGCAACCAAGCACGTGTTCCTCATAAGATGCCCTCCTCCGATCGCCGACGACGCCAGACGATTGCGCGGCTGCCCCGTTGCACAGTCACCATAGCAACCAGCGTTCAGTAGCAGGGCGGATACGGATAGTAGCCGCAGCGAGGCGCAGCATAAGGGTATGAGGCACGACCTTGCGGGATCGGTCTTGATTCAGATCAAGCTCACGTCGGCGTTCTCCTTCGCGCAGATCGCGCATCGCGATGGTTGCGGTACGCCAGACTGTCGCGCTCCATGCTGTCAGTTAGAGCGGGGATGGCTATTTCGTGGACCAGAAGAACGTTCGGACGAGTGGATCACGTCGCTCTTCGCTGGGAACTCTCCAACCAGGAGCCTTGCAAAATAGGCTCTCAGCAAGTGGTCGAAAGTCGACAGCGCGTCGCTAACGTCGCAGCTCTCAAGGCGGAACTCTTCGGCAACCCTACCAAGTACTTGTTGCGCCATGGCCTGCCTCCTCGAAGCAGTACACCACCCGGATGCCCCTTTTCCTCCTTGTCAGTAAGCGATGAGCCGCGATCGATCGGTTTGATCCATCTCAAATGACTCGCGCTTTTTGAACGGGAAGCAAAGGCCTACCGCCCATGGGGGTCGGCCTCGATGAAGCGCGCAACAGGTGTTTCCGCCGGCTTCCAGAGAGATCGACAGCGCGATGTGGGTACTACTTTGTGGTCATCCGCTTTGGTGGCGCGGTCAGCGCAGGCGCCGCCGGCGAGATCACAAACGTCACCCGGGCATTCCAGCCCTCGGGCCGGTTGTCCGGTTCAGGTAACCCTGCATGTCGCCGACCGGGAAGATAAATCGAGGTGACGAACGTAGACCGCGCTTACTTCGTCACGATCCTTCGCGTCGGCGCGACCGTACTGGTCGGCGCCATCGGCGACAGCGAGAAAGTCAGCCACGTATTCCAGCCAGCTGGCCGATTTTCTGCGGCAAACTCGCCGTACCCTTTCAGGTTCAAATATCCCTGCAGTTCGCCGACCGGAAACAGGTACCCGATCTGAGGACCGACTCCCACCACGCGCGATCGAAATCCCCCAAGGATCGGGGGCTGACCAAAATCGTCCGTGATCTGTTGATAGTAGTAGCCGACCAGCCCGACGAAGAGCTGCTTCGAGAGAAACTGCGAAGCACCCCAATCGATGTGGAAATCGATGCCATTCTGATATTGCGTGTCAGGATTCTTGAAATTGTAGGTGAACCCGGCGACTGCGGAAAATTCGTGCCCCAACTTCTCATTGAAATAGGTGTAGCCGCCGCCGCCGTCGATCGCGCCGTGTCCGATGCCGAGGTTGGCAAGACGGGTTGGAGAGTAGGCGCCAACAGGAATGTCGCCGGTCAAATAGGTCATGAAATTGTGGACGCCGGCGCTCCACTTCAGCGTTGCTTGCGGATACAGATCGCCCACCGAGGTGATTGAATCAGAGAGGGTCCCCGTGCGAGTCGTCACAAAGGGCCCGACCGCTGTTGTCAGCGTTCCGTCGAGGGTTGCGGCGGATCGGCCAAACAAGCCGGTGATGCCGATTGCCAATTGTCCGCCAAGTACCGGCGTCGCGAACGTGTAGGTCGGGTTGAGCAGGACAAGGTCCGCCTGCGCGTTTAAGCGCAGATTCAAATCTACATTGACGTTAGCGGGGATCCGGCCGACACGGATTTCTCTTGCCGCGGCTGCGTTACCGAAGGCCGACACGCTGGTGTGATAATAGACCTCGGCCATCGACCAGCCGGGGACTGCAGGGACTGCCGCGAGGCTGCTGAAGCGCCCCGGAAGCCAGTATGAAACGCCATCCTCGTCGGCATATGCTGGGTCGGACGAGAATCCGGCCAATGCCACAGCCAGACTGATCGTTGCGCGAATAAGCCGACAATGAGACTTTGGTTCGGATAGGTACCGCTTCATCCGCTCGTCCTCCCGCCAACGAATGGACAGTGTATCGATCGGCGATTCAATGTCTCGCTCCAAGGTAACAACCTCGTCAGATTTGGCTCAGCTTGTTGCGCCACGAGCTGCTCAAAGCACCGCTCGCGCGATCCGTCTTGATCAGATTAAGACGGAAGCTACGAGGACGCCGAGCCGTCCCTAGGCAGCTGCGATCCGTCCATGTGGGGCGGCGATCAGACGCGCTGGGCATCCGGTGGCCGTAGGGACCTTGAGAGCGATCCCGCCGAACCCGGCATTGGGGACCATGACGGCGTGCTTGAGCAGGTTGGAACGCAGGACTGGCAGCAAGGGGCGATGGCATGATCGGGGGCAACGAATGCGCCTGATCTAATTGGCCGTCCCACAAAGATACGCCGCCGGGCTCGAAATACAGTGTCCCGGCGGCGCCCTGTTCCAAACTGGGTCTAGCAATCCCAGCCACCTGTAAATTTGCAATGGCCGTGCCAGGGCGATGTGACAGGCCCGCCCGTTCACGCTGACCGGGCCGCTTGCACCAAAGAAACGGCCCCAGGCCAGGGGGAAGAGCCTTGGGCTGGGGCCGCTCGGGGCTAGGAACTAGATAGCCTCATGCGTCTGAAACGCATGCAGATCAAGTGGGGCGGATGGTGACGGTTCCTATCAGGAGGACGGTATCTAACGGCAAGCCTGTTTCCCAACCCCACCGACCTAATCCGGAAACGTGTGGGTGAAACCACCTCTCCCACATGGCATTAAAGGCTATGGCAGAGTCTTTCGGCAACGAATTTACAATCGTTGAAGTCACTTCGGACGACGAGGAACCGAAGAAGCAAACATGGCTCGCGTTAGCTAAGCCGGATCAGGCGTTGACCTTGGTACTCTGCGCCGTTCCGGAAGGCTGGACAGCGCAATTGCTACCCATCAGTCTGACGGAAAGGCAGCGACGGCTGTTTCGAGAGGTCAAACTCCAACCCGGCGAGGTCTACAAACTCCCGGAGTAAGGCCGCCCGGTTTGCAGCCTCCATAAACGGAACACCTATCAGGGAATTTCAAATAACTTGGACGTCGCTTGTTCCGATGTGAGCAGTATTGACCATACGTCCGATCCCAGACCCGCTCGAAGTCTGGACGAACGTCGGCACCGCGAGAGATCCACAGCCTTGGCAGACAAATCGCGGCTCGATATCCGATAGCCTTACTTTGTCAGGCCAACGGTCGGCATCCAAGGCAACGTGATGGCCGCAATGGCAATAGACCAGGACGCCACGCAAGCCCATCTCGCGCATCTCGCCAAAGGTGATCTTCACGGGACGGCCGCCAGATTCACCTAGCTTACCCAGCATCCGAATCGGCTTCTCCGATCGCTCGCCAGCCCTTCTCTGTAAGATGATAACGCTCCCCGTGTTTCACCAGCCAGCCGCCTTCAATCATCCTCCCCGCCATAGCCGTCGAACATGCCGGCTGGTTGCCGCCAAGATGATACAGGCCGTCGCGGCGCTCGACCATACAGCCGTGGACGCGCACCAGGCGAAGCGCTTTCAGCATGCTGGGAAATAGAACTATGGTCGTGCTCGTCATTGCTCTCCAAGTGACGGCACCATCCAACGTTCCCCAACGCCACTCGGCGAACCTGCGTCAAATTCTCCAGTCCTAGCGGCGCGGAACGCACGCGAGCTACTGCTGGTCGTGGGTTAAGTGCCTTGCGCGCAGGCCGCCGGTTCACACTGGCGGGCCCAATTTCGATAGTGACGTAATTTTAGATCGGCTCTAAACTCGTTCCAGCTTCGGAACGAGGCGGTGTTTTGGAGCGGGATCATGCGAGAGTTTCGCGCATATATAATCGATGGCGAGGGCCACATAACGCTTCGAATTGACCTTGAGGTGCAGGACGAGGCGGAGGCTAGGGAGCGAGCTAGACTGCTTGTAGACGGGCACGCGGTAGAGCTTTGGGAAGGCGCAACCAGGCTCGATAGATTTGAGCCGATCAGCAGGCATTAAGGCCGCCTCAGTTGGCGGCCTTTTGGTTCATCGTCTCCTGCATTTGGCTGCAATCTCAAGGAGCGCGGCGCGCTCAACAGGGTCGCTGGTGGCTTCAGCGAGCTCGCGGCAGATGGTCTGCATACTTTTGCGATTGAAGCACCATCGCGTCCAAAGTTCGCGCGCGACAATTCCAACCATCATTCCAGCGATCAGGCCCCCGAGCGCGATCATGGTTCGTCTCGGACAGTTGTACGTTCATTTGTACGCTGATCCGGATGATTGAACTTAAGTTGTTGATTTTGCTGGTCTTTTGGCGGAAGGGGTGGGATTCGAACCCACGGTACCCTTGCGGGCACGCCGGTTTTCAAGACCGGTGCCTTAAACCACTCGGCCACCCTTCCAAACCCGGAATTGCTGTCGCTTAACGTAGTCGACGGCGCATGGCAACGCGAAGTTGGGCCCGTCGAAGCAAGCCTGCCCCCTCGCCTGGCCGGTCTGTCAGGCGAGCGTCAGCCTGGTCCTCTAACCTGGCAACAGGCTCGGCCGCCGACAGCGCGCCGTGCCCTCAGCAATCCCGGACACTGGCGACATCTCCCAGGGCGTCGCTGGTTGCGAGGCCCGGTAGGAGTCGTCTCCATCTCCGGGCCTCGTTTGCTGGCGCCCAAAAGAAAACGCGGCGCCCCATGGGAGCGCCGCGCGAAGTTCGTTGATTGTTGCGCTGGCTCAGTAGCCGCAGGACGCGCAGCCCATCTGCACCGGGGCGTAATAGGAATAGCCCGGCGAGACCATCTCGACGCGCTGGCGCGTGGCGTATTGCGGCGGGATACGCTCATACTGGACGCTGGGCGGGGCGACCATCACGGTCTGCGGCACCATCACGGTGCGGTACTGCGCCGGCGTGCGATGCGCGACCACGGAGCCCGGCGAAACCATCACGGTCTCATCGACGGTGCGGTATTGCGGCTGCACATATTGCTGCTGATAGCAGGTCGTGCACGGCGGCGGCGTGTAGCAATTGTAGCAGCCGGCGGAGGCTGCGCTCGTCATCGAAATCGCGGCGACGACTGTTGAGAAAACGACAGCAAGAGTACGAGACATTATTGCGGTGCCCCAGTTGCCCGAAATGGATTTGCGAAGGTCGCCGCAGTATACGCCGCAAAATCCAGGGCTGCCGAACTTCGTGGAGGCATCCTTAATGCGAACGGCCGGCTTTCGCCGGCCGCTAAGGACTCGTTGACCATGCACGCGAAGCGCGAACGGTGCAGCGCTCAGTTCGAGCGCCGCTTCACCTCGCGCACCGCGCCGCGCGCGGCACTGGTGGTGAGCGCAGCATAGGCCTGGAGCGCGGTGGAGACGTTGCGCTTGCGGCCCGTCGCCTGCCAGGCGGCGTCACCCTTCGCCTCTTCCGCCGCGCGCCGCTTGGCGAGCTCCTCGTCGGAAACCTCCAGGGTAATGCTGCGGTTCGGAATGTCGATCGCGATACGGTCGCCGGTCCGCACCAGACCGATGTTGCCGCCTTCGGCGGCTTCCGGCGACAGATGGCCGATCGACAGGCCGGACGAGCCGCCCGAGAAGCGTCCATCGGTGACGAGCGCGCAGGCTTTGCCGAGGCCCATCGATTTCAGATAGCTCGTCGGATACAGCATTTCCTGCATGCCGGGGCCGCCACGCGGGCCTTCGTAGATGATGACCACGACCTCACCGGCAACGACCTTGCCGCCCAGGATGCCGTCAACGGCGGCGTCCTGGCTCTCGAACACGCGCGCGGGGCCGGAGAATTTCAGGATCGAGGCATCGACGCCGGCGGTCTTCACGATGCAGCCGTCCTGCGCGAGGTTGCCGTAGAGCACGGCGAGGCCGCCATCCTTGCTGAAGGCGTGCTCGAGATCGCGCACGACGCCCTTCTCGCGATCGGCATCGAGCTCGTCGTAGCGGCGCTCCTGGCTGAAGGCGACTTGCGTCGGGATGCCGCCGGGCGACGCGCGATAGAAGGTGCGCACCGCATCGCTCTTGGTGCGCTTGATGTCCCAGCGCTCCAGCGCGTCGGCCATCGTCGGCGCATGCACGGTCGAGACCGACGTGTCGATCAGGCCGGCGCGATCGAGCTCGCCCAGAATGCCCATGATGCCGCCGGCGCGGTGCACGTCTTCGACATGCACGTCGGCGACCGACGGTGCGACCTTGCACAGCACGGGCACGCGCCGCGACAGCCGGTCGATATCCTGCATGGTGAACGCGACCTGCCCTTCATGGGCGGCTGCGAGCAGATGCAGCACCGTGTTGGTCGAACCGCCCATCGCGATGTCGAGCGTCATCGCGTTTTCGAACGCCTTGAAGTTGGCGACGTTGCGCGGCAGCACCGAGGCATCGTCCTGCTCGTAATAGCGGCGGACGAGATCGACGATGGTGTGGCCGGCCTCGACGAACAGCCGCTTGCGGTCGGCGTGGGTCGCGACCACCGAGCCGTTGCCGGGCAGCGCGAGGCCGAGCGCCTCGGTGAGGCAGTTCATCGAATTGGCCGTGAACATGCCCGAGCAGGAGCCGCAGGTCGGGCACGCCGAGCGCTCGATCACCTTGACGTCCTCGTCGCTGACCTTGGAGTCGGCCGCGGCGACCATGGCGTCGATGAGGTCGACGGCCTTGGTCTTGCCCTGGAGCTTGACCTTGCCGGCCTCCATCGGCCCGCCCGAGACGAACACGGCGGGGATGTTGAGCCGCAGCGCCGCCATCAGCATGCCGGGCGTGATCTTGTCGCAATTGGAGATGCAGACGAGGCCGTCGGCGCAATGGGCGTTGGCCATGTACTCGACGCTGTCGGCGATCAGCTCGCGCGACGGCAGGCTGTAGAGCATGCCGTCATGGCCCATGGCGATGCCGTCGTCGACCGCGATGGTGTTGAACTCCTTGGCGACGCCGCCGGCCTGCTCGATCTCGCGGGCGACGAGCTGGCCGAGGTCCTTGAGGTGGACGTGGCCGGGCACGAACTGGGTGAAGGAGTTGACGACCGCGATGATCGGCTTGCCGAAATCCGCATCCTTCATACCCGTCGCACGCCATAGGCCGCGGGCACCCGCCATGTTGCGGCCGTGGGTGGTGGTGCGGGAGCGATAGGCTGGCATGGCGGTTTCCGTCCTCGGTTTGGCTGGCCGGGCGGGAAATATGGAAGCCGCCTCAGGCCTTTCCGGCCGGATAGCGCACGGGGTGGGTTGGTGCAACGGGAACTTGGCTTGGACAGGGCCGGATCGGCCTTTCGCAGGCCTCCCCTGCTCCCGGCGCGGGCTACTGCAAGGTCGCGTCAGCGCCGGACAGACGCTGTAGCTAGCGCTTCGGCTTGGGCAGCACAATTCTACCCTGGGAGGCAATGCCACCCCACTTGGCGGACCAGCCGATTTCCGAGGCCGAGGATGGCTCAATGCTTGTCTGACCTCGGGCGCCTTGCAATGCAAACAGGGCGCCCTGGGGATCGACACATCGTGCGATCCAGCAGCCATCGGGCAATTCGATCGGACCCTGGAGGATCCGGCCTCCGCCAGCATTCACATGTTTCGTGGCAGCACCGATGTCGTCGACATTGAAGTAATGCAGCCAGCTCGGCTGCGCTACGCTCGGAAGTTTCGTGAGCATTCCGCCGACAGTCTGCCCACCCGCCGAAAACAGTTGATACCAGGCCGCTGGTTCGCTTTGAGCGTCGGCCTTCTGCCAACCGAATAGTTCTCTGTAGAAAGCGAAGATCGCGGTTCGGTCGGCGGCCAGTAACTCATGCCAGCCTACGCGCCCCGGCTCGTCCAGCCGGCCCGGTTTCCGTCGGCCATATGCTGGTTCTTTGATCAGCCCGAATGTCGCCTCCTGCGGATCGGCAACGACTGCTATGCGGCCAATATTGGTGTCGGTCGGCGGCACAAGGATCGCACCTCCAAGACGCGTGATCTGCGCGGCGGTTGCATCCGGGTCGTCGACGGCGACGTATCCCATCCATCTCGGCGTCGCCCCCAATCTCCGCCCCTCTTCCGGGATATCCATAAGTCCGCCCAGCGGAGCGCCGCCGCTACGAAGCACCATGTAAGGCAGTTCCGGGGTCGATTCATCCTTCACGCCCCAGCCGACGGCCTTGCGATAAAATGCGCCCGCCGCTGCGACATCCGTGGTCAGAAGTTCATACCAAGCGAAGCGCCCTGAATGATCTGCCACGCCGATCTCCGTTCAAGATTCGATGCGCTTGCGGCACTGCACCAAGCTGCACGCGCACCAAAAGCGTGGATCGGTGATGCGTTGTCTCAACTGGCCATGCCGATTGCCGTTCATGAAGATGAATACATCCTGAACGTCCGGCGCCGCGTTTTTGTGCGCGTAATCGTTGCTCGCGTTATTTCCTGGGCGTAGACTTACCGCGGCTGGGATGCTTCTTGCAATGCTCGGAGGTTCGACCATGCGGCAGGCGAGGAAGACTTCTCAAGGGAAGAAGCGAGCAACCAAAGTCGCCGTACCGGCGCTAGGAGCCGCAGGGTTGACGTTGTCGCTGGCGGGAGGCGCATCGGCGTCCGCCGTGCCGGCACCCGACGCACAACAATTGCCGCACTTTGGAACGGGTCAGGCAATCACGCTCGATGAAGAGGAAATGGCTGACGTCAGCCTCGCCACCTTCCATCTTTTCGACAAGGAAAACGCCGGTAGCCGCGTGCAGCTGGCATGGCGCGGATGCGGCGGCTGCCGCGGCTGCAGAGGCTGTCGGGGTTGCCGTAGTTGCCGATGTGGCGTCGGTTGCCGATGTGCAGGTTGTGCAGTTGGTGTGGTGGGATGCGCCGTATCATGCGCGGGTTGCTGCGCATCGTGGGGCCGCTGCCGCTGGTGCTAGGCCTCGGCGCGTTCCGAATGTCAAACTCACGGGTTGATAGGTCATTGGCCGGCCTCAAGAAAGGGTCCGGCCAATTGCTTGATTTCGCTACGACGCTTGCATCGGCGGCTTGCGCGTGACGGCCCAATTCGTTTCAATTCTCCGGGAAAATGCCGGCGCGGGCGCGACGATCCGTCTTGCGCCCGGGATCTAGCGTAACGGCAACAGGATCAGCGTGCTGACTCAATGACTGCAACTCGCAAGACCCGCGTTGCGCGGCAGACCCGCCAAGACACTCTCCGATTTGCACCGAACTTCACCGCTTACGTATTGCCTCCCGATGCGGTTTGTCTCTATTCCGAGAACCGCAAATTCTTCCTGCACGGCGAACTCTACTGCGCCCTCGCCACCGCGATCGGGCAACACGGCAAGGCCAGGTCGGAGATCATTCGCCAGCTTTCGAAGCGCTTCCCGGTCGACAAGATCGAGGAAGCAATCAAGCGGCTGCTCGATCGCCGATATGTCGTTGCGCGGACCCCGAAAGCGTTCCACGACGCCGTCGGCGGTTTCCTGGCAAGCCTCGGCATACCTTTGGAGGTCGCGGAACAGAATCTTCGTAATTGCCCCGTCCAGGTCGAGTCGATTGACGTCAAAGGCGCCAAGGAGCTGACCGCGGCGTTGAGCAAGCTCGGCGTTCAAATTGCCAAGCGAGCGCCGAAGTTCACGATCACGCTGGCGAACGACTATCTCGACCGGCGACTTGCTGAACTGAACCAGGAGCGTGTGGCCGGCAAGACGCCCTGGTTGCTGGTACAACCATCCGGCCCGTTTCCGCTGGTCGGGCCCGTGTTCAAACCGGGCGAGAGCGCCTGCTGGACCTGCCTGTTCGATCGCATGATCCGCAACCGGGAGATCAAGGGGTTTCTTGACCGGGGACCGGCGCGTGCGGTTGCCATATCGCCTCTCGTCAGAGAAAGCGTCGGCCAGACTGGAATCCATTTTGCGGCCGTCGAGATCGCCAAGGCAATTGCCTCGGATTTTCGCACCGATTTGTGCAATCACATCGCAAGCTTCGACCTGACCGGAGCCGCCATCGCCAAGCACTACGTGACGCGACGTCCGCAATGTCCGACCTGCGGCAACAGGAAGCTGAACAACCCGCGCCGATCTCCGGCCCTGGTCGAGATTGCCGAGGGCAAGAGGCTCGTCATGACCAGCGGTGGATATCGCACCGTGACGTCGCGGTCGACGGTGTCGCGCTTCCGCAAGCATGTGAGCCCACTGACAGGGGTGGTGACTAGGCTCGAACGAATCGACGTCGACCTGCCGATGAACACCAACTACTTCGCCCAGCACAATTTCTCCGCGCCGGCCCACAGCATCGACCAGCTCAGGTCCGGATTGAGCGGGGGCAGCTTTGGCAAGGGCTCGACCGCCGAGCAGGGCGAAGCCAGCGCGCTGATGGAATCGATCGAACGCTATTCGGGCATTTTCCAGGGCGATGAGATCAGGACGACGCGTCGATTTGCCGATTTCGCGCCTGGCGACGCGCTTCTTCCCAACGATATCCAGCTCTTCAGCGAAACGCAGTTCAAGAACAGGTTTCTCCAGCAACCGGACGATCCCCATCCGGTTCCCGAGCCGTTCGATCCCTCGACGAGGACCGAGTGGTCGCCGGTCTCATCGCTGCGCGACAAACGCTTCAAATATCTGCCGACGGGCCTCCTGTACTTCTTCTATGGCGGCTTTCATACGGATTCCAACGGCTGCGCGGCCGGCAACACCCGCGACGAAGCGATTGTCCAGGGCTTCCTCGAACTGATCGAGCGCGATGCCTACGCGATCTGGTGGTACAACCGGGTGCAGCGCACCAAGGTCGACCTCGAGCAGTTCGACGATTTCTATGTCCGGGATCTCCAGACTCAATTTGCGGAAGCCGGGCGCAAGCTGTGGGTGCTCGATATCACCACTGACCTCGGCATTCCGACTTACGTGGCGATCATGCACTGGATGCAGGATGGACACGAGAATATCGAGTTCGGCTCCGGCGCGCATTTCGACCGCCGCATAGCCCTGCTGCGCTCCCTCACCGAGCTGACCCAATTCATGTCCGTTAGCATGATGGGCGGTGCGAGCGACGAGAAGCCGACCCTCGACGGTGTCACACCGCTGCGTCTGGAAGACTACCCGTTCCTGACACCGAGCGATCGCCCTATCCTCCCCCCAGCGCCGAGCCTCAAGCTTCACGACAATACGCGGGACCAGGTCATCGCCTGCGTCGAGATCGCAGCCCGTGCGGGCTACGATTTCCTCGTCCTCGACCAGACGCGTCTCGATGTCGAGGTTCCGGTCGTCAGAGTGCTCGTTCCCGGCTTGCGTCATTTTTATCGCCGCTTCGCACCGGGCCGCCTTTACGATGTGCCGGTGAAGCTCGGTTTGTTGGACCGGCCGCGACCGGAAAGCGATCTGACTTCATTCGTCCCACACACCTGAAGGGTTGCACTTTCGTGCGCGCTCCCCGGAAAAAGCCGACCAGGAGGATCGCGCCAGACATTGCCGCCCGATTGAGCCATCACTTCTCCCTCCAGATGCAGCCGGATGGAAACGTCGCCGCCTTTCTGGGCGACTATTCCGTCAACCTCGGGCAATTCAGCGCGGCCGCGATGGACTGCGCGCGACATCTGAGCACCGGCCTTCCGCTCGCGTCCTTTGCAGGCAAGAGCGCCCTCGCGAGAGACGTCGACGCCCTGGTGCATCGCTTGGCCCGGCAGGGGCTTCTGGAATACCGCCTCTCCTCTTCGCGTAACACGCAGGACTTCGTGGTCATCGAGCCCCAAGTCCCCGAATACTGGCCGCGGCGCGCGAAGCTGGGCAGCCGTGACACCGTTGTGTTGTCGCGCTTTGCCTTTCTGCGCCGGCGCGGCAACGAGTTGGTGCTGGAATCGCCACGCGCCGGCGCGCTGTTCCGGATTGGCGATCCCGCCATCGCCACCACCCTTGCTGCGCTGTCGCAGCCTCGGAAGATCGGCAAGCTTAACCAGAAGATAGCTTCCTCCACCCTCCATCTGCTCGAACTGTTGCTGGACAGCCAGATCCTGCTCAAGCTCGATGCGAAGGACGGACAAGGCCTGCGGGTGAACGAAGGCGACGGCAACCTCGTACTCTGGGATTTCCACGATCTGGTGTTTCACACGCGGAGCACGGAGGGTCGGCAAGCCAATCCGGTCGGCGCCGCCTTCACCTATGCCGGCGTCGTTCCGCCGCCGCCGGCGGTGCGTCCGCCCTGGGCCGGCAGCAAGATTGACCTGCGCAAATTCTCCTCCGCGGAGCCGAACTCTCCCTTCCCGAAGCTGTTGCGCGAACGCCATTCAACACGGGATTTCGACGACAAGAATCCGATCACGCTCGGCGAACTCGCGCAGTTTCTCGACACCACCGCGCGCGTTGTGTCCGAATGGAAGAGCGAGCCGTATTTCGAGGGCGGTTCCGACGTCACCTACAGCACAAGGCCTTATCCGTCAGCGGGCAGCGCGTACGAGCTAGAATTGTACCTTACCGTCGCGAACTGCGACGGGCTTGCGCGCGGACTCTACCACTACGATGCAGGGAGCCACGCGCTAGTCGCGATCAGCGCTTCCCCCCAACAACTCCAGGAGCATTTGAAGGCTGCCCAGTTCGCCATGGACGCGCCGGGTCAGCCACAAATCCTCATCACGATCGCGGCGCGTTTTGGCCGGGTCTCCTGGAAATACAGCTCAATCGCATATTCGTTGATCCTGAAGGATGTCGGCAGCCTGATTCAGACGCTTTACCTGGCGGCGACCGATATGGGCCTCGGCGGCTGCGCCATTGGCAGCACCAACATCGATCTGTTCGCAAAGATGACGGAGTTGGAATTCCATATCGAGGGCCCGGTCGGTCAATTCGCGCTCGGGCGCGGCAAAAAACCGGAGGTCCAAGGCTAGAAGCGGGTGTCCGACGGCAAATCGGCGCACGCCTCAAGCCAGTCGCGCTATTGCAGCGTCGGATCGAGCCGATCGCGCAGCCAGTCGCCGATCACGGAGACCGCCAGCGTGGTGATGACGATGGTGGTCGCCGGCGCCAGCATGATCCAGGGCGCCCGGGTGAGGTATTCGCGGCCATAGCCGACCATGTTGCCGAGGCTGGTCATCGGCGGCTGCACGCCGAGGCCGAGGAAGGACAGGCCCGACTCCATCAGGATCACCTCGGGGAAGACCAGCGTCGTGGAGACGATCAGGGTCGAGGCGATGTTGGGCAGGATGTGGCGCAAGTAAATCCGAGACGGCGTCGCCCCGAGCTGACGGACGGCGGCGGCATAGCCTTGCGCATTGGCGGAGATCGCCAGTCCCCGCGCGATGCGGGCATAGCGCTCCCAGCCAAAAAACCCCATCAGGCCGATCAGCAGCGGCAGCGAATTGCCGAAGAAAGCGAGCACGGCCAGCGCCATGATCAGGAAGGGCATGCTGGCCTGGAAGTCGGACAGCATCAGCACGAGCTGCTCGACGAACCCGCGAAAATGCGCGGCGAGAAAGCCGAGCGTGGTGCCGACGATCGCCGAGATCGCGGTGGCGCCGAACGCGATCAGCAGCGAGATGCGGATCGAGACGAGCAGCCGCGACAGCACGTCGCGGCCGAGCTCGTCGGTGCCGAGCCAGTGCGCGACATTGCCGGGCGCCGAGAGGCGGTTGCGCAGGTCGAGCTGGGTGAAGCCATACGGCGCGATCTTCTCGGCGAGGGCCGCGATCACCAGCATCGCGACGATCCAGCCGACCGCAAGCGCGACAGACACCGGGATCGCCGGCAGGCCGATGCGGCGGCGGACACTAGAGCCCTTTCCGTTCCGATGAAATCGGAACGGGGCTCTAGATTCTAGTTTTGACGCGTTTTCTTTACGCGAACCGGTATCCACTTCGCTTGAAAACGCTTCGGTATCCTTCAGCGTCGCGTCGGTCATGCATGCGCTCCCCTGGCGCGCAGCCGTGGATCGAGGAAGCCGTAGAGGAAGTCGACGACCAGGTTGGACGTGACCATGGTCAGTGCGACCAGCAGCAGGATGCATTGCACGACGGCGAGGTCGCGGTTGGCGACGGCGACGACGAGCAGGCGCCCTACCCCGGGCCACGAAAACACGCTCTCGACCACGACGGCGCCAGCGATCAGCGTTCCCACCATGAAGCCGAGAATGGTCACGGTCGGGATCGCCGCGTTCGGCAGCGCATGCGAGGTCACCACCTTGCGCCACGGTACGCCCTTGGCGGACGCCGTACGGATGTAGGGCTGGCCCAGCACCTCCAGCATCGCGCTGCGGGTGAACCGCGCCAGCACCGCTGCGCCGCCGAGGCTCAGCGTCGCGATCGGCAGGATCGCGTGGCGCCAGCTGTCCTGTCCGCCCGACGGCAGCCATCCCAGCTGCACGGCGAAGACGAGCACCAGCAGCAACGCCAGCACGAAGCTCGGCACGGTGAAGCCGGCAACCGCCGTCATCATCACGGCGCGGTCGATCGCAGAGCCGCGATGCAGCGCGGCGTAGATGCCGGCGGGAATGCCGAGCGCCACCTTGAAGACGAAGGCCGGCAGCGTCAGCGCCAGCGTCGCCGGAATTCGCTCCAGCACGAGCTCGATCGCCGGGCGGCCGTCGCGCATGGAGCGGCCGAGCTCGCCCTTGGCGATGGCGCTGAAGTAATCGAGATACTGGAACCAGATGGGATCATCGAGGCCCCAAGCTTTGCGGAAGGCCGCGATGACCTCCGGTGGCGCTTCCGGTCCCAGGATCATCAACGCAGGATCGCCTGATAGCCGCAGCACGACGAAGGCGAAGGTGACGACCAGGACGATCGTCAGGGCCGCGCGTCCGATCCGGATGGCAAGATAACGCCCCATCACGCGGCGTCCCGCGTTTCGACCAGCGGACCCGTCACCAGATGGCACGCGACCTGCCTGTTGCCGCCCACGGCCGAGAGAGCCGGCACTTCGCTCGCACAGCGCGCGATTGCGCGCGGGCAGCGCGGATGGAAGGCGCAGCCCCGGGGGCGCGCAGCCGGGTTGGGCGGATCGCCCGCCAGCACGATGCGGCCCGCGCTGCGGCGGCCGGGTGCCGGCGAGGCCGAAACCAGCGCCTGCGTATAGGGATGCTCCGGCCGCGCGAACAGATCGTCGGCCCTGCCGATCTCGACGATGCGGCCCAGATACATCACGGCGACGATATTGCTGATCTGCCTGATAACGCGCAGGTCGTGGCTGATGAAGAGCAGCGTGAGACCAAGCTGAGCCTGAAGATCGGCGAGCAAATTCACCACCTGCGCCTGGATCGAGACGTCGAGCGCGCTGACCGGCTCGTCGCAGACGAGGAAATCAGGTTTTGTCGCCAGCGCCCGCGCCAGCACGATGCGCTGGCGTTGTCCCCCCGAGAGTGCGCCGGGATAGCGCGCGCCATGCGCGGGCGTCAGTTCGACCGCCCGCAGCAACTCGCGGACACGTTCCTCGCGTTCGGAGGGCTCACCTACCCCATGAATGTCAAGAGGTTCGCGGATCTGGGTGGCGACCGGCAGCCGCCGGTCCAGCGCACCCAGCGGGTCCTGGAAGATCATCTGCATGCGCGCGCGTTGCGCGCGCCAGGCGGCCGTCCCGGGTGCGGCCATCGGCTTGCCGTCGAACCGCACCTCGCCGCTATCGGGCGGCTCGAGGCCGAGCACGATGCGGCCCGCGGTGGATTTGCCCGAGCCGGACTCGCCGACGAGACCCAGCGTTTCGCCCTTGGGGATGGCCAGCGACACGCCGTCGACGGCATGCACGGCCGTGCTGCGGCCAAACATCCCGGAGCGCATGCTGTAACTGCGCGAGATCGAAGACACCTCGACGAGCGGCGCGCTCATTCGGCGGCGATCCCGAGCAGCGCGCGGCGCGAGGCCTCGGCGCGGATGCATGCGACGGCACGGTCGTTCGTGATCGGTGCCAGGCTCGGCGCGGCGAGGCCACATGGCTCAGCCGCCAACGCACAGCGCGGCGCGAACGCGCAGCCATCAGGCATATTCGCGGGATCGGGCACCGTGCCGGGAATGGCGGTGAGACGCCGGCGCGGACCGTCGAGCGGCGGCAGCGCGCCGATCAGACCCTGCGCATAGGGATGCACGGGATCGGCGAAGAGCTGGTTGGCCGGCGCCTCCTCGATGATGCGGCCGGCATACATCACCGCGACGCGGTCGCAATTCTCCGCGACGACGCCGAGGTCATGGCTGATCAGGACCATCGCCATGCTCATCTCGCGGCGGATCGACGAGAGCAGCTCCAGGATCTGGGCCTGAATGGTGGCGTCGAGGGCGGTGGTCGGCTCGTCCGCAATCAGCAAATCGGGATTCCCGGCGAGCGCCATCGCGATCATGATGCGCTGGACCTGACCGCCGGAGAATTCGTGCGGATAGGCGGACAGCCGCCGGCCTGCGTCGGGAATGCCGACGATATCGAGCAGCCGCCGCGCTTCGGCTTTCACCGCTTCTCCGGAGAGATCGCGATGCAGCGCCAGCGCTTCGCAAAGCTGCTTGCGGATGGTCAGCACCGGGTTGAGCGCGCTCGCCGGATCCTGGAAGATCATGGCGACCCGCCCGCCCCTGACCCGATCGAGTTCAGCTGCGGGCGCGCCCAGTATTTCACGTCCGTCGAGCCGCACCGAGCCAGAGACCCGCGCATGCCGCGGCAGCAGACCCAGTGCGGCAAGCCAGGTCACCGACTTGCCGGAGCCGGATTCGCCGACGAGGCCGAGGGCCTCGCCCTTGCCCAGGGCGAGATCGACGCCACGCAGCACCGGCACGCCGTTGAAGGCGACGCTCAGGCCTTCAATGCTGACCAGCGGCGACACCTCAAACCTCGAAATTGCCGGCGCGGAAATCCATCGCGAAGGCGGGCGATGCCTTCCACTTGATCGATTTCGGCTTGGCCGTGAAGGTCGCATTCTGGTGCAGCACCGTGAAGGCGGGGTCCTCGCGCTCGGCGATCTCCAGCATGCGGCGGAACGCCTTCTTGCGCGCCGCGCGGTCGGTCGAGGTCTCCAAGAACTCCGAGAGCGTGTTCAGCTCGGCGTTGGTCCACTCGCCGATCTGCTGCTGCTGGCCGTTCGGCCCGTGCTGGGCGACCAGCGAGGAGACCGGATCGTTGAAGGCGGCCGAGTTCGACCAGTCGCGCACGGCGCGGGTCGGGGCACGTTCCATGATCTGCGACCAGTTCTCCTTGGTCTCGATCTGGACGTTGAGGCCGACCGACTTCCACATCTCGACCAGGACCTGCGCGGTCGCGACCTGGTTGGTGTAGTAGTTGTTGAGCAGGCGATACGGGATCGGATCGCCCTTGTAGTTGGCCTGCTTCAACAGGTCCTGCGCGAGCTTCGGATCATAGGCCGGCACGTTCCAGTCGGCGTTGAACATGTCGCCGTAAAATTCCCACTGCAGGCCTTTCGGCACGCGGGTGCGGCCGGCCCACAGGCTGTCGACGATGGCCTGGCGGTCGATCGCATGGGTGAAGGCGCGCCGCACCAGCGGATTGGCGAGCTGGGCGTGGTTCTTGTCGAACACGGTCAGGCGGTGATTGAGGATGGTGCCGCCCTGCACTTCGAACGCCGCGTTCTTCTCGATGCCGGCGATCTGGTCCGGCGGGATGTCGCAGGCGAACTGGTACTCGCCCGAGAGCAGCCCGTTGATGCGGCTCGTGACTTCGGGCACTTCGAGGAAACGGATGCGCTTGAGCGGCGGACGGCCGCCCCAATATTCGTCATGTGCTTCCAGCGTCAGCGAGACGTCGGGCTTGAGCTCGACGACCTTGTACGGCCCCGTCGTGATCGGCTTGCGCGCCCAATCGAGATAGCTCGCGGATTCCGCCCAGGCCCGGCGGTTTGCGATGTCAGAGCCGTAGCGCGACAGCCGGCCTTCGATGGTGACGTCAGGCGTCGCGTTGTAGAAGCGCACGGTGTACTTGTCGACCGCGTCGACGCGCACGAGGTCCGGCCAGATGCGGCGGGCGACCGCGGGCACATCGGGCGGCAGTTCCTTGCCCGGACGCGGCGTCGGAATCTTCTCGAAGGCCTGGATGGTGGAGCGGCTCTTGGCCTCGCTCTCGCCGAACATGCGCTCGCGGCTGAAGGTGAAGACCACGTCCTCGGCCGTCAGCTCGTCGCCATTGTGGAATTTCACGCCCTGCCGCAGCTTCACCTCGACGGTCTGGTCGTCGATGCGACGCCACTCGGTGGCGAGGCCCGGCACAGCCTCCAGGCTGCCGCGCCAGTTCTTGGAGATCAGGCCCTCCCAGATCGAGGAGAAGAACACGCGCTCGCCGACATTGGATTGCTCGCGCAGCACGTCGAGCACGTTCGAATTTGTCACCTTCTGCACGGCGATCGTCACCGACGGACGGTTGTCGGCCTGCCCGATCGCAAAGCGCGGCAGGAGAAGCGTGCTCGCGGCAGCGCCGCCAGACTTCAGGATGGTGCGTCGGGTGAGTTTGTTCATGACGATAAGCCCTGCCCTTGATGAGGTCGGTTATTCAGCGAGACCAAGCGCGGCGAGATGGGCTGCGCCGGCGCGGACGTCGTCGTGGTTGCGGAGTTCGAGGATCAGCCGCGGGTTGGAGGTCAGCCGGCCCAGCGCGCGGAACACGGCGACCCACGGAATGTTGCCTTCGCCCGGCGCCCAGTGCCGGTCGGCAAAGCCGTCGGTGTCCTGGAGATGCACATGCGTCAGCATGTCGCCTGCAGTCTCGACATAGTAGTCGACCGGCGGCGCGCCGGTGGAGATGTGCGCGTAATTGGCATGCCCGGTGTCGAGCGAGACGCGGACCTTGTTGCTCTCGAGCGCCTTGGCGAGGCGCACGCGGTCGCGCGGGTCCTTGTCCTCGATGTTCTCGATGACGATCTCGCAGCCGGTCGTCTCGGCGCGCGCGATCACCTCGGCAAGCGTCGCCCTGACCCGTTCGACCAGATTGCCGCGATTGTCCGGATAGAGATCGAGATTGTTGTGGTCCCACGTCGTGAACGGCGAATGGATCACCATCTGCGTCGCACCGAGGAACTCGGCGGCCTCCAGCCCCTGGAGCAGACGCTTGGTCACAGCCTGGCGGATCATCGGGTCCTGGCTGTCGATCTTGAAGCCCCAGAACGGTCCGTGAATGCCGAGACGGCCGGTGTGGCCCGCGAACATCTGCTTGATGTCGCCGGCGGTCGCGCGCCAGTCGCTATCGAGGAGATCGGCGCGGAAGAAATCCTGGATTTCGAGATCGCGCTGCCGTTCCAGAAGCCAGTCGCGATGCGCGAGGATCGATTTGATGGACAATGCGGCGCCCAGTACCGGCTTCGACATGGCTTGCTCCTTGGCCGTCAGCAATGACGGGAGCAGCGCTAGACCAGTTCAATGACAGGCCAGTGAAATCGAGGTTCCGCGGCACCGAGAGATGTGGACATCCTGCGCATCGCCAGCATCGATCTTGTGCACCGTGCCGTCGGCTTAGGCGCCCGCAGCTTCGCGCAGAAAGAAGCTCGCGCGTGTCCGTAGTGATCCGGAATGGAATCCTATTTCGATCTCACGTACATCGCGAGACATCGATCGGCGGCCACTTCCAAGGGCATCACCCTCTGATCGCGCACCACGGGGTTGGGGGACCACATGGGGCGGGGGATTGAAGGCTGGGGCAAGGTGACGAGGTCCGGACTCCTAGGCACTCCGGACCTCGAAACTTTCAACATCGAACGCAAACGCGCCGCCGAGCTGATTCAGCCCGGCGGCGCGTTGTCGTTTCAGCGCGGTCTTGTCAATTCCGGCGCTTAGCGCGTTTACGGCTCGATCGTCTCCCCGGCAATGTCGATCCGCCGCGCCATTCAGTTCGGTACGTTCCGCTCGAGATCCTCGAGCCATGCCGCAGCGCTCGAATCCGACGGCGCGCGCCAGTCGCCACGCGGCGACAGCGAGCCGCCGGCCGAAACCTTCGGGCCGTTCGGCATAGCCGAGCGCTTGAACTGGCTGAAGGCGAAGAAGCGGCGCAGGAACACTTCGAGCCAGCGGCGGATCTCGGGAAGATCGTAGGCCTTGCGCCGATCGTTCGGGAACGCTGGCGGCCATTCGCCCTTGGCGACATCCCTCCACGCCTGCAGCGCCATGAAGGCGATCTTGGACGGCCGCATGCCGAAGCGGAGCGTGTAGAACAGGTTGAAATCCTGGAGCTCGTAGGGGCCGACGGAAGCTTCGGTGCTCTGCGGTTTCTCGCCCGGCTTGACCGGAACCAGCTCGGGCGAGATTTCGGCCGACAGGATCGAGGCAAGCGTCCGGTTGACGTCGTCGCTGAACTGCTGCGAGGCGATCACCCAGCGGATCAGATGCTGGATCAGCGTCTTCGGCACGCCCGCATTGACGTTGTAATGCGCCATCTGGTCGCCGACGCCGTAGGTGCACCAGCCCAGCGCGAGCTCGGAGAGATCGCCGGTTCCGATGACGATGCCGCCGTGATGGTTGGCAAGGCGGAACAGATAGTCCGTGCGCAGACCCGCCTGCACGTTCTCGAAGGTGATGTCGTAGACCTTCTCGCCCTTGCCGAAGGGATGGCCGATATCCTTCAGCATCTGGGTTGCCGTGGTGCGGATGTCGAGCTCCTGCCAATTCGTCTGCAACGCCTTCATCAGCGCCAGCGCATTGCTCTTGCTTTCGCTGCCGGTGGCAAAGCCCGGCATGGTGTAGGCGAGGATGTTCTCGCGCGGCAGGCCGAGCAGGTCGACGGCCTTCGCGGCGACGATCAGCGCGTGGGTGGAATCGAGCCCGCCCGAGACGCCGATGGCGACGCGCTTGGTGCCGGTCGCGCGCATGCGCTGCACGAGGCCGGCGACCTGGATGTTGTAGGCCTCGTAGCAATCCTGCTCGAGCAGGCTCTCATCACTCGGCACGAACGGGAAGCGCTCGACCTTGCGCAGGAAGCCGACGTCGGAGGCCGGCGGCTTCAGCGCGAACGTCACCTTGCGGAAGAACGCCTCACGCTGCCGGCGGTTGTCGTCGAACGTCCCCATCAAGGCGCGCTCCTGCCTGAGCAGGTCGAGATCGACGTCGGCGAACGTGATCTGGCCCCCCTGGCGGAACCGCTCGCCTTCGGCCAGCAGCACGCCGTTCTCGTAGATCGAGGTCTGGCCGTCCCAGGCCAGATCGGTGGTCGATTCCCCTGCCCCGGCGGCGGAATAGACGTAGGCCGCGAGGCAGCGCGCCGAGGTCGACTGGCACAGCAGTGCGCGCGAGCGCGCCCGGCCGATCGTGATCGGGCTGCCCGAGAGGTTGATCAGCACGCTGGCGCCTGCAAGTGCGAGCTCCGAGGCCGGGGTCACCGGGATCCACATGTCCTCGCAGATCTCGACGCCGACGGTCAGGCCCGGAACGTCCTCCGCCGCGAACAGCAGATCGACGCCGAAGGGCGCGCGCAGATCGCCGATCGCGATCACCTCACCGGCGATGCCGGCACCGGAGGCGAAATGCCGTCCCTCGTAGAATTCGCGGTAGGTCGGAAGGTAGCTCTTGGGCACCACGCCGAGCAAATTGCCGCGATGGATGACGACGGCGCAATTGTAGATGCGATGGCCAAAGCGCAGCGGCGCGCCGACGATCAGAACGGTCATCAATGCAGCGGAGGCCTCGACGATGGCCGCGAGACCGCGCTCGACCGCATCGAGCAGCGGGTCCTGCTTCACCAGATCTTCGATCGCATAGCCGGACAGGCACAGCTCGGGAAACACGGCAACCGCCGCCGACTGTTCGTGGCAGGCATTGGCCGCCGCCAGGATGGCCTTGGCATTGGCCGAGGGATCGGCGACGTGGGAGGTGGTCACGCAGGCTGCCACGCGCGCAAATCCATGGGCGTAGATCGAGTGGAACGTCATCGAGCGCAGTACCTCTAATTTCTTCCCGGCCGGCCGCAGCCGTCAGCTCTGCACCTATGTAGCCCATCGATCTGGCCCCGTGCAGGCCATCCGCCATCATGCATAACGGATTTGCGCCTCGCTCTGGCCGGCGAGCTCAGGCGCTGCGGGCCAGGACGCCGGTCAGATCGTTGCGCAGCCACTCGGCGATCCGGGGCCAGGCATGCGCGTGGGTCCGCGCGCCCATGAACAGGCCGAGGTGATCGCTTGGCTCGGAGGCCGCCGCGATGAAGGCTGGCGGCGTGCCGACAAGGCCGGCGGTGGCGAGCGCCTGCGTCGCCGGCACCACTTCGTCGTCGAGCCCTGCCAGCAGGAAGATCGGCGCCTTGACGTCCTTCAGATCAATCGCGCGGCCGAGCGCCACAAAGTTGCCGCCGGCAATCCGGTTCTCCCGGAAAATCCGGTTGACGATCTCGAGGTAATAAGCGCCCGGCAGATCGAGCGTCTCCACGTTCCACTGGTCGAAGCGCGCGAGCAGCGCCGCGCCTTCCTCGTTGGATAGCCCCTTCTGCAAGGCGACTGCGATATCCTCGCGGCTTGGCGTCCTGGACCAGAAGCGCAGCATCTCCTCGCCACTGACATTGCCGCCGCCACGCGCGACGAGCTGGTCGTAGACCATTCCCGGCGCGTTGCGGGCGAGCCGGGATAGCGCGGAATCGATCGACAGGTCGACCGGAGCGCCTGCTAGCACCAGCCGTCGCACCTTGGCCGGAAAGCGCGCCGCGTAGAGCAGCGACAGCCAGCCGCCCTGGCACAGGCCGACGAGATCGACCGGCGCGCCGATCTCGTCGATGGCAACGTTGAGATCGGACAGATAGCTGTCGATCGAGAGATAGCGCATGTCCGGGGTGGCCGAGCGCCAGTCGGTGAGATAGACCCGGTCGATGCCGCCATTTTGCAGTGACTGCACCACGCTGTGGCGCGGTGCAAAGTCGGCGATCAGGGCCCGATGCAGCGCATAGGGTGCGCAGACCAGCGCCGGGTGGCCGGACCGGCCCTTCGTGCAATCGCGCAGGCGCATGGTCGCAAGCTCCAGCGCGATCGTGTTGGACGTCGTCCACGGCAGGCTGCTGTCGGCCGGCTCGGCCGGCCCGCGCTCCATCCACCAGAAACAGGCGTCCATGGCGAGCTGCGCCGCCGCAAACGGCCACAGCAGCGGATCGCCTGGGACATGATCCGGCCCGCCCGGCTGCTTGCCTGTCTTCTCCGCCATGGCTATCTCGCGCTTCTCACAGGAATGCCTCGAAGCTGATCACGGAAATGCCGAGCTCGCCAAAACTGCGATGGGCCGCGGCGACGGAACCGTCGAGGTCGATGCCACGGCAGGCATCCTCGATCACCACGACTTCGAACCCGGCCTTGCGGGCGTCCTCTGCCGAAAAGCGGACGCAGAAGTCGAGCGCGAGCCCCGCGACGAAGACGGTCTTCAACTCGCGCTCGCGCAAGTACCCGAGCAGGCCCGTCGGGGTCCTGTGGTCGTTCTCGAACAGCGCCGAATAGGAATCGATGCCGCGGCGAAAACCCTTGCGCACGACCAGGCTCGCCCGGGTGACGTCCAGCCCGCCATGGAATTCGGCGCCCGCCGTGCCCTGCACACAATGCGTCGGCCAGAGCACCTGGGTGCCGTAGTCCAGCTCGATGGTCTGGAACGGCTGCTTGCCCGCATGGTTCGCCGCGAAGGAGACGTGGTCGCCCGGATGCCAGTCCTGGGTCAGCACCACGTTGGCGAATTTTTGGGCGATACGGTTGATGGCGGGCACGACTTTCTCGCCACCGGGCACGGCCAGCGCCCCGCCGGTGCAGAAATCGTTCTGGACGTCGATCACCAGCAGCACGTCGCGGTCGGAAATCTTCATCGCAAGGCCCCATTCCATCTGCCCGGCACGACCGGCGCTGGGCGCTCCCTCCAATGTCGATCTTCCGGCGCGGCTTCGCAACCACCGACTCCGTATGGCCATATCGCGCTGGCGGGCAAGGATCATCTCCAGGATGCAACGGTTTGGTCTTGTTCGTGTTGACTAGGCACAATCAAGCGAGGATTCTCAGACCGTCCGCAAACTGCGGATCGGATCAAGAGCGGAGGCAAAGGTTCCCGAAGGCCGGCAAGGCCGCGGCAACCAAATGGCTATGGGTATCGGCAAGACAGGAAAAATTCTTCTCGCCGATATCGGCGGCACCAATGCGCGCTTTGCGCTGAGCCAAAGCGGACCTGGCAACGGCGACCAGACCGGGCCGATCGACTATGTGAAGGTCGCCGGCTTCCCGACCGTCCGGGAAGCCATCGTCGACGTGCTGGCGCGCCGGGCCGGCGGCGAGCCACCCCAAAGAGCCGTGCTGGCCGTCGCGGGTCCCGTCACCAACAACCGCTGTGTCATGACCAACAGCCCCTGGGTCATCGACGGCAACGAGCTCCAGCCGACGCTCGGCTTCGACAGCGTCCATGTGCTCAACGATTTCGAGGTGGTCGCCTGGTCCCTGCCCGCCTTGCGGTCCGCCGATCTGATCCCGCTCGGCGGACAAGATGGCCTCCCCGGAGAACCCCTGCTGGTGGTCGGGCCCGGAACCGGTTTTGGCGTCTCCTGTCTGGTCGAGCGGCATGGGGCGCGGCTGGCCGTCGTCACCGAGGCGGGCCACGCCACCCTGCCGGCAGAGAACGAGCGCGAGGAGCGCGTGATCGCATGCCTGCGCCGGCGTTTCGGCCATGTCTCCATCGAGCGCGGCGCGCTGTCGGGCTCGGGCTTGCAAAGCCTCTACGAGGCGCTGGCGGAGATCGACGGCGCCCAGATGCCGCACCGCGACGCGGCCGCCATCACCAAGGCGGCCCTGGACGGCAGCTGCCCGGTCAGCCGTGCGACGCTGGAGATGTTTTGCGCCATCCTGGGCTCGGTCGCGGGCAACCTCGCGGTGACCTTCGGTGCCCGCGGCGGCGTCTATATCGCCGGCGGGATCGTGCCGCGATTCCCGGACTTCCTCGCAGCCTCGGCCTTCCGCGCACGCTTCGAAGCCAAGGGACGCTTCCAGGACTATTTGCGCAACATCCCGACCCGGCTGGTCACGAAGCCCGACGCCAGCTTCGTCGGGCTGAAGATGTTCGCCGACCACAATGTGGATTGAGGCGCGAGCGCCCAGCTGCGCGGTTCCGGTAATTCACAGGAGATTGCAACGCACGAACGGTTCCACGCAGGATCGTGCTTGCTCGTTTGTTCCCGATGAGAAACAATCCCCCTTGAGTGTGTGGCGTAGTTGCGGGGGCGTGACATGCGTAAGCAGGATCTGGGCTTCGACTATCACCGCTATCACCGTCTGCTGACCGAGGCGGATGACGAGGACAAACGGCTGGCGCTGATCGAGCTCTTGATCGAGGAAAAGGCGCGAGACCGGCTGGCCGCCCAGCGCGCCTCGGATCGCGCCGCGATGACGGCCCATACCATCGCCACGGTGCTGAGGAACGGTCGCAACTGAGACTTGCAATCCCGCGCCGGAACGGCTCGACTCCGCGAGTCGATTGCGATTTCGTTAACGATCCCTCGCAATCTCGCGTCAAACCTTTTGCTCTAAGAGTTCCCTCACCTGATGCAATTCAGGGGTCAACAAAGGGGGGAATGAACATGAGCATGATTTCGCTCGCCGCAATGCCGGCCGCCGTCGAAACGCGTTTCGCCGCTTCTTCGTTCAAGACCATCTTGCTGTTCTGCTGCACGGGCCTCGTCGCCTCGTTCGGCCTGATGGCGCGCGGCATCGACCTCACCGCCGGCCTGATCTGAGAACCCGAGGAATTCCTTCGTCGAATGGCCGCCCCCGACGGGCGGCCATTTTCGTTGGTGCTCTCAGCGCGGCGCTTTCGCCGTCGCCCGGCGCGGCGCCGTCGCCGTCGCCCAGTGCCTTCGCTCAGTGCGGCGCCTTCGCCGTTGCTTCCGGAAACATCGAATCGATCATTGCCTTGAGCTGATCGATCGAAATCGGCTTGCGCAGGATCGGCCTGCGGCGGAGCAACGACGGCAGCAGTTCCGGCCCGTAGCCGGTGGCGAACAGAAACGGCTTTCCGCGGCGCTCGATCAGGTCGGCGACGGGATCGACGTAGAGTCCCATGAGGTTGATGTCGAGGATGGCGAGATCGTATTGCGCGGTCATGGCAAAGGCACTCGCGTCCCGGACATTGTCCGCTTCCGCGACGACATGGTGGCCGAGCTCCTCCACCATGTCAGCCATCATCATCCGGATCAACGCCTCGTCTTCGACCAGGAAAACGGAGAGTCTGTCCGCCATATCAACCCCGCAGTCAGCTTGCGAAGCTAACCATACCCGAATTACGGAGAGGATTCACGAATTCGTGGCGGGTGCCGTTAATTCGGACGCCGGCGATCCGATTCAACTTGATTAATCCAACCCGCGCTCGTGGCTGAGGCGCACCATCTCCTGGATGAAGACCTGCCTCTGCTTGTCGTCGAGGCTCGAATAGAGCGGTTCGGCGGCATCGGCGACATTGCGCTGGTCGGCGGCCCGATCGATCAGGAACTGCGCCTCGTTGCGCATCTGCTCGATAATGTCGTCGGGCGGATCCCGCTTGGCGCGCGCAACCCGCAGGTTGAGCCGCTCTGCACCATTATGTCCAAGGTAGTGCATGGCGCTGGAGAACCCGTACCAGTGCTTCTCCTGATCAGGGGTGAGATTCAGCTCGGTCTTGATCCGCTCGATATAGGAATCGCTGTTGGCGACGATCTGCTCGGCGCTCTGCTGCGGCGCGCCGCTCTGGGTGAGGACCGTGACATCCTTGTTGTCCTGCGGCGCATTCTTGGCTTCCTTGCTCGCCTTGGCACCCTTGCCCGCCTTGGCGCTCTTGGCATCCTTGTCCTTGCCGGCGCCCTGCTGCTGCTTGGCGTCCTTGTTGGCGTCCTTGCTTGCGTCCTTGGCCGCCGGCGCCTGATTGCCATTGTTGCCGACACCGAGCACGCCGGTGAAAACGCCGACCACGCCGCCGATCGCACCGCCGAGCACGCCACCGACCGGACCCGCCGCCTTGTTCCCGGCTGCCGCCCCCTCCTGAACGCCTTTGACCAATCCTTGAGCGTTCGCGACTGCGGCTGCGCCGAGCAGCAGCGCGAGCACGGACCCCAGCGCGAGCCATCGTCGCAGGTAAAGCCGCGTTGGCGGCGCCGGGTTGATCATTCTCGTCTCCATCGTCGAACTGATTGGCCTGTCCGGGTGGAAGCCACCCGCCGGTTGCAACACTATCGTTTCCGCCGCTTCGAGGTCCAGACGCAGCCAATTGCTGTCCACGCCCGAAAAGTCTTTCGCGCGAAGCGGTTATGCAGGCTTATTCGAAACTGCGGCGTAATTGCGCACGGATCGTCCCAGGCCGGTTCGCGTTACGTGTGCGTCGCAAAAGGAGCAGCCGCGGCTCACCTCCGGCGCGTGGCACCAGAGGCGCTGCCGCGCTTTCGGGCACAACGTTAGTTCTAGACGATGGCCATTCGGGCTTTCTCGACAGACGCGATCAATCATGATCTGATCGCGCTACCAATTTGCCGCGCTTCGCGTGACTTGCGATCGAAGCTGACGGCACCAACGAGAAACGTTCGACAAGAATTCCAACAAGAAACGCCAACAAGAAAATCAGGAGCAAAACTCGGAAGAGTTTAAGAGGAAACGCTAGAACAATAAAACACCAAGCGAGGAAACGAGATGTCACGCAAGAAGCTCACGCGGCGACAATTTGTTGCCGCAACTGCCATGTCCTCCGCAGCCTTGATCACCGCGCCCTACGTGCGCGGCGCCTACGCCGCCGGCAAGCTCTCGATCGGCTTCTGGGACCACTGGGTACCCGGCGCCAACGACAGCTCCAGGGCTCTGGTCAACGAATGGGCCGCGAAGGAAAAGGTCGAAGTCTCGATCGACTACATCACCAGCAACAACAAGAAGATCGAGCTGACCGTTGCCGCCGAAGCGCAGGCCAAATCCGGTCATGACATTCTTCAGATGTACACCTGGTGGCCGCATGCTTATGCCGAGCAGCTAGAACCGGTGAATGACGTCGTGGAGCCGGCGATCAAGCAGAACGGTGAAGTGAACGGCACCGTGAAATATCTCGGACAGGCGGCCGGCAAATGGCTTGCCGTCCCCGCCACCCCTGGGAGCCAGATCAAGGGGCCCTGCACCCGCATTGATCTGATGAAGAAGTACGCGGGTATCGATATTCAGGAACTGTACCCCGCGGGCGCACCGCCGAAAGCGGACAGCTGGAACATGGAGACATTCCTCAAGGCCGCCGAAGCTTGTCAGAAAGGCGGCTTCGCCTTCGGCATCGGCCTCGGCGAAACCACCGACAGTGTCGACACGGCGGGTGCGATCTTCCAGTCGTTCGGCGCCGAACTCGTCAACGCCAAGGGCGAGCCCACGGTGAAGACCGATCAGGTCCGTCAGGCGCTCGAATATTACAAGAAGCTGATCGCCTTCCTGCCACCGGACGCACCATCCTGGGATGACGCCTCGAACAACAAATGGCTGATCTCCGGCCGGGGCGCCCTCATCATGAATCCGCCAAGCGCCTGGGCGGTGGCCAAGCGCGACGCACCGCAGGTCGCCGAACAATGCTGGACGCACGGCTTCCCGTCCGGCCCGAAAGGCCGCTTTGCGCCCTATCTGCCGTACTACTGGGGCCTCTGGAACTTCTCCAAGAACAAGGAAGCGGCCAAGAGCCTGCTCACCCATTTGTCGCAGGCGTCGTCGATCGAGAAGTTCGTCTCTGCCAGCGGTGGCTACGACCTGCCCGCCTATGCGAACATGACGATGTTGAAGACGTGGGCCGAGGTAGAGCCGCCGAAAGGAACGCTCTATCACTATCCCAACCCCCACAATCATCAGACGCTGTCGATTGCGGCCTCTCCTGCACCGCCAAAGATCGCCCAGCAGATCTACGCACAGGCGATCCTGACCAAGATGGCGCTCCGCTTTGCGCAGGGAGAGAAGATGGAGACCACGCTCGCCTGGGCCGAGGGCGAGTGCGAAGGCTTCATGCGAACCTGAACCAGGATGTGCAACGGCGGTTTACGCCTCCGGCGTGAGCCGCCAGCACAATCCGCCGTTCGATGTTGATCCGATGAAGCCGACCGCGCGGCCGGCTTCGCGAACAGACATTCTGCAAGGAAGGTTCGGTCATGGCCGATGTCGTCGTTCAGCACGCTCGCGCCGCTCGCACAACGAGCGCACGCAAGGGAGGGAGCCTGCACAATGCGTTGAAGCGGAAGTCGACAGTGGCGTTTTTCCTGACGCTGCCGCTGATCCTGCTGATCGCACTGTTCGTGCTCTACCCTGCACTGTTCTCGATTCACCTCGCGACGCTGAACAAGTCGATGCAGAAATTCGTCGGCTTCGGCAACTTCACCTTCTTGTTCAAGCGCGAGACGTTCTGGATGGTGGTGAAGCAGTCCTGCATTTTCGCGGTCAGCGCCGTGTTCTTCAAGGCGCTGATCGGCTTCATCGTCGCGCATTTCGTGCACAACATTCCGGCCAAGGGTCAGCGCAAATGGCGCGGCATGCTGCTGGTGCCCTGGGTGATCCCACCGGCGATGAGCACGCTGGCCTGGCTGTGGCTGTTCGACCCCTCCTACAGTGCGTTCAACTACACACTCTCCTTGTTCGGCATCGGCCCCATCAACTGGCTCGGCGATGCCGCGTGGGCGCGCTTTTCCGTCATTCTCGTCAACGTCTGGTACGGCGCACCGTTCTTCCTGATCATGTATCTAGCGGCGCTGAAATCGGTGCCGGACCAGCTCTACGAGGCCGCCGCGATCGACGGTGCCAACTGGTGGCAGAAGATCTGGTTCATCACCCTTCCGATGATGCGCAACATCATCGCCATCACCACCCTGTTCTCGCTGATCGTCACCTTCGCCAATTTCGACATCGTACGCATCCTGACCTCGGGCGGGCCGCTCGACCAGACCCAGATCTTCGCGACCTACGCGTTCCGGGTCGGCATCGAGAGTAACGACATTCCGCTCGGCGCCAGTGTCTCCCTGTTCATGGTCCCCATTCTCGCCGTCGCAGCGATCTTCATCCTGCGCGACGTCAACAAACGTGGGAACGAGTCGTGATGAGCACGCTTGCAATCGACAAGGGCGGTCCGCGGCGCAAGGTCAAATATGGCAGCATGAGCCGCGACCGCGCCTGGGCGCTGCGCTGGTCCTATTTCTTCCTGGTGCTGTTCGCGATCTTCTTTCTGACGCCGCCGCTCTACATGGTGATCACCTCGCTCAAGAGCAGCGCGGAGATCTCGGCGGCGACCAATCCCTGGTGGGTATTCCACCCAACGCTGGCGAACTATGTCGAACTCCTGACGTCGAACCAATTCCTGCGGTTCTTCTGGAATTCGTCTATCGTGTCCCTGGTGGTCGTGGTCGTCACGATGCTGATCAGCATACCTGCGGCCTTTGCGCTGGCGCGGATGAAGTTCTGGGGCTCGACGACGCTCGCCACCGGCGTATTCCTGACCTACCTGGTCCCGGACAGCCTCCTCTTCATCCCGCTGTTCAAGATGCTGGCGCTGGTCCAGGACATCACCGGCATCACGCTGCTGAACCGCTGGTACGTGCTGCTGTTCATCTATCCGACACTGACGGTGCCGTTCTGCACCTGGATCATGATCGGCTATTTCGCCTCGATCCCGAAGGAGCTCGATGAGGCTGCGATCATCGACGGCGCCTCCTGGCTCCAGACCCTGACGCGGATCTTCATCCCCGTCGCCCTGCCCGGCCTGATCGCCGCGACCATCTTCGCCTTCACGGTATCCTGGGCGCAGTTCCTCTATCCCCTGGTGTTCACGACGTCGATCGATCAGCTCGTGCTGCCGGTCGGCATCACCACCACGCTGATCAAGGGCGATGTCTTCAACTGGGGGCAGATCATGACCGGCGCACTGCTCGGCGCAGCGCCGCCGCTGATCATCTACGCCTTCCTGATGGACTACTACATTGCCGGCCTGACCGCCGGCGCGACAAAGGGTTGATGTCTCATGGCTGACGTTGCATTGCGGAAGGTTGTCAAACGTTACGACGATGTCGAAGCCGTGCGCGGCATCGACCTCGACATCGCCGACCATGAGTTCATCGTGCTGGTGGGGCCCTCGGGCTGCGGCAAGTCGACGACGCTACGCATGATCGCAGGTCTCGAGGACATCAGCGACGGCGACATCATGATCGGCGGCGACGTCGTCAACGACGTGCCGCCGAAGGACCGCGACATCGCGATGGTGTTCCAGAACTACGCGCTGTACCCGCACATGACGGTCGCCGAGAACATGTCGTTCGGGCTGCGCCTGAAGCACTATCCCAAGGCCGAGATCAAGGCGCGGGTGACGGAAGCCGCACGGCTCCTCGACATCACCGACCTGATCGACCGCAAGCCGAAGCAGCTCTCCGGCGGCCAGCGCCAGCGCGTCGCGATGGGGCGCGCCATCGTGCGCAATCCCAAGGTCTTCCTGTTCGACGAGCCGCTGTCCAACCTCGACGCCAAGCTGCGCGTGCAGATGCGCATCGAGATCAAGAAGGTGCACCAGAAGGTGCGCACCACGACGGTCTACGTCACCCACGACCAGGTCGAGGCGATGACGCTGGCCGACCGCGTGGTGGTGATGAACAAGGGGCGGATCGAGCAGATCGGCACGCCGAACGAGCTCTACCACAAGCCGGCGACACGCTTTGTCGCGGGCTTCATCGGCTCGCCGGCGATGAACTTCATCCCGTGCCGGCTGGAGGACGTCGGCGGCACGCTCCAGATCCGCCTCGCCGATCGCATCGCCTTTGCGCTGCCGGCGGCCCGCGCCGCGCGCTACAACGCGCTGCCGCGCACCGACAAACTGCTGCTCGGCCTCCGGCCCGAGCACCTCACCGAGGCGCATGCGCATCTGGGGCCGGGCGTCGAGACCTTCGACACCGTGCTCGACGTCACCGAGCCGATGGGGATGGAGACCCTGGTCTATTTCGGGCTCGAGGGCACGCCGGTCTGCGGCCGCGTCGATCCCAATGCCGGCGCCAAGGACGGGGCACCCATGCGTTTGGCGATGGACCTCAACAATATGCACCTGCTAAACGAAGACACCGGCAACGTGTTGTGACGCCGGCCTAAGAAACGCGAGCAGGCAGGGAGCGATGGCGACCAACAAGAAGAAGATTTTCGTTACACAAACTTTGTCGCAAGGGGCCCGCGCCCTCCTCACCCAGCGAGACGATATCGAGCTCGTCGAATTTGCGAACCTGATCTCGGCGAAGGATTTCGAGGCACTGTTGAAGAGCCATGCCCCGGTCCATGGCGTGGCGCTCGGCGCCACCGCCTTCGGCGAGACCGAGCTCGAGGCATCCCGGGACATGAAGGTCGTGACCCGCATCGGCGTCGGCTACGACGCGGTGGACGTGCCCGCCCTCTCCCGCCGCAAGGTGCCGCTGATGGTCGCGGGCAGCGCCAACTCGCCCTCGGTCGCCGAGCAGGCGCTTTTCATGATGCTGACGCTGGCAAAACGCGCGCAGGAGATGCATTCCTGCGTCAAGGACGGCAGATGGGCCGACCGGCTCGGCATGCTGCCGTTCGATCTCTACGGCAAGACCGTGCTGCTCATCGGCTTCGGCCGCATCGGCAGCCGCACCGCCAAGCGCTGCCTGGCGATGGAAATGAAGGTGCAGGTCTACGATCCCTACAAGCCCGCCGCCGAGATCAAGGCCGCTGGCTGCGAGCCCGTCGCCGATCTCGACGCCGCGTTGCCCCATGCCGACTTCGTCAGCATCCATTGTCCGAAGACGCCGGAAACGATCGGCCTGTTCGACGCGGCCCGGATCGGCCGGATGAAGCCGAAATCCTATCTCATCAACACCGCACGCGGCGGCATCGTGAAGGAAGCGGCGCTGTACGACGCACTCACGTCGGGAAAGCTCGCCGGCGCCGGCATCGATGTGTTCGAGGTGGAGCCGCCGCCGG
The DNA here is from genome assembly GCF_028128935.1 of Bradyrhizobium sp. CCBAU 11361. NCBI lineage: Bacteria > Pseudomonadati > Pseudomonadota > Alphaproteobacteria > Hyphomicrobiales > Nitrobacteraceae > Bradyrhizobium > Bradyrhizobium sp. CCBAU 11361. The sequence continues at coordinate 91,001 of NZ_LBJZ01000170.1, forward strand.
TCAGCAATGCGCTGTTCGCGCTGCCCAACGTCATCATGGCCCCGCATGTCGCGGGTGTCACGGTCGAGTCGGTGAGCCGCATGAGCGAGCAGACCGCGCGCAACATCCTGAGTGTGCTGGACGGCGATCCCATCCGGCAGAACATCATCAATCAGGACGTGCTGGGCTGAGCAAACCGCAAGGCGGGCGGCCAAAGCGTGATGAATCGTCATCGCGCTTTGGATTATCGTTTGAGCATGATCTTTTCGGAAAAACCGCCGCGCACTTTTCCGGATCGTGCGTTAGTCCGCCCGCCTTCGGAACGCCAGAATGCGTCCCATTTTGGTGCAGATCGAGCCCCAACTCAGCCTTAATCAAACCCGCGTAATAAGCCGAGCCGCGGCGGCAGTGGGACAAACTTGCCGGCCGCGTCGAGCTGGAGGATGGACCCTTGTCAGAAATCGACCCGACCGACCACGCGCTGGCGACCATCGCCAGCATCCTGGAGAACCCCGAGCCCGTTCTCGTCGTCCGCGACGCCGAAACGGAAACGGCGGCTGGCGAGGAGGATTCGGTCGTCGACGAGCAGCCGGTTGCCGATGAGCATCCGGTGGTCGAGGAGCAGCCGCTGGTGCCGGAGCACACCGATGCCGACGGCTACAGCAAGGTCGGTCCTGGGCCGATGGTTGCGATCCGCCTCAAATGGACGGTCCATCGCGGCGATGACGACCAGTTCTACGTCCACGAGACCATCGGCGAGCAGTCCGCGCCCGTGGTCAGCGGCCCAATGACGAGCGAAGCCGCGGTGCATTTCGTCGACGCGCACGAGCACGAGGCACACCGACGCTTCGAAGAGCTGCGCAGCGAGATCGCCGGCCGCAGCTCGCTCGCCGAGTTCGAGCGCAAGGGCGAAGCCTAAGCGATCTAGCGCTCGCGCGGGCCGAGAAAATCCCGCTTCACGAGCTCGACGCCTGCGTGCCGCAACAGGTCGTAGGCCGTCGTGACGTGAAAGAAGAACTGCGGCACGCTGAACGTCAGCAGCAGCGTCCGCCCGGTGAAGGGCAGCTCGGCCCCGTTCTTCAGCCTGAAGAAGACATTCAGCTCCGCCGCCGCGTCGATCTCGGCCCGCGGCAGGCCCTCGATGAACTCAATTGACGTTGCGATACGCGCCTGAAGCCCGGCCATGTCGTGCTCCAGCGCCGGCAGCGCCACCGGCTCGCGCTGCGCCAGCAAGGCCGGAGCGACTGTGGCGTGACGGCAGGCCTCGCCGACCTGCTGCGCCAGATCGTACATATTCGGCGCCATCCGCATGCCGAGCAGGACCGCCGGGTTGAACTTGCGGGTCTCGGCGTAGGCCACGCCCTTGTCCAGCAGCGCGGACAGGTTGCGCAAGTACGGAACGAAGAGGCCGACCGAGGCCTCGTACATCGAGATCGTCACTTCAAAATTCCTCCCAATTCCGGCTCGCCAGCGACTGGCATCTGGTCTAAATCCACGTCCGAAGAGCTGCACAATGACAGCTCGGGCTTGGGTGGAGAAGAGATGACCGTTCGATTCCTGTCGGCTTTGGCTGTGGCGTTGCTGGTGAACCTTTCGGCCCATGCGCAGCAGCCGGCGCCCGCGCCCTCGCGCCTCGACGAGATCGTCAAGCGCGGCACACTGCGCGTCGGCATGACCGGCGACTACAAGCCCTTCACCTATCTGGACAAGGCCACGCAGCAGTTCAGCGGCTTCGACGTCGACATGGCGGAGGCACTCGGCAAGGCGCTCGGCGTCAAGGTCGAATTCGTGCCGACGGCCTGGCCGAAGCTGATGAAGGACTTCGAGGCCGACCAGTTCGACATCGCCATGGGCGGCGTCTCGGTGACGCTCGACCGGCAGAAGAAGGGCTTCTTCTCGATGCCGATCATGCGCGAGGGCAAGACCCCAATCGCGCGCTGCGCCGACGTCGGCAAGTACCAGACACTCCCTGATATCGACAAGAAGGGCACCCGCGTCATCGTCAATCCCGGCGGCACCAACGAGCGCTTTGCGCGTGCCAACATCAAGGACGCCGACATCACCGTCTTCCCCGACAATACCGAGATCTTCGACGAGATCGCCAAGGGCAATGCCGATTTGATGATGACCGACGCTTCCGAGACGCGCTACCAGCAGAAGCAGCATGCCGGCGTGCTCTGCGCAGTGCATCCGGAAAAACCGTTCGACTTCTCCGAGAAGGCCTATTGGCTCCAGCGCGACATGGCGCTGAAGGCCTTCGTCGACCAGTGGCTGCACATTTCCATGGAGGACGGCAGCTACAGGAAGATCTACGCCGCCTGGTTCGACTAGAGCGTTTTCGCGCGAAGCAGGTAGCGGTTCGCGGCAAGAAAACGCGTCAATACTGCAATCAAGAGACCCGTCCCGATTTCAGCGGAACGGGTCTCCAGATCGCGTCCTCCTGTCGCTGCTTCGGCCAAATTGTGGACGGGTTCCGGGCGCATTGAACCCGAACCTGCCGGAGCACGACTCATACGGATGAAAGTGATCTAGATCACTTTTTGCGATCGAACCGGCGCGTAAGCGTTGGTACGGGGACCAGCTGTTCAGGAGACGGAAATGAGGAAGCTGTTGGCCACGGCCGCATTCCTTTTGGCGAGCACCGCTGCGCAAGCGCAGTACACTTTCGAATATGGCGGCCGCACCATCCGCATCGACCCCGACCGGGGCACGGTGTCGATCCCCGGCGTCTACGACAACACCGGCCAGGGCAAGGCCAAGAAGGCCAAGAAGAACGAGACAAGTCCGGGCCAGCAGGCGCCGCAAGAGGCCAAGGCCGATCCGCAAGCCCCGGCTGCTCCTGTGCCGGCCCCTGCTCCCGTTGCAGCGCCGTCCGCAGCCACAGCGCCGGCGCCCGTTGCGCCGCCCCCACCGGCTCCGCCGCCGACCACCACCGCCAACACCGCGCCGGCCG